>CADDYW010000017.1 GCA_902810745.1 Chloroflexota bacterium | reverse complement strand
TGTCAGTCGAGAGCGATGGCCAGGAACAGCCAGCGGGCCTCGGGGCGCAGTCCGGTCGCACGCGAGTGCGGTTCTCCCCACCCACCCACGAGGATTGATCGAGTGACCGGCACCAGGGTGAGCGTCGTCCGGCTGACCTAGTACGCCTGAGAGGTACGCGGCAATTATCCTGCCCGCCTCCCGCGAAGCTCTAGCCCTTCAATCCGGTGAGAGTCACCCCTTCGAGGAAGTAGTTCTGGCCGAGGAAGAAGATCACCAGGATCGGCAGCATCACGACGAGGCTGGCGGCCATCATCCAGTGCCACATTGGGATGCCACCGCCACCGGCCTTGAAGATGGTAAGACCGAGCTGGAGAGTGTACTTGTCTTCAGAGTTGAGATAGACGAGCGGGCCCATGTAGTCTTGCCAGGAGCCATTGAATGCGAAGATGGTGACCGTGGCGATGGCTGGCTGGCAAAGCGGCAGGATGATCTGCCACCAGATTCGGAGCTCGCCTGCGCCATCGATGCGCGCGGCCTCGGACAGCTCCATCGGAATGCCCCGAAAGAATTGACGCAGGAGGAAGATGAAGAAGGCTCCTCCGCCAAGATACGACGGCACAATCAGCGGCAGGAAGGTATTCACCCAGCCGATCTTGGCGAACAGGATGTAGGTGGGGATCCACGTGACGGCGCCGGGCAGCATCATCGTCGCCAGGACGACGCCAAACCAGAAGTCACGGCCGGGCCACTTCAGGCGAGCGAACGAGTAGGCAACCAACGAAGACGAGAGAACCGATCCGAGTGTCGAGAAGATCGTGATGATTGCCGAGTTCTTGAAATAGACCCCGAATGGCGCACTGGCCAGCGCGTCAGGATAGTTGTTCCAGGCGATCGGATCGGGAATCCAGTTCGGATCGAAAACCTGCTGCTGTACCTTCAGCGAGGTGGCGAGCATCCAGACGAACGGCGCCAGAAACAGGATGGAAAACAGCGTGAGCACGCCGAGGATGACGACCGCCTGGACGATCTCGCGAATTCGCCTGGTCTGATTCCAGGGCCGCGTCAGAACTCGGGCCTGGTCACGGACGGATGCCATGCGGTGATCCTCAGCTCTGGTAATACACCCACCGGGTGCCCAGCCAGAGCTGGATGCCGGTGACGATCATGACGATGACGAAGAGTATCCAGGCCAGCGCGGATGCGAAGCCCATCTGCAACTGCTGGAATGCGCGAATATAAAGATAGACCTCGTAGAAGAGCAGCGACTGATCGGGATCGCCCGCCGCCGAGCCGGCGGTGATGCTGACGACGTAGGCCGAGTTGAATACCTGAAAGGCCCCGATGACGCTGGTCACGACGAGGAAGAAAATAGTCGGGGAAAGCATCGGCAGCGTGACGTGCCAGAACTGTGCAAGCGTGCCCGCACCATCGATCGCCGCGGCTTCGTAGAGCTGCTTTGGGGTACTTTTCAGACCGGCGAGGAAGATCAGAATGTTCCCCCCGATGTACCACAGGCTCATCACGATCAGTCCATTCTTCGCCCAGGCTGCATCGTAGAACCAGTTCGGGCCGGGGATGCCGAGCAAGCCAAGCCCGCGATTGAGCAGTCCCTCGGGATTCAGCACCCAGATCCAGAGGAAGATTGCTGCGACGCCGCTAATCACCGATGGCAGGTAGAAGATGGTACGGAAGGTGCGCTGGCCGGGCAGCTCGACGTTCATCAGCAGCGCGAAGAAAAGCGACGCGGCGATGACGACCGGCGTCTTGACGATAACATAATAGAAGGTGTTGTACAGCGATGTGTAGAAGCGGTCGTCCTGCTGGAAGATGAACGTGAAGTTATCCAGGCCGACCCACTCGGGCGGATTGACGATGTTGAACCTGGTGAAGCTCGCGTAGAGCGAGAAGAGCATCGGGCCGAGGGTCAGCGCCAGAAAGCCGACGATCCACGGCGCCGCAAAGAGATAGCCCAGGAGCGCCTCGCGCTGCCACGGGTTCAGCGCGAATCGCGACGCCCCCGACGACGGCGCACGAAGGCGGAGCGGTGCGAGGGACGTCGCGCGCCGTCTCATCTGTTCAGCCCGCGTGTTTTCGGATTCTCGGGCCATTCCTTCTCTTGCCTTGCCTCGGCCTCTCCCGTGAGCCTGCGCTCACGCCTGCAGCTCAGTTTCCCGGACGGTGGCAGGCCGGGCACGCTCACCACGGAGAGAACACATGGAGACCGAGCAATTTCTGCACGCTCGGGGTCTTCTCCGTGGGCCGCGGGCGTGTCGTTATCCGGGAGTTACCGTTCCACGTAGAATCGGGCTACTTCCGATTCCGCGCGATCTCGGCCTCGGCTTTCTTCTGGGCCGCGTCCAGGGCCTCTTGCGCCGTCTTTCGGCCAGCGAGCACGTCATTTGTCGCCGGATCGAGCTCGCTGAGCATGTTCGGGTAGTACGGGTTGAACACCGCGGGACGGCCGTAGGACATCGCCTCCATGAAGAAGCGCCAGTTCGGATCGGCATTCAGAGTGGGATCCGTTTTGGCAACTTCCATGATCGTCGGGATAGCGTAGGTGTCGCGCGCCCAGCTTGCCTGGCCGACGAAAACCGCGTACTTGATGAACTCCCACGCCGCGTCGATCTGCTTCGAGCCCCGCGGAATCGAGAGTGCGAAGCCACCGGACAGACTCGCCGGTTTGTGGCCCGGGGCCGGGGGAATCGAAGAGACGCCATAGCCGAGGTTCTGCTTGTCTTTGGTGGTGAAGCTTGGATTATAGAAGTTCAGGAACGATGTATAGCCGGCTATGTCGACCTCGGTTGCCAGGCGACCGGACATGAACCCATCCTGCTTTCCCTGTCCGAAGGTAGCCCGGAACGCGTCAAGGGCCGACTTCCCGTAGCGGTCGGTCCACTTCTTGATCCACTCGAGCGCCTCGACGTTTGGCTTCGCGTTGAGCGTGGGGTTGTAGTCCTTGTCCTGCCACTCGCCGCCATTATTCCACGCCCACATATCCAGCCCCATGAAGAACAGGGGATAAAAGCCAATTCGCTGCAGCTTGCCATCCGATCCTTTCTCGTCGAGCTTGTCGGCGAAAGCCCAGAGATCATCCCAGTTTTGAGGCGGCTTCTCCGGATCGAGGCCCACATCCTTGTAAGCGGCTTTGTTGTAGTACGTGACTCGAATGTCGGTCTCGTACGGCAGTCCGTAGGGCTGTCCGTTCACCACTGCCTCTTCCCAGGTGAAGGGCCAGAACGCGTCGCCGGTCACACGGTCACGCTTGGCGAGATCGCCCAGGCTGATGTCGATGTTGTTCTTGGCGCGGTCTCGCAGCTTTGGTCGATCCTCGACAAGAACGTCCGGCATCCCACTGCCTGCCGCGACCGCCGCGATAGCCTTCGTCCAGATATCGCCAAACGGAACGAAGGTCTCGGTCACCTTGATACCGGGATACTGCTGTTTGAACGTGCCAACGATCCGCCGAATGGCGTTGCGGCGCACTGGCGAGCCCCAGAAGTGCCAGAAGGTGATGTCCCCCTGCGTATTCGGAAGAGTCGCGTAGCCTCCGCTACTTGGGACCGTCGTCGCGGCCGCAGTTGCCGCGGCCGTGGGTGTCGCCGCTGCAGCCTGCGATGCCGTGGTTGGCGTCACGGCACCGGCCGTGGGAGCGGACGTCGGCGTGGCGGGCGGGGCACTCTGCTGCGCCGTGGCCTGGGCTGGCGCGGCGGTCGGGCTTGCAGGCGCGGCCTGCGAGCAGGCTTGCAACACCGGGGTGAGCAGGGCAATCGCCGCCGAACGGGCAAGAAACCGCCGCCGTCATAAGGACTTTCGGGCTGTGATCATCATAGCTCTCCTGCTCAACGAGTGTCGTCCGTGCTAACAAGCGTGGAGACTGACGGCTCAGGAGATCAGATGTCCCGTGGCGCCGTCAACGCGCGGCTGGCGCTGCCGTCAGGCGGCCGGGGGACGGCCGGACGCCCTCGATTGACACCGAGCGGCCGGCTTGGAATAATGCGCCGCGGCGGCCGGGCGTGGCGAACGTTCCCCGGGAGGCTCACTCCAGGCGCGTTGCCACCGGGCATGGAATGGTGCGGAGCCGGCCCCGGCGGCGTATGATGCGGCGAGTTCCCCGCGCGCGAAATGATGAGGCCGCAATCAAGGGGCAATCCGTGGCAGCGAGCGTGGAGACAATCTACCTCATTCATCACAGCCATACCGACATCGGATATACCCACGATCAGCCGATCGTCTGGGAGCTGCATCGACGGTTCATCGACGCGGCGATCGACGAGTGCGAGCGCACCGCCGACCGAGACTCCGATGATGCATTCCGCTGGACGGTCGAGACGACGGGCGTTCTCTTGCACTGGCTTCAGACGGCCAGCGATCGACAAATCGAGAGGTTCGTCCGCCTGGCCCGCGCCGGTCGCATCGAAGTGACGGCGATGCTGGCCAACATTACTCCCCTCTACGACGTCGACCAGCTGATCGAAAGCTTCGCACCGCTGCGAACGATTCGCGACGACCTTGGCCTGACGGTGCGCTCGGCAATGAACAGCGACGTCAACGGGGAGAACTGGCCACTGGTGGACGTGTTACTCGACCTTGGCATCGAGGGCTTCACCATGGCCATCAACACGCACTTCGGTGGCGCGCTGGTCAATCAGCCGTGCGCGTTCCACTGGGAGGGGCCCAGCGGACGGAGCATCCTGGCCTGGAATGGCTGGAGCTACGGGCTGGCGCGCGGACTCGGCATCGGACGCGATGCCGATGAATTCGCGAGCACGGGCTGGCCGGCGATGCGGCGCTGGCTGACCGAGCGCGACTATCCCTTGCCAATCGTGCTGCTCCAGATTTACGACGCGTTCGGCGACAATGGATCGGCGGATCCCGGCTTGCCGGAGTTCGTTCGCGCGTGGAACGCGCGGGGCGTGCCCCCGCGCTTGCGAATCGCGCTCCCAGGCGAGTGGTGGGCCGCAGTTCGGCCGTATGCCGATCGTCTACCCCGCTGGCGAGGCGACTGGACTGACTTCTGGAACTTCGGGTGCGGATCGAGCGCGCGGGAGCAGGCGATCAATCGCGCGAGCCGCTCGCGTCTCCTCGCCGCCGACGCCGCGCGGTCGGTTCTCGTCGGACTGGGCGACGCGGTCGATTCCGAGAGATATCGGCAGGTCCGCGAGCGCGCGGTCCACGCGATCAGCTTCTGGGATGAGCACACCTGGGGCGCGGATTGCTCGGTCACCCGGCCGTCTAACGACGATACGCTGACTCAGTGGATCCACAAGGCGTCCTACGCCCACACCGGTCGTAGCCTTACCCTGCTTCTTGCCCGCGATGGCGTCGCCGAGCTGGCGCGCCACGTTCGGCGCCGCCCGGGGGATCAGATGGTCGTCTTCAATCCCTTGCCCTGGCCGCAGACGATCGCCGGTCCGGTCCCGGATCCGGCCAGGCCACGGGGGCGACCGGCCGATCCGACGGCGGCGCGCCATTATCAGGATCGAACGGTCGCGACGCTCCGAAATCCGCGAATTCTCCGCCCGACGACGGTTCCGGCGTTCGGCTACCGCGTGCTGGGCGGGGACTCGTTCATTGACGCCGAAGAGCAGATCTCGCAGGACCTGACGATCGAGACGGTTCGCTTCTCGGTGCGCTTTGACCCGGCGCGTGGCGGAATCGTCAGTCTGGTCGATCGATCTCTCGGACGGGATCTCGTCGACCACACGATTGGCCTTCCGTTCTTCGGGTTCGTTCACGAGTCGATCGCGGATCGATCGGTCGGGGCCCCACGAGACCTGATCTGGAAGCCGTCGACGGCTCAGCTCCGGCCAGAGCGCGGATGGCAGCCGGGGTGGCCGGCGGAGCGTCGAACCGACACGCGTGTTCTCGAGCATCAGGTCAGGAAAGGGCCGCTCGGCGCGCGGGTCGTTCAGCGACTGGAGGCACCTGGCGTCGAGAATCTGGTTCAGGAAGTCTTCCTCCCATCGTATGCCGATTGGATCGAGTGCACGGGCTCCTGGGATCTGACCCTCGAGACTCACCCCGAGGCGACGTACCTTGCCTTTCCGTTCGCGGTCGAGGCCCCACGCGCCTGGATTGACCTGGGCGGTCAGGCCTGTACCCCCGAGGAGGAGCAGCTTCCTGGCGCCTGCCGCGACTACTTCACGGTTCAGCGCTGGGTCGAGCTGGCGAACGCCGATTGGGGCGTGACCGTCGCGACGCCGGATGCGCCAATGATCCAGCTTGGCGACTTCCATTTCGGCGACAATCAGGAGCGGTTCACTCTCCCGCGTGCGCTGCTCCTGGGCTGGGTGACGAACAACTACTGGTCGACTAACTTCCGCGCCCACCAGCCGGGCAAGGTCAGCGCGCGCTACGTCATCCGTCCGCACGCCGGGCCGTTCGAGGAGAGCACGGCGCACCGATTTGCCGCCGAGGCTGCCGTTCCACCGCTCGTCCAGCACCTTCTCGAGGATTCGGCCGTCGTTCCGCGCCTGGCCGCGGGCGAAGGCTCATTCCTGCGGCTGCCGTCTGAACCGGTGCTCACCCTTCACGTGAAGCCGTCGGGTGATGGTCGTGGCCTGATCCTGCGACTGCTCAACGCCAGTGACCAGGTCGTCGAGACGGCCATCGGCTCGGGCCTGCTGTCCATTCGGCAGGCAGTCCGTTGCGATCTGCTCGAGCATCCGCGAGAGCGCCTCGCCGTCTCCCACGGAGTCGCTCATCTGACCTTGCCGGGCCGTGGCCTGGCGTGCATTCGATTGGAGACAGAAGGATGAAGCTTGGCATCTCGAGCTATTCGTTCCACCGCTTCGGAGCCGGACCGGAGGGAAAGGAGAAGCCGTCGTTCGCGGCGATGATCCAGACGTGTGCGAACCTGGGAATCGACGGCCTGGAGCTGCTGGGCGTTCATTTCGACAGTACGCAGCCGGAAGATCTCCACGTGCTGAAGCAGGTCGCCTTTCAGCACGGTATCCAGATCATCGCCGTATCCGCTCACCACAACTTCGTGACCCCGGATCCGGAGAAGCGGCGGCAGCAGCTCGACGTGCTCTGTCGTTGGATCGATGTGGCCCACGAGCTCGGGGCGCCCGCCGTGCGCGCGTTCGGCGGAAGATGGGCGACGCGGCCGAAGTTCGATGACTTCATGGCGGCGCGGGGCGAGGAGCCACCACTGGAGGGCTACAGCGACGACGACGGTTACCGCTGGAGCGTCGATGCATTCAAGATCGCGAGCTATTACGCGGGTCGCAAAGGAGTGACCCTGGCCCTGGAAAATCACTGGGGATTTACTGCCGCTGCCGCTGGCGTCCTGCGGATTCTCCGCGGAACGGATTCTCCCTGGCTGAAGGTCGCCCTCGATACGGGGAACTTCAACTTCCAGCCCGATCCGTACGGCGAGATGGCCCAGCTTGCGCCACACGCGATCATGGTGCACGCGAAGACATACGTCGGTGGCGGATTGTATTACACCGCCGACCTCGACTACCACCGCATCGTCCATCTCCTGAACGAAGCAGGATTCGATGGCTACCTCTCGATCGAGTTCGAGGGCCAGGCACACCCGAATCGGGGAATTCCCGAGAGTGTCGCGTTGCTGCGTCACGCGCTCGGTGGAGGCTGACGCGTCGTGCCCGGACAAGGCTCTCCGCCGACGCCGCCTGGCCATCAGGATGCAGTCACGTTCGCGGGCGGAGTAGCTCGGGGAGCAGCATCGGCCGGATACGCGCTGCGCGACCATCGTAGCGATCGTGTCCGACCGACGCGATCGGTGGCGAGCACGCCCGCCGAAATGGAGGGAGAAGGTGGCTGAGATCGGACCTTTGCAGCTCCAGCCGCGCTTTGTCGAGGCGATCTGGGGTGGACGGCGCCTTGCCGCTGAGCTGGGTAAGCTACTTCCCCCGGATGCTCAGATCGGCGAATCGTGGGAGATTTTTGGGGCAAATCCGATCGGCAACGGCCCGTTCCAGGGCTTATCCCTCGACGAAGCGAGTCGTCGCGCTGCAGCCGAGATCCTCGGCTCGCGCGTGCTGGCGCGGCAAGACCCGGCCGAGGGATTTCCACTTCTGGTCAAGTTCATCGATGCCAGCCACGCGCTTTCGGTACAGGTACACCCGGACGACTCGTTTGCGCGCGAAAACGAGGCGGGTAGTCGGGGCAAGACCGAGGCGTGGTACATCCTTCAAGCCCCGTCCGATGCCACGCTCGTCTACGGTCTGAGGGAGGGGCTCGAGACGAGCCACATCGCCGCCAGCATCGCCCGCGGTGCGCTCGAGCACGATCTGATCTATCTTCCCGTACGGCCTGGCGATGCCGTGTTCGTTCCGGCGGGGACAGTGCACGCGATTGGCGCGGGAATCCTGCTCTACGAGGTTCAGCAGCGCTCGGAGATCACCTATCGCCTGTACGATTGGGGACGCGTCGGCTCGGACGGCCGGCCGCGTGAGCTGCACGTCGACAAGGCGCTGGCAGTGCTTCGATTTCCGCAGCCACCCGCGCGTCCAACCCCGCCGCTTGATCTGGCGCGGGATTCTGGGCGAGTGACCTATCTCGCTGCCTGCCGTTACTTCGCACTCGTGGCACTGGAAGGAGTGCTCGACGACGTGTGCGATGGATCCACGTTCGCGGCACTCAGCGTGGTCGCCGGCCGCGCACGGCTGCACTGGAGTGGCGGCAATCAGGACCTCCCTCTTGGCTCGTCAATCGTGCTGCCGTCGTCGCTGGGCGGCTATCGCCTCGACGTTTCGCCAGGAGGGCGGGTCCTGCGCGCGACGGTACCCGATCTCCAGAAGGATATCGTCGCTCCCCTGACTGCTGCGGGATATTCACTCTCCGAGATCGCGCGTCTGGGCAATCTCACGTCAGAGTGATCGCTCGCGCGCGGGCCGTCGCGCTCAGAGGCGTATGTGTCACGGGCGCTCGCGGCAAACCGCATCGGCGTCCGGTGTGTCGTGCCGAGCCACGAACAGTGATCCTATCGACCGTCTCCGCGACTCTTGAACGCGCTACGGACCTTTCCAAACAGCGACGAGCCGCCGTCCCCCGTGGGGAACTGGACACGCGCCTGGAGGAAGTGGACGCAGGTACCATTTCGGCCGCCGAGACAGTACGTGCTCTGCTGCCAGCCGTTGACCTCGATCGGAGGGTTCTTCGCGTAGCAGCGGTGCTCGGCACACGGCTCGGACCGATGATTGGCGCGATTATCCGCAAGGCCCAGATACGGGCAGACCATAGCAGGATCCGAGGGTGGGGAAAGCCGGGCGGCGCCATTCGCCTTCAATCCCGCGTCTGTGACGGTGCCAGGGCTCAGCGGATGGAAGGTGCCGATCGACCTGGCCTGCAGGCCTCCAGATGCCCGCCATCCCGACCGATACACCGTATCCGTGCCCAAGCTGGCCACGTCTGATACTCGCTCGGCATCCGGAGCTTCCTCCTCCGATGATGCCGACGGGGCCGCTGCTGAATCCTGGCGGGGAGACAGCACCAGGTCGGCACCATCCGGCCTGACTTCTGTGCCAGACGAGGGTATCTGCAGGGGCGAGCGGTCCTTCGTGCCGCCGGTCTCCGGGTGCGAGTCGTGCGCTGACGGCAATGCGTCGTCTGGCTGGGATTCCGCATCTCGGAGCAGATCTGAAGGTAACGCCTGCACAGCGCTCGATTGCCAGGTTCGCTCGGTCTCTCGGCCGATTGTCGGCGGAGCGGGCATCTCAAGCCGCTGGCGCTGATCGATCTCCGCGTCGGCACTCCAGGAGTCCTGCTCATCCTGGCGGTCCGTATCTTCTGCATCGTCTGGCTGCTCGGGCTGATACCAGGTACTGTCGTTGCGCTCTTCGCGGGCTCTGGACGTGGGTGAGGGCGACCACGTCTGGCCACTGGATAAATAACCTCGCTCCGGTTGCGGCGGCAGTGCCTCGAGAAAAGCTGCCGTGCTGCCATCGAGCGGTCGCATCTCGCTCGGCGTGCGGCTCTCGCGGCCGTCCAGCCAGCCATCTTCCGTGTGCTGCTCGTGTGCGGCCCGGCCGACGTTGCTCTGGGGCGCGCGAGGCGAATCGGCTTGCCGCCATACAGCATCGTCATCACTGGTGGAATCGAGCGGCTGAGAATGTCCCGATAGCGACTCGTCGGAGCGCTGCGCTCGATCTGGTGGCTGCTGGTCTTCCGTCAGCCAGGGGAAGCTTCCTGCTCCCTGGTTGATCTCGATGCGCCGACGTAATGATGGTGGGAGAATGTCGTTTGCCCGTTGCGAGGATGACGAGGTGCGTCTCGGGGTCGGGGGCGGCTCGGCGGACCGATGATCGCCTCGACCAAGCTCGGCGGCCGCCCGCGGTGCGTGGCCGTTGCTGCTCGTGCTGGCGTGCGCGGGCTGCTGATAGATCACCGACGGGCCATCGTGGGTGGTCGACGCCGCTGGCGGAATCGACGCGGCAGGCGGGGTGCCCGGCCGCGCCGGGAGCGGGTCGGAGCGCGGGACATCGCCGTCGGAAGCGTGGGCCGCGCCTGATCGCGTGGGAGCTGACGCGGCAGCGGGTTCGGTCTTCGCCGGGGGTGCCGGTGCCTCGCCCTCGACGGCGCTGATCGTCGACGCCGGCTGATCGAAAAGCGCGTGAACCTCGGTCGCCAGATCGCGGTAAGCACGCGTCGCCCGAGAGGCAGGATCATAAGCGAAGACGGTCATCCCCGCCTTCGCGCTTTCCTTCAGCTTCACGTCGACCGGAATATGCGTCTCGAACACCGGTACCTGCTTTGCAAAGGTCTCGCGCACGGTGGCCACGACCTCGCGGGAGTGCTTGGTGCGCGTATCGACCATCGTCAGCAGGATTCCCCAGATTTTGAGGCGAGGGTTCAATCTCTCCCGAACCAGCTCGACGTTGTAGAGAAGCTGGGCAAGCCCGTATACTGCCAGATATTCTGCCTGGACCGGGATGATCAGCCCATCCGCGGCCGCCAGGCCATTGACCGCGAGCAATCCGAGCGTTGGGACGCCGTCGATGAGGATGACGTCATATTGATCGCGCACCTGGGCGAGAGTGTCGCGCAGTGCATACTCGCGTCCGTAGGTGGTGTAGAGGGTCGCTTCCGCGGTCGCCAGATCCTGACTCGCCGGCGCCAGATCGATCCCGGCCGGGGTGGTAACGATGATCTCCTTGAGGGATACTTTGCGATTTGCCTTCGCTCGTACCGTCGTGAGAACGGCATCGGCGATGGTCGCAGCGTCGATCAGCTGGTTCGAGTCAGCTAGGCCGCAGCACGTCGTCAGACTGCCCTGTGGATCGAAGTCGACCATCAGGACCCTGAGCCCACGCTCCTGCAGCGCTGCTGCGAGGTTAAGCGCGCTCGTCGTCTTGCCAACGCCACCCTTCTGGTTCATCACGGTCAGAATCGGCATAGCGGCTCCTTACTGAGTCAGGAGGTACCATCCTCGGCAACTTAAGCCTAATCCTAGGCGGGCAGCGAGGGGAACACCTAGATAGTGTTTCCCATGCTAAACAGGGGTGTTTCCTCTCCGATAGGTGGAAAAGTACTCTTCGCAATCACCATTTCGGGGGAGCTAGGTGGTCATGGTGAGCAGCCACGAGCGACGACTGAGCGCCTCGAATGAGCTTCAGACCAAGACGATAGCAGAGTGTCTCCTGGGAGACAGCGGTGCAGGCCACGTCGCCCTAATGTTGAGCTGAGGGTCGAGCCTGGCGGTGACCTGGCAGCATCTCTGTTGGCACGGCGCCGGGTGTGACGCCTATCCTAGCACGCGGGGAGTATCCCCGACGGACGAGCCCGCCGGGGCAAAAAAGAGGGCTATGGCGAGCAGTGAGTATCGATCGGTCGATCGCTGGCGAGTTTTTGGAACTGTTCGAGAAGTTGCCGACGTATTTGTCGACCTGAGAGCGTTTCCCCGCTGGTGGCCGTCGGCGTTTCTCGGCGTCGAGATCCTCGAGCCCGGTGCTCGGCACGGGCTGGGCACGGTGGCGAGCATCTGCTCGAAGGGCTGGATTTCTCCAATTCTTCTCTGGCAGCTTCGAATCATCGAGTCAAGCTACCCCCATTCCTTCGTCGCGGATGCCTGGGGTGATCTGTCCGGGCGTTTCAGCGTCACCTTCGAACCAGACGATCCGTGGGTGAACGTCGTGTTCGACCTGACGATCCGGGTCGATCATCCGCTCATTCGCGTGATGCCACTCCTGGTCGCGTTCATCGTCCCAATCAATCGCCGCTGGGTGATGCGGCAGGGAGAAGAGGGCCTGGCGCGAGAGCTAGCACGGCGGCGCGCCAGGATGCGCCAGCCGAGGCACTCGGGCCGGAATCTGGGTCCCAGGCCGTGGTCGATCGGCTTCGACGACGGATCGCTTGGCCAGCACAGTTTTGCCGAGTGGTGAGCAGGGAGGCGGTACGGGCCGGGTCGTCAGCGTCGGCCTCGACGTGGCGGTGGAGGCATCGGATCGCGCCGGACGGGCGACGTGCTCACTGGACGACCTGGCGTTCGAAATAGTCCGGCTGCAGGATCGTCAGTCCGCGCCGCTCCAGGCGAATGATCTGCTTATCCTGAAGCTCGGCGAGGACGCGATTGACGCGTTGTCGTGAGGCGCCGATCATACTGGCCAGATCGCTCTGAGTCAGCGGCAGATCGATGCGAATGCCATCGGGTGTCCGGTAGCCTTTCTCGACGCCGAGCTCGAGGAGCTTGTGGGCCAGTCGAACGGGAAGATCGAGAAAGTAGGTCCGTTTGAGCTGCTCGTCGAGCCGCCGAATGCGATCCGCGAGGACCGCGAAGAGCTCTTCGGTGACGACCGGGTGGGTGCGCAGAAAGGCGTGAAAATCCTGTCGGTGAAGCACCAGCGTCTCTGTCGGCTCGAGTGCGACGACAGACGCTGACCGCGGACGGCCGTCGAAGAGGGAAAGATCGCCAAAGAAGTCGCCCGGACCAAAGATGGCAACGACCGCCTCCTCACCGTCGGCGCTCGTGAGCACGACCTTGACCTGACCGCTGACGACGATCAGGAGGGTATCGCCGGGGTCGCCTTCGTGAAAAAGGGTCTCACCGCGTCGGTAGTTGCGGTGGCTCACCCACGTCGCGAGTTGCTCACGCTCCGCCTGCGTCAGGCGTGCAAATAGTGGAATGCGGCCAAGGGTCGCGCCGTCCTCGGCGCGGGAGACCATTCGCGATGGCACCGCTTTCGCCCTCATCTCGTCTGTCCGGCGTACCCGGGGTCGTGACGTGGAAAAATGAACCTCACCCGCCCGCGCATCCCCGCGATATCTGGCACGTCATGAAAAATACGTTCGTTCGTATGATACTCGCACGAACCTACCCAACCGCTGACATTGTATTCTAGCGCGTGCCCGATCGCAACAGGTTCCTCGCCAGCTCTTACCAGGGGAGGACAAGCTGCCTCCCTACGCGGTCGACCGGACCGGCAGCACCTGGCTGGAAGACGACCTGCCCTTTGATCTGGGTAACGCGTTCGGTGATGCGTTCTCGATAGGCCGGAGGTGCATCGCGGCTGTGCCGGTATGCGCGTTCATAGCTAGCGGCGAGGTGAGGATATTCTCGACGCAGGAAGCCCAGGAACCACTCTTTGACGCCGGGCGCGAGCCGAAGCACACCGGGCCAGACGGTCGTCGCACCGTGCTCGGCTGCGGCCCGGACCACCGGTTCGAGCTGCTTGACCTGGTCGGTCAGACCGGGAAGGATCGGTGCGAGGAAGATGCCGGCGGGTATGCCGGCCGCGCGCAGTTTCTCCAGGGCGCGAAGCCGACTGGACGGCGGAGGCGTTCCTGGCTCGACACGCCTCCAGAGCTGATCGTCCAGGGTGATGAGACTGATGTGAACTGCGAACGTCGTGTCGCGGGCCAGGTCCTGCATCACGTCGATATCGCGGATGACGAGAGTTCCCTTCGTGGTGACCGAGCACGGGTTCGTCGCGTCAGCGAGCACCTCCAGGCACCGCCGGGTGACGCGAAAAATCCCTTCGGCTGGCTGATACGGATCGGTGGCCGTGCCGATGACGATTGTTTCGTGGCGCCAGGTCGGTCGGCGCACCTCGTCGCGCAGCACCTCGGCGAGGTTCTGCTTCACGAAGATGATCTCCTCGAAGTCCCGTCCAATCCCGAGATCGAAGTAAGCGTGGGTCACTCGCGCGTAGCAGTACTGACAGCCGTGGGTGCATCCGCGATAGGGATTCAGACTCCAGCGAAAGGGCATTCCTTGGACGCGATTGAGCGCGGAGTGGCAGGTCGTCAGCTCATAGCGTGGTCGCGTCACGCGAATGCCTCCTCGTCCGGCGTGGTGAGTCTAGAATAGAACAAATATTCGTGTTTGCCAAGCGTTTCTTCTCTCGTCCCTGCGCTCTGGCTCCAGAAGAAGCGACTGCCCGCGCGCGTGGATCAGCCGACCGCGTAGCCGCGGCGCGTCTCGGTCGGACCGCGCGCGAGTCGGTATCCCGCGACCGTGGCGAAGCTGGTAGCCACCGGCGCGCTAGTCGGCGTTGGGTCCGGCGTGGCGCTTCCCCACCTGAATGTCGTCTACCACGAGCAGCGTCACGCCCAGGAGACCAAGATCGGTCTGACGTTCGGGGGGTATCGGCGTTCGTGGCGCTCGGCTCGCGTCTGGCGTCCTTCGTCGTGTCGAGACTGGGCAAGGTGAACCGCGTCGTCTTCACCCGTCCGCTGTCGGTGCCGTTCACCTTCGCGTGGGCGTTCTCGCCGGACTCGGCGGCGGACGCGAGCAAGCTTCAGACGGGCACGAGCATTCTGGGTAGCACCTGGATGGCAGGCGGCGACTCGAAGTCGCCATTTCTCGTCGCCGCTACCTGCGACCTAGAGCGCGGGGCGGTATGAATGAGCTGGCAGACGTCCAATCCCCTCTCCCTTTGGGAGAGGGTAAGGGTGAGGGTCGCAGACCGTGCGCCGCGGATCCACGCCCTCACCCCGGCCCTCTCCCACGGGGAGAGGGAGACAGCCGTCTGCCCGATAGCTCACCCTTTCTGCTCGATGCTATAGCCTCGACGGCGCTATCCTGGGTCTTGTTCCGTCGGCCCGAACCGAGCCCGGTGGCAGAGCTCAGACTGACCTGATTCGTCGACGAGCCGGGCACGAGGCAACGCGCAAACGCACATCCGGACGGGGTCGGCGTCGACGTTCGACAGATCGCGCGTCCCGCCTTGCTGGCCGACGCGGCAGGCACCGGCGCTCGCTAGCTGAATTCGATCTCGGAGGCGTCGCCGACGTTGAGGCGACGGAACGATCCTTTCACGACGGCGTTGCTGCCGACGACCGACTCGGTGAGCGCCGTGCCCGAGATGCTCGCGCCGTCGCTCAGGATCGAGTCGCGGATGATCGAGTCGCTGATCGTGACTCCGTCGGCAACGCTCACGTTCGGTCCGATGACCGAGTTGACGATGCGCGCGGTCGGCGCAACGTAGACGGGGGGGATGATGATCGAGTTCTCGGTCGAGCTCGGCAGGCGGTCGTGACCGTGGCTCAGGAGGTAGCGATTGGTTTGCACCAGCGCCTGGACGGTGCCGCAATCCTCCCACGCTTCGACCGTCCACGCTTCGAGCCGGGCGTTCCGATCGATCATCAGCTGCAGCGCGTCGGCGAGATAGTACTCGCCGCCGGTCTGAATTCCCTGCGCGATGACGTCGCGCAGCGCGTCGCGGAGAAGCTGCCAGTTTCGGAGATAGTAGACGCCGATCACTGCCAGGTTCGAGACCGGCGTCTTCGGTTTTTCGACGAGCCGCGCGATTCGGCCGTTCTCGAGAACTGCGACCCCGAAGCGGCGCGGGTCTTCGACTTCTTTCACGTAGAGGACGCCATCCGAGGTGACGTCGAGCAATCGCGTGAGGTCGGCCTTGACGATCGTGTCCACGAAGATAATCAGAACCGGCTGATCGATGTAATCGCTGGCCAGGTTGATCGCGTGGGCCTGCCCCCGCAGCTCGGTCTGCTCGACGAAGCGGGCCCGGAAAGTATAGCGCGAGCGGACGTACTCTTCGATCTGATCGCCGAGGTAACCGGTGATAAAGATCACCTCGTCGATCGGTAATCCACTCAGGCTATCCAGCACGTGGCCAAGCACCGTCTTGCCGGCCACGCTGACGAGCGGCTTCGGCTTCGAATACGTATGGGGTCGCAGGCGGGTACCGAGACCTGCGAGTGGCAGCACGACTTTCACGCAATCCTCCCCGCGCGTCAGGCCGATTCTTCTACGAACCTCTTGAGCGCGGCAAGCATGAGTGCCCAGTTCTTCTCGGAGTGCTTGCGCGCCTGCTCATCGGGATTGTTATCCTGGGATAGATAGACGTGGGTCTGTGAACCCTCGTCGCTCAATTCCACCGATACCCGGTGGTAGTTATCCGGATGATCCGGCAAGCCAGACAGGGAACTGAAATGGCTGTAGGTGAGGTATCGGCCGGGCTCGATCTCGAGAATCACGCCCTTGTCCTCGTACGATTGCCCCTGCCACTCCCCCTTCCACACGATCGGACTCCCCTGCCGCCAGTCCGAGACGACATTCGTACCAAACATGTACTGCTTGATCGCCGCGGGATTCACCAGGGCGTCCCAGACTTTGGCTCTCGGGGCGTTGATCCTGATCGAAGCTCGAGCGATGTGCTGCGCGTCCAAGTGGTATGCCCTTCCTTATCCAAGAATGTGCTTGTGCCTGGTCGGGAGCTAACCTGTGCCTGGGTCGTGGCACTTGATTGATAGTATACCAGGATGCCGCCGTGCGCAGGTTCAGGAGGATGTTCAGTGAGCTCCGGACTCGGGTTTCCAATCGAGGAACTGCTCGATCGCTCTTGCATAAGAGCTGGCGATCAGATCCTGGAAGGTCGGATCTAGCACGGCGGTGGCTTCCGGGGGGTTCGAGAGAAATAACGGCTCGCTCAGCGCACCGGGCATCGTACTCGGGCGAAGGCGTCCGGGGACGGCGGGGCCGAGCAGCACGAGATGGTTGTAACTGCCCACCAGAGATCCAAGGCTTTCGATGTCCAGGTCCTGATCGTCGGTAACTCCCCGATCCGGCGTATCGTAGTCGTGTGCCCGAAGCGTCGAGATCAGGCTGTTCTGGATCAAGGTCGCGAATCGCTTGTTCGAATCGCCAAAGGATCGCGCCGAGTCGTAGAAGGTTTCGGCTCCGCCGATCGAGGGATCGGAGAACCCGTTCAGATGGATGCTGAGAAGCACCCGTGCGCCGCTCGCGTTCGCCCGGTCGATACGGCGCTGAAGGTCGGCGAGCACACCATCGGGCGTGAGCATCTTTCCGTCGCTCGTGAAGTCGGTGGGACTCGCGCCCGGAAGAGAGTCATCCGTTCGCGATAGCACGACGCCGATGCCATCCTGACGGAGGTGCTCAGCGGTACGCAATGCGAGAGCGAGTGCGACGTTCTTCTCGTAGACGATCGTTCCGTCCTCGGCGGTCCCGATGGTGCCAGTGTCGACGCCGCCGTGCCCGGGGTCAAGGAAGACGAGCGTTGGCAGGGCCCGAGGAGTTCCATCAGGTTCGGCCACGGCATTGGGCCGCGGCGTCGATCGAGCTGGCGCCAGAGTCGTGACCGGCGGCGCGGGGAGGACGTGGCCCGGTGCCCGGCGCTGCCATTCGTCGCGATAGCGCGCCAGGAAGGCGAAGCCATCGTCGCGCGGGGGCGAAGCGCAGCCCTGGATCGCCACGAGAACCATCCAGAGGGGCAAGAGTGCGAAGCAGAATTGCTTGGCAGCCACGCCGATTCCGTGCATCACGTGTCGATGTTGCTTGCTCCCCTCGCACTCGTCTGAGATGGGTTTGGGGGGCTGTTCTCCGCCGCCCGTCACCGGAAGGGAAAGATCGATCGCCCGTTCGGCGTGCCGATCCGTGCGGACCCGGACACCATCGGCGACGCCATCTCCCTCATTCTGCTCTCCAGCCTCAGACCGGAGCAGGCCGAGAAGGAGAAAAGGCCGCGGCCGTGCCAGATCGATCCCTCTGCCTGCCCGAAGGAGAGGGGGCGAGGCCGCGGCGAAGAGAATAGAGGGTAGACGGCACGACGACCGCTGATTTGGCACACCAATGCCAGCCGTGTGCCTCTGCTATCATGCCTGACATTTTCGGCCGGGTCTATTAAAGGGTAATTAGCGCTGGAGTCCCTGACGGTCGACCCTGGCTCGATAGAGCGATCCGTCGTAGCCGGTCACGTACAACGTCTGCAGATCATCATCGCCGAAACAGCAGTTGGTCGGATTCGTCGGCGTCGGGTGCTCGGCGATAACCTCGCCGGTTGGCGCAAAGACGGCGATACGCGGACCTGGTCCACTCTGCGTCCAGCCACAGCTCGCGACGATAAAACCGTTCGCGTCGACGCGCATCCCGTCGATGCCGCGATGTGGACCGAAGTCATGCAGAATGCGATACGCGCCAAGTGAGCCATCCGCCTGGACTGGATACGCGCGAAGCTGACGGGAGCCGCTGGGCGCGGGCGGAGACTCGGCGACGTAAAGGGTTCCAAAATCCGGCGAAAAGGCGAGACCATTCGGCCGCGTCGTGTCGAACGTGACCCGAGTGATCGACCAGGTGCCATCTGGCCGCGGATCGGCACGATAGACCGAGTCGTGGTCGAGCTCCATATCCGTTCGGTCGCCGTAGCGCGGATCCGTAAACCAGACGCGACCTCGATCATCGACGACAAGGTCATTCGGGCTATTCAACCGCTTCCCCTCGTACTGGTCGGCAATGGTCACCCGCGAGTCGTCGCTATCGTAGCGTGCGACGCGTCGTCCGCCGCCCTCAGCAACGTACAGGCGACCATCCCGATCGAGCGTGAGACCGTTGGCTTCGTTCGTTCCGGTACGATACGCGATACACGCGCCGGTTCGCGGGTTGTAGCTCATGATCCGACTGGTGCGAATGTCAGTGAACAATACGACCTCGCCCGTCCAGACCGGACCCTCGGTGAACGCGAACGGTCCAGCAACCCGCTCAAATATCCACGGCACGACAGCCTCCTCCGACGTGGGTGCAGCACCGAACCAAACGAGCGAACGATCCCCACGATCTCACGATTGATGGTCACGGCGTCTGACTGGCACGCGGGGATCGTCTCCGCGTCAGGCCAGCCAGAGCGCCTGGAGCCCGACCTGCCGAGCTGTGCCCGGCCCTACCCTTCGAGCGTTGCCGATTCAAGAGTGATCTGGACGCCCGCCAGCGCCTTCGAGACCGGACAGCCCTGCGCCGCCGCGTTCGCGGCCTCGGCGAACGTGGCCTGATCGATGCCCGGGACGGTTCCTCGCACGCTGATCTTCGAGGTCGTAACCTTCCAGCCGCCATCCGCGCGGTCGAATGTGACGACTGCGGAGGCGTTGAGTCGGGTCGGCGGGTGGCCCTTCTCGGTCAGCGTGTGCGAGAGTGCCATCGTATAGCAGCTGGCGTGGGCTGCAGCGAGCAGCTCCTCGGGACTCGTCACCGTCTGGGAAGGCTCGGTGCGTGCTGCCCAGCTTACCGGAGCGGACTTCAGAACGCCGCTGGCGGTCGAGACAGAGCCTTTTCCGTGCGCGAGGTCTCCTTCCCAGGTGGCGTCGGCTCGACTATTTCGCATGATCTCCTCCCTCCGAAAAATCGAAGATTTCGTCGGTGCGAACGAGGGCACGGCGACCAGTATAGCAGATGCGGGCCATTACTGGTCCACGACTGATCCGTCGACGTGCAGGCGCGTCACGAATTCACGCGGGCGATACGGGTACTTTTCGGCAGCGTCGTCGGCCAGCTCGACGCCAATGCCCGGCGCGTCGGGTACGATCAGGAAACCGTTGTCGAGGCGAAGAACGCTCTTGACGATCTCGCTCTTCGGGGGCTTGTGCTCGCCCAGAGGGTATTCCTGCAACGCGAAGTTCGGGATGCAGGCAGCAAGCTGGACGCATGCCGCTGTGCTGACCGGGCTCAGCGGGTTGTGAGGGACGACGCCGACGTGATGCGCCTCGGCCAGCGCGGCGATCTTCTTGCAATGGGTGATGCCACCGGCAAGGCAGACGTCCGGCCGCACGTACTGGACGGCGTTGCGCGTCAGCAGCATCTCGAACTCCCAGATGTTGTGGAGTCGCTCGCCCGTGGCGATGGGGATATTGATGTGCTGGGCAACCTGTGCCATCTCGTCGAAATTATCCGGCAGGACCGGATCTTCGTAGAAATACGGGTGAAATGGCTCGATTCCTCGCCCGAGCGCGATCGCCTCGGCTGGCGTCAGCTGTCGATGGATCTCGATGCACAGATCGACCTCGTCGCCGACTGCCTCGCGATACTGGCGGACAGTATCGATCGCGTCGCCGATCTTACTCGCGTGTGTCTTGAAGTACGGCTCACTGCGGGGTGCATCGACGAATGGGGTAAGATGGCCGACCGCCGTGAAACCTTGCTCCTTTGCGGCGATGCAGCCCTTGACCAGCTCTTCGGTCGTCCTTCCGAAGACGTGGTAGTAGACGCGCACCTTGTCGCGGCACTTCCCGCCGAGGAGCTGATAGGTCGGGACGCCAAAATGCTTTCCCGCGATATCCCAGAGGGCGATGTCGATGGCACTCAAGGCGCCCATGATCGCCGCGCCCCGAAAATGGCTGCAGCGATACATGTACTGCCAGTGGTGCTCGATCCGTAGGGGATCCTGGCCAATCAGGTATCGTCGGAAGGTCTCGACGGCCTTCTCGGATGCTTCCAGGTATCCCCAGGTACCCGACTCGCCCAGGCCGGTGATGCCCGCATCCGTGTGGACCTTCACAAAGAGATAACGATCGATTGGCAAGGTCTGGACGTCGGTGATGCGCATGGCTTCCTCCTTCGTGACTTTCGCCGCCATTGTACCGAACCGTGTCCTTGCTGCCCACGCGACGATCGGGAGGTTGCTTGCCAGCTCCTCACGCGGCGGTCCACTGGCTCATCGCTCGGAACGCGGGGTACGTGCCGACGACTTTGCCCTGCTGATCGAGCTCGAGCCAGTTGGTGTGGCCCCAGTCGCGGGGATAGCCGTCGAGCGCGAAGAGCACGACGCCGAGGACGCGCGCATCCTCGTTCCAGGGTGTCCAGCCGGTGGCCGGTAGATCCGGATAGCGGCCGTTGTTCCCGTGGAACGACAGGTCGACGTAGGCGCTCAGGAGATCGTCGGGTACGCTGGCATTGGCCGAGTCCTTCGCCCGAGGATCCTGGGAGCCGCGATGACGCCAGCCGGTTTCGGTAATCATGACCGGGATGCTCGAGGCTCGCTCGCCCAGGTACGGTGCGACTTTCCAGAGATCCCAGCGGTAGCTGTTCACTCCGCGATTGAAGATGCCGGGAGGCGGCGCCTGATGGTGTGGATTGCTCGCGCCAAAGGCATAGTCGATCTGAAACACCTGCTTCGACGGATCGGCGACGAATGGGCCGAGCGGATAGCAGTGCGCGGACCAGACGTCGATCACGGCGAAAGCGGCCGGATTTGCCGCGGCCATCTCGTCCAGAAACGTCTCGGCGTCGAGGTAGCGATAGCCGTTGATCGGCTGGCCGTTGGAGTTGGGCGCGTAGTTGTCCAGCGACGGAGCGAGAACGGTCGCCCCGGCTTCGTGCAGAGCCGCGCCGACGTCGACCAGAAAGCGCGCGTAGGCGGCCGGATCCGGGTGATTTCCCCACTCGTCGCCACGATTGGGCTCGTTGCCGACGATCACGTAGCGCGTCGGCGTGGGCCAGTGGAGCTGGGCGAGAAAGTCGCGGTAACGGCGTGCTACTTCAGTGTAGCCACGGCCGTCGGGGTTGGTTGGTGGCGCGTTCCACATCAGCCGATCGTGGTCGTAGGTCGATGCCAGGCGGATGATCGGGACGAGCCCTTCCCGGGCGCAGAGATCGAGGAACTGCTGCCACTTGCCCACGTTCAGGTCGTCGAACCGGATCACCTCCTGAACGAGGCCGCCCTCGCCGACGAGCTTCCGCGCGTACGCGAGGTGCTCCGGCCAGACCGTCGGCGACCAGTGGACCGGATCGGGGTACCTGCCGTCGTCGTCGAGCAGGAGGTGGATGCCGTACTTTCGCCGCGGCTGCGCCGGGTCGACAGTGCTTGGAGCGATCGTCGGACGCGGCGTGGACGCGGCGCGCGTTGGAACGATCGTCGGCGTTGCCACGGGCTCGACGGCGGGCGCGGTTGGCGGAGCCGGAGAGACCGCTGGCTCGGGCTGACTCTTGGTCGCCGGGCCCGGCTCGGCACCACTCTTTCTTGCACAGGCGTCGAGCACGCCGCCGAGCACGGCAAGCGTGCCGAGGCAGGCGTGCCTCCGGTTGATTCGGGGCAGCACGCGGCCGACCTTCATCGGCACCACGTCGCGCCGCCGCCGATCGTCGGCGCGGACGTGATCGGAATCCACTCGCCACCCTCGACCGGCATGACGTAGACCTCTGCCTTGCCACTGCGATTCGAGGTGAACAGAATCCAGCGACTGTCCGGCGACCAGTTCGGGAATCCCTTGTCGGCGGCGTCCGACGTTAGGCGCACGATCTGTCCGCTGGTGGGCGAAACGCGATAGAGGTCCCAGTGGTGGCCATCTCGATCCGAGCGGAAGGCGATCCACTGGCCGTCCGGCGACCACGCCGGATCGCGCTTGTCGCCCGGTCCACTCGTCAGCTGCAGGGCACCGGTCCCGTCGGCGCGCATGATCCAGATCTCGTTGTTCCCGCTGCGCGTGGAGGTGAAGGCAATTCGCTGTCCGTCCGGAGAGTAGGACATGCGCCAGTCGCCTCCTTCGCCCGATGTGAGCCGACGCTCCTGGTGGCTGGCGAGATCGATCGTGAAGATCGCGGTATTGTTTGGCTGTGCTCGTGCAAACGCGATCGACCGCCCGCTCGGGTTCCACGCGGCGAGCTGGTCGTTGGCAGAGCCCGACGTTACCGGCTCGGGCGCACCGGAGTCAGACAGGCGTTGCAGATAGATGCGTGTGACGCCAGAACGATTCGACTCGAACGCGACCGTCTCGCCGGTCGGCGAGCAGGCCGGATTGTGCGCCTCGCCGGAGGGCAGGCGCCGCAGATCCTGCCCGGTCGGGCTGACCGCGTACAAATTCCGGTCATCCGATCTCTCGGACACGAAGACGATGGTCCCACCGGGCAACGCCGGCTTCGGCGTCGCGGAAGGCACTTCTCCGGCCGATCCGGCGGGCGATGGAGCGTTTGTCGGCGATGGTAAGGGCGATGGCGTGCTGGGAACTGGAGTGTCCGGACGTGCGTCGGTCGGCCGGGCCGTGACGGATGCGGCGGGCGAGGGACCGATTGGCGTCTGCGCCGGTTGAGCCGTTGGAGCGCCGCCTGCGATGAGGCGTGGCCCGATAGTCGGAATCGCCGCGACGAGTGCCAGCGCGACGACGGCGATGGCGAAGACCAGCGCCCGCAAACGATGCCGCTCGTCCGCCTGATGCGCATCGCCAGCCGTGCTCGACGGCGTGATCCGCACGGTCGGGCTATCCGAGATGGTGGACCGGGGAAGCGTTGGGTGATTGCCGTCGTCGATCGCGCTGACGAATGCCGACGCGCTCGGAAAGCGCTCCTCGGGCTTTTTGGCGAGCATGCGACTGATCGCCGCGTCCAGCTCTGGCGGCAGGTCGGGACGCTCGGCTCGAATCGACGGCGTGGCGTCGTAGACCTGCCGATGAAGCACCGCGAGCGGCGTATCCGCCTGGAAGGGAACCTTGCCGGTCAGCATCTCGTAGGCGATGATCCCCAGCGCGTAGAGGTCCGCGCGATAGTCGATCGTCTCGCCGAGCGCCTGCTCCGGGGCCATGTAGTGTGGTGTTCCAATAACGCCCTGTGTCCGAGCGACGACCGTCTCGTCGCGCGCCCGCGCGATGCCAAAGTCCGTTAGCGTCACGCGGTCGCCGGCCTCGATCATGATGTTGCTTGGCTTGAGGTCGCGATGGATCACCCCCTGGTGGTGGGCATAGTCGAGCGCGTCGGCGACCGACCAGAGGATTCGTCGCGTTCGATCGAGGCTCAGCGGCCCCTCGCGTCGAATGATCGTCGCGAGCGTGTCCCCGGGGACGAGGCGCATGGCGATGAAAAAGAATCCCCGGTCCTCGCCAACCGCGTAGATCGGCACGACGTTCGGATGGTCGACCATGGCCGCGATGTTCGCCTCGTGGCGGAAGCGCGAGATGAACTCGGGATCGACGGCAAGCTCGGGGGACAGGACCTTCAGCGCGACGAAGCGATCCGGGCTGGTCTGCCGCGCCTTGTAGACGATCGCCATGCCGCCGCGCCCGAGCTCGCCGACCAGCAGATATTGTCCGAGAGTTTGTCCAATCGCTAGCTCGGCCACATTCCTTCCAACCTGATCCGCGGTGATCGCGGTAAGATGTCGCCGTCCACCGATCCGACTCTAGCATACTTTGCGAAAGGGATCTGTCGCCTACGTTTACCGCCGACGTTCATCCCACTTCGGCGAGACTCACGCTGCGGGCGGTCCCTGGCGAATTCGCGCCCGGAGCTCCGAAAGGGTGCCGAACGCGGGGTGAATACCCTCGACCCACCAGGTGAGACCCGCGTCGACGTACGGCGCCAGGAATGAGATCGCGCGCGAGTGTTCCGACGGCGAATGGCCTCCGATCACGACGTCGAATGGCTGGTCAGTTGGTCGTTGACTCCTCGTGTATGCGATCATGGCGCGTAGGTCGTCCGGCGTCATGATCTGTCCCCGCAGCCAGTCGACGCCTTCGACGTCGGCGAAGAAGCCATCCCAGCGCGCTGCTCGCCGGAACGGTCGGCGGTGCGGCCAGGTACCGGCCACCCAGATCGGAATCCGTGGCTGCTGGACCGGCCGCGGGAGGAGCGCGGCGCCCTCGATTCGGAAGTGGCGTCCCTGGTAGTGGAAAGGCTCGCCGCGCCAGAGGCCGGTCAGGACGTCCAGTCCCTCGTCGAGCAGGTCCGCCCGGGTCCGCGCGTTCATCTCCTCGCCGAAGGGCGCAAAGCTCTGCTCGATCACGGTTCCCGAGCCGACGCCCAGAACCAGCCGCCCCGCCGACACTTGATCGAGCGAGACGGTTTCGCTCGCCAGCTGCCACGGGCGACGGCGCGAAAGTGGCGTCACCAGCGGGCCAAGCCGAACGCGCTGCGTCGCGATCGCCATCGCCGCCAGCGCGATCCAGGGATTGGCGACGGGCTCCGGACCGTTCGGGCCCCGCGCGGTGAGATGATCGCAGACGAAGACACCATCCCACCCGGCAGCCTCTGCCTCGTAGGCCAGCTCGGCCAGGAGCCGCGGATCGGAGTACTCTCCGAAGTTGTGGATGTGGATGCCATAGCGCATGCTCGTCTTCCTCCCCGCCCGCCGACGTTTGTAAGTGCGGAGCAATGCGCACCGCGCAAAACGCAATACTGCCTCATCCGCGTACTCCGGCACCACCGATGACGCGTGCGCGCCGCGGCCTACGCTGGAATCAGCAGAGGCTTGCAGAAGTTTACAATATTGCGTCGAGTCGTGTG
This sequence comes from Chloroflexota bacterium, assembly GCA_902810745.1. Classification (GTDB taxonomy): domain Bacteria; phylum Chloroflexota; class UBA6077; order FW602-bin22; family CADDYW01; genus CADDYW01. The sequence goes on along the minus strand of CADDYW010000017.1, from coordinate 34,441 downwards.
CGGTCTCTTTCGGTAGGGAGACGTCAGCAAGACGTACGACGGTCCGTCAAGCGCTGGACTCGGATCCACTGACGGGAGCCTTGCGAACCAAAATCCCTGCCTGCCGAGCTGGGGTCGCCAGCTCTTCCCCGGGGTGTGCTGGACGGCAACGTAGACCGTTTATTTACCTCGGGCAACGGCCGCTGTAACGCCCCCGGACTACAAATCAGCGTAAAGTCACTGAGACGGGAGATACCATGCCGACCTTCGCAACACGATCAGGAACATCCACCGGCGCCAGCGGAGGCGCTGGAGGCAGACGCGCCCACGGCCGACGCGAGCAGATCGTCGCTGGCACGATCGCCGTGCTGGCGGCGGGAGTGGTTACCGTGCTCGCCGTGGCGCGAACAGCATTCAGTCACGAGCTCTCCGGCGAGGTATCCGACCTCATCGCCGCGGCTCGGCCGGTCGAGCCCCCGATCCTGACCGACGGGGCGCTCACGGGCTTGCCGGAGCCGGTTCAGCGCTGGCTACGCGCCTCGGGTGCTGTCGGCCGCCCGCGTCCGCGGGTGGTGCGAGTCCAGTACGATGGAGACTTCCGTCTGGGCGAGGATCAGCCCTGGCTGCCCTACACCTCGCAGACCTACTACACTACGAACCCGCCGGGCCTCCTCTGGACGGTGGAGATGCGTATGTTTGGCATCATCCCCATCGTCGGTCGCGACCGCTACCGGGATGGGGAGGGCAGTATCAAGATGAAGGTCCTCTCACTCGTTCCGGTGGCCAACAAGACAGGCGGTGGGCTCAACCAGGGTACCTTGCTCCGGTATCTTGGGGAGACGATCTGGTTCCCGGCTGGGGCGGTGGCCCCCTACATCACCTGGGAGCCGCGCGATGCCGAATCTGCTATCGCAACGATGAGCTACGGTGGCGTGATCGCTTCGCTCACCGTCTTCTTCGACGCCGAAGGCCGGGTGGTCCGCGAGGAGGCGACCGCCCGCTACAACGATGCCCGGGGTCGGCCGGAGCGCTGGTCCATACCCATCACCGCCCACGGGCGGTTCGGTGGGGTAGAGGTTCCCACGGAAGGGACGGGCGTCTGGAACTACGACACCGGCGACTTCACCTATATTCGCTGGCGCGTCTCCGACGTCGACTATGACGTGCCGCAAGGCGGTTGATCGTGCGTCCACCGGGGCCAGATGGCCCTCGCTTCGTACCAGACAGGTGAGGCTTTGGCCGGCGCGGGTCCCGGGGGAGCCAACCCGGCTCGTGCCGTGAGCAGCGCGCCCCTCGAGCCGCGCGGACAGGGACGTCTGTGCTGGCCAGGCAGCCTGGCAGGGGAGCCTGGCGCAGGCCAGGTCTCGGAAGATGCGTCTTCGCCGCGAGGCGAACGAGTCCAAACCGAGGCCGATCATGCGCAGCCCACGTGGCCGAGACACGGCTGATCGGCGTCGGGCGTGTCCCGCTGAGACGCCCGCTTTCCCCGCACCCCAAGCGACCCAATTTCCGGGTGGGGCTTGATCCAGCCTCCTGGACAGATCGCTGTTCGGCGATGGCCACCTCGCGGGCGAGAGCTTCGTATTCAGCCGGTGTGGCGTCGCCCGGGGTGGAGTGACGGCACGGGTGGTTGGACCAGACCGCGATGAACGGAAGAATCGCCAGGCGCGCGGCGGCCCGCGTCGGCCAGACCTGGCCGCGTGCGAGCTCTACCGTGAGCGCCACGCGGTCCCAAGGGCGCCCCCTCTCGGCCACAGCGTTGTCGAAGCAGTCGCCGACCGTGCCCCTGGCGGACCGGAGATCGGCCTCGTGCAGCGGGCACCCGAAGTCCAGGGAGGTGTCCTGGCAGCCGTGACCGGAGTGATGAATTGGCCCTGCCACCCGCGTCCGACGGTGGATGGCCATCGTGAGTGTGTCCAGGGCCAATTCGGTGCGGAGAGGGGCGGCCATGGCCCCGTGTACGACCCGCCGGCTCAAGGCATCGAGCACGAAGGCCAGATACAGCCAGCCTTCCCGCGTAGCTCCGTCGCTGATGTCGACCAGCTCCGGCCGATTCGGCGCGGGCGTCGCCAGCCGGCTGGGCGTTCTCGTCCGCACCCGGCGGCGCTGGCCGTGACCGCCGCGCAGCCCCGCCTGACGCGTGAGCCGGGTAACCCGTCGGCCCCCGCAGCGCTCCCGAGACGCCTGCGCCGCGCGGTGTACCCGTGGGCTGCCACCGGTCCCCCGCTCGTCGGATGTAATGGCGCTGATGCGCTTCCTCAGCTGGGCACCCGCTCGGCTCCGGGCGGACTCCTTTCGCCCCCGTCAGGCAGAGTACCCCGGACGCGGCATTCCGCGCACCCGACCGGAGAGCGCAACCGCGTGGGCGTCGAAGAACCGGTAGCCATTCATCGCGTCGTGCTCCCCGCGGCGAAAAACGCTGCCGGCTTTGTGAGGATCTCGCGCTGTTCCTTGAGAATGGCCACCGCGCGGCGCCTGCCCGCGTCACCCTCGGCCTGCGTGCTCCAGCGCCGGAGGGCCTCCAGACCGGTTTCCAGGCTCTGTGCCACCTGGGCTTTCGAAAGCCCACTGGAGCGAACGCGCTGAACAGCCCGCGCTCGGACCTCGGGAGCGTCGGGTTCGGGGATCGGTTTGCCCATCAGTTCGTGACCGCCTGTTCGTGTCTGCGCTCCTCGCCCCAAAGGATCAGGTGTCCACTGAACCGATCAAGTCCAATCTCCACCACGGGCCCTCTCCGATACAAGACCTTGTAGCGTCGCGGCGCTCTTGAGTGGAGTATCGCCACGTCCTGGAGCAGCATCCCGCAGATTTGATCCACCTTCGCCGGAACCCCGTGGCGTACCTGCGCCGAGATCTACTGGTGCATCTTAGGCTATTAAAGAAAGACGCGACTGACGCGGCGCGATCAGGTGGCCATCGGCGCAGCTACCAAGGACGAATCGAGCAATGGCCAGACCGAAGGCGAGATGAACCGCCTGACGTCCGTAAAGCGGCAGAAGGACGGGAAGACTGGCTGAGGTCTCCTGACGACGCGAGTGCTCCGAGTCGCGTGAGGGCCATCATCGTAAGTGAACAAGTGCCCCGCGACGGGTACGAGCCCCGGGAACTGGCCACGACCTTCGACGTGCCCATCGCCGCCAGGTCCGTCCTTGCCGCGGGCTGGGATCCCGCGGAAGCGTGCCTGCGCCTCGGCCCTTGGTCACGGCTCGTGGTGGCGAGGGTCTTGCTGATCGATGCGGTCGGGATGAGCAATCGGATCAAGATTGGCCTGCAGCTTGCGCCCGAGCAAACGACCTTCGCGGCGTACCGTGAGGCCTGGCTGCAAGCCGATGCCCTCGGGGTCGACTCGCTCTGGGACTGGGATCACTTCTTCCCGGTCGCGGGGGATCCCCACGGTCCCTGTCTGGAGGGGTGGACCACCCTCGCCGTCCTCGGGGGACAAACTCGCCACGCCACGGTGGGCCCACTCGTCCTCTCGATGAGCTATCGCAACCCGGCGCTGCTTTCGAAGATGGCTACGCTCCTCGATCTGGCCACGGGGGGACGGCTGATCCTGGGACTGGGCGCGGGCTGGTACCGGCGTGACTACCAGGAGTTCGGATACCCCTTTGGGACGGCGGCGGAACGCCTGGCCAACCTCGAGCGCGGCATTCAGATCATGCGCGACCGGTGGACCCGGGACCAGCCGCGGCCGACGCGGGGCCACGTGCCCATCCTGATCGGGGGTGGCGGTGAGCGGGTCACACTGCGGATCGTCGCCCGCTACGCGGATCTCTGGAACGCCTTCGGACCCGCCGCGAGCTTCGCCCACAAGAATCGAATCCTCGACGCCTGGTGCCGGGCTGTCGGTCGTGACCCCGGCGCGATCGAGCGCACCGTCGTGATCGAGGATGATGATCTGCCCGATCTCGACGCCTTCGTCCGGGCCGGCGCTCAGCACCTGATCTACCGTAGCTACTCTCCTTTCGACCTCGGGACGGTCGCCCAGCTCCTCCAGTGGCGGAATCGCCAGAACATCGGTCCCGCGACCGGTGCGTCGGAGTGAGCGCCGCGCGGTGTCAAAGTGACCGACCCACCGATCACTCCCCCCTGACGCTCGTGGGTTGGCCTCAGCGCTCGGCATCGAACCTGGTTCGGCAAAGGGTAGAGTGACCGCGCAGCAGGCCAACCCACGCGCCTCCGGTGACGGCGTCGAGCCCGAGCACTCGCCCGGCCGCCACCGACGATGCAAAGATCTCGCGAGACCGGACGACCACGTCGCCGGGGGCGACCCGTCCCAGAGTGACGGCGCTCGCGGCCAAGACCGGTTGAAAGATAGTGCGCCATTCGCCCCTTATCCGGGCTGGTGTCGAGCTGCGAATCGACTGTCAGAGGCCTCGTGGTGCTGTCTCTGAGGTGAGCAGGGCATTCCCCGTCTCGATCGACGTCCTGGCGGTCAACGCGCCGCTATATCGCGCCAGGCGGTTCGGGCAGCCTCTCCCGATGCGTGCGGATGGCTCATCCGTGTGCCAGCAGGATGACCAGTCTCAAGCCTGGCGGTCTCGCCTCCGCTGTAGCTGCGTCCCCCGAACCAGGCTGTCCCGTGCGCGGGCGACAGAGCTACCTACCGAGTCCTCGGCGGCGCGAATCCTCACGCGACCACCCACGCCTGGCAGCACCGTCGCTACCTTGGGCGTGCAGGGTCCGCGGGTGGTGCCAACGGACGCGCGCGTGCGGTGACGTGCGTGGCGAGGTCGCCCCGGAGGAACCGATGGAGGACGGCGGGCCGGTGAACGATCCCACCCGAGGGGCGATGAGCCGCTCCGCGACGCGGCGGGGGATGCGGCCGCGAACGGATCGAGAAAAAAGAGGGGACGCGATGAGCCGATAGACCATCCGCCAGGTGGAGCGGAGCGGATGGAGCGGCTAGAGCTCGTTTGATCGCCTCGGTTTTTTCCAGTCGTGTCGCGGCTCTAATCTCGGAGGGTCGCGCCGAGGCACTCGGCCAGGAGTCCACCAGAAAGGAGAAGAACGTGACAATTGTCAGGTGGATCCAAATGGCCAGGATCAGCTATCCCTGTCAGTGCTGGCCGAAAACTACATTTCCTTCCTGGAGGGCAACGGTCGAAGCCCGCACACGATCAGTGGGTTTCGGCGGGTCCTCACGTCCTTCGAGCGCTTCGTGCGCGCCTCCGGGAGGCCGGGACCCGGGATGATCTCTGTCCGGAGGTCGTGGCGGCCTACCGCGCGCACCTCGTCGCCAAACAGTACAAGCTCTCCAGTGTCCGGTTCCAGATCCCGGTGCTCAATGCCTGGTCGGCGTATCTGACCGAGGAGCAGGTTTTCCGGACGGACCCGCTGGCCCGGCGCGGCCTGCTCCCGAAGATCCCGAAGGCGCTGCCGAAGTTCCTCACGCCCGAGGAACGCGAGCGGATCATCGCGCACTGGTCGCATCCCGACGCGACCAGTGCCCGGAATCTGGCGATCTTCTGCCTGCTCCTCGACACCGGTCTGCGGGTCTCCGAGCTGACGTCGATCACCCTCTCGGACGTCGACTGGCAGCGCAACGAGATCAAGGTCTGGGGCAAGGGCTCCAAGGAGCGACGGGTCGGCTTCGGGCGGCGCACCGCGCGGTACCTGCGCACCTACGTCGACTTCCACCGGCGCCGGGTCGAAGCGCCCGGGCTCTCGGAGGATCGCGTCTTTCTCTGCCACGGCGGCCACAGTCGCGACGGGCAGGAGACGATGGGCGAACCCCTCAGTGCCCACGGTGTGAAGCTGATCTTCCGCCGGCTGTCCAAGAAGCTCGGGATCAAGGTGCATCCCCACAAGCTCCGCCACACCTTCAGCACCGACTTCCTGAACCACGGGGGCTCGGTCGCGGATCTGCAGCGCATTCTCGGGCACGAGACGCCCCAGATGAGCCTCTACTACGCCCACATCACCAACACCGAGGCGGTCGAGCGCCAGAAGACCAACAGCGTCATCGATCGCCAGCGGCGCCGGAGCTAAGAATGGACTCGGGGCGACGGCGGAGACCAGAACCGGTAATGGTCTTCGAATAAAGGTCGCACGAAGAATGGTCTCAATCGGTAAGAATAGTCTCGCGGGAAAGGAGGGGGAGAGAGCCGAAAGCGCCGGACCGGATCCTTGCGGCGAGCGTCCCGATGCGGTAAAATAGGGACACTGGGATGCGAAACCCCGTGCCCACGTAGCTCAGTCGGTAGAGCACATTCTTGGTAAGAATGTGAGCCGCCTTCTTCTGTTTCCCCAGGAATAACACCAGATTTTGTGGTCGAATGCCCTCTCCAAACTGCGGATTTCTCGATAAGAATGTGCTCATAGTAATGTGCTCATCGAAGCACAATCAGACAAGCCCCTGCCCGCAGATTCGGCCGGGTGGCGAAAGACCGGGTTACCAGTTCCTGGGTGACTATGAACGCGGGCCCATCGGATGGCCTGGCTGGACATTTGGTTGGCCATAGTCCCCCGCCAATCGAGCGCTGCAGGCCACCTCCGAGTACCGAATGAAGCCGCGCTGACGAACATCGGCAGCTGGACTTGATCCATCCGCAGGCGTTGGCGCGCCTTCCATCCGGCGAATGCCCACCGCGGCAGAGCGGCACAGGGTGCCCGGGCGACGGGAAGAGCTGCCATCCCAGGGCGTCAGCTCATCGGAGACAACCGCTCACCATCGGGTGGTGCTCTCCTCGGTCCGGCGCGACACGGGCGTTGAAGGTCCGCACAGGACACCCGCTTTCCGACCGCTGCATCTCACTCCTCCGCCAGCTGGACGCTCGAGAGGGATTGGCGCGATCCGGAGCACATCATTGATAGGGCTCCGCCGGGTGAGACGGGCCATCATCGTCCTCGGTCCCATCATTCTCCCCCTCCGGAAACTCCCCGGTGTGGCGTTCCTGATATGATCCGCGGGCCAATCGTACGGGCCCGATGCGGCGTCCGTGCGATCGTATTGACGACACTGAGTTTTCGCGCTATCCCGCCGAACGGCCTGTGGTCCTGACCGGTATAGGCGAAGGAGAGCCCGGCATTAGATCGGGCGGAACACGCATGGAGGCACGACCGGCATCCGCCGGGCCGCGCCGGGCGTTTTCCGTCGCGCGAATGTAATTCGAGAGAGACCTGGTCGGAAGGCAGCGGGCGGCTCTGACGAGAGTCGGGTTACCGACCGGACTCGTCCGCTCTGAGCCGGTCGCCGCCCAATGTTTGTGGCGGCAGCGGAAAAATTCTTGGTTTTTTGTCTGAAAATGCCGCGAATTCTTGCCCTTCTGCCCCGTTCTCGAGCTATATACAAATATATGAGAGGAATTCGTCCCCAACACGCCCGTCGCCCCCCGCGGCCACCGCAGCGCGAGCCTGACGCCCCGTCAGGCGATGACCACGTTACGCCTCCCGCAGTGCCGGCGCCGGACGCCGGTCCACTCGCCGACGACTCCGTACTGCCGGAGCAGCTCCGGCCGACCGGGGTCGGAAACCAGTGCGCCGGCGTACGCCTCACTCTGTACGACGTCTGCGAGATCCTCGACCTCAGCCCTCACCGCGTCCGTGCGCTCTTCTTGATCACTGCCGTCTCGGATGATCGCCGGGAGCGCGGCGACGCGGGGGAGATCTGTCTGTGTGCGCTGATCGGCTTCCTGCGCCAGGGCCCCTGGCGCTGCCGTCCGATGGTGCTGCAGCGGCTTCACGCGTTTGTCCATCGCGCGCTCCCCGACGACCGCCATCTCGCTCCGATCATCAGCGAACTGAGCTGCGGCTACGTCCGTGAGTATCAGCGGCGCCGTCAACGCTACAGTCCGATCAACTCGCGCTGTCTTCTCCGCATCCCCAGGTGAGAGCAAAATCAGGAAGAAAGTGCGAAGACTCTTTCTCTCCACCGTTGATTTCCGAGCATAAATAATAATATAAATAATCTAGTGAGTCCGATCTCTCCTCACGCACACGCGCCAGGTCCTGTTGACCCGATCCCCCGGCCGATCCGCATCTTCGGCGACGTCTACTTTGCCGCCCGCGCCCGCAAGCTCGCAGTCGATTGCGAGACGTGGCACATGCTGCGCTACCTCGACGCCCGGGGGGTCGGCTGGATCGACCGCCAGAGCGCGCTGGTGGGCTTGCAGCAGATTTTCGGCCTGAGTCTCTCAACCGCGTACCGACGTTTGCACTATCGCCAGAACAACCCGTTCTGGCAGAGCGCCGGCGCACGCCTCTACCTGCGGGGGATCGCGCCGGTCGCCCGGATGCTCGGCCTCGCTCGGCTGGAGCGACCGGCCGAGGTGCCGCTCGAGGCCTACCGGGGGATCGTCGGGCGTCGCAGCAGCGCACTCAAGGCCTGGTTTGCCGCCCGCGCGGTGCACGGTCGGACAAATCCGGTCAGTCAGAAGATCATCGCGCAAGAGACCGGAGTCGCTCCCTCGACCCAGCGGCGTTACCGCGCGCGGGGCATCACCGTGATCCGCAACGTCGGGGTCGCTGACCACGACCCGTATCCAGATCAGCCGGGGCGGACCCGCTACGACCCGCGCCGCCGCCGCTACCTGTTCCGTCTTCCGAACTCCTACGCCGTGCCGGAGGCGACGCCGGCGGGCCGGTCAACGGTCAAGAAGATCAACCGCCACAAGCTCTCTTCGTGGGGGGGCCACCGTGGCGGGACTCGAAAGACCTACCTGCGGACACCCGCCAGGGCGGCGCGACCGGCCACCGGCCCGCGCTTCGTCCTCGCTCCCGACCAGTCACGGCCGAATCAGCAGCGCTGGTGCTATCACCCTCCAGACTTCGACCGATGGTGGCCCGCGGCCCCCAGCCCGGCCGCGCACTGCGGAGGTGCTCCTTGATTTGCATTCTCACAAATGACCGCTCAAAACTTCGAGGAGGAAGATGGAAATGATCCAGCCAGCTATTTCCTGTTCCTCTGGAGGAGGCGATCGGTCGGACCGAATACTTGCTAATTCTCCTCTCTCGGTGGTTCAAAACCCCGGGCGAGCGCTCAGTCAAAGACGGTTCCTCCGGCCGGAGCGTGGCGAGGGCCAACGGAGCCTGGTGCTCTGTTCTGCACCGTTCCTGATCGATCGGCTGCTCTTGCAACCTGGTGGTGGCAGCGCGCCATTTCCGGCCTGGCCGGGTTCGATCGACCGCCGGCTCACACCGTTCCTCGGTGCCCGGACGGCGGACGGTGGAGTGTCCCGCCACCGGGGACAGTCCGCTACAGTCGGCCCCTTCCGTGCAACGGGAGTCAGATGCTTTGGAGGTCAATGGACTGGGACGCGTTCCTCGGGATTCCGACGCCGTTGACCAGGAATCAGGCGCGGTCTCGGACTGGCCAAACGAGCGCATCCCACTTCTGGACGTGACTGTATTGCAAGGGACCAGTCGCTGGGGCCGTGACGGGGCATGGACACGCCACCGCGCGTCGGATGAGGACCAAGAGTTTCCGGTGCACCCGACACCGATGTCCGCGGCCAGAGGGGAGAGCCCCGGTGGCAGGAATTCCATGCTCCGTGGCTCGACGGTGAGGGTGAGCGGATCCTTGGAGAGGTTCTCGCCCCGGATCGGCTCGCGATCGTCCTGGCGGCGCGGGAGCAACTTGGAGTCGGGGATGCGGCATCGCGCACGCACGGGAGAGTTGCGAGGCAAGGAGCACACGATGGGGCGGAAGCCCAGAATTGCCTCGCGCCCCGCGCTCTGGAACGGCTCTGGCACGCGAGGTTGCGAGCCATCGAGCACGACCACGAGTGGCCGCGCCAGCCCCAGATCGGGGTGAGCGCGGAGGATTGACTCGATATTCTCGCGCTCGGCGAGGACCTCCCGGCCCTCTGGCACGCCGCGACGACCGTCGCCGACCGTCAGCAGATTCCCCGGCTGTTGGTCGACGCGGTTATCCTCGACCAGCATCGTGAACCAAGGGAAGGTCAGATTCCAGATCAACTGGCAGACCGGGGCGGTCAGCGAGCACTGGCTGGTCCGACGTGTCCGTTCCGACCAGGACGACGCCCATCTCGACCTCGTCCAGCAGCGGATCGGTAAGTTGAACGCTGCGCGGCGGATGGATGATGAGATCGCCGCTATCCTCAATAACGAAGGTTTGCGAACCGCGCGAGGGGGGCGTTCACCGGCCCCCTGGTGTAGCTGCTCCGCAAAAAGAGGGGGATTGCCCCGATTCGGGCCAAAGCCACTTCGACTCACCGGTTGCGTTAGGAGGATGGCACCGACTCGGTTCACGGTGTTGCTGCGGTCCTTCGGGGTCTCCGTCGGGACGGTCTCCCATTGGCTACTCACGGGACGCCGAAAGGACCGTCCAGTTGACGAGAGGGATGCCCTGGCAAATTCCGTTGACCGACGAGCAGATCAGTGAATTGCGTGAATACGCGGCCCTCGTAAGGCCGTCGAGGAGAACCACACAATGAACACATCGGCGCACCGAATTGTTGCTAATACCCAAATCAGTACGCACACATTTCGGGCTCACACCACGTAGAAATCGCAATCGGGGCCGGCTTAGAGTGGTGCCATCGGCCGTAGCCCATCGCAGGGGTAGTCATGACCGCCAGGATGATTCCAAGCATGACCTCCGAAGCGATAGCCTGGCATTACGACCGACGAATCATACGGCTTTCGGGTGAATCGTGTTGTTTTGGGGGCATACTGGCTATGTCAGTGTGCCCTCAAAACACTTCACGCTTCAAGCGAGAAGCGTACCACTTTGATTGGCCTGACCGGGGGAGCCCCTGTGTGAAGCCACAGCAGCCAGGAGGGTCTCGCAGCCAGTACACCATCACCGTGGCGCAGGCGCTGGAAGCGGCACAACGGGCCGATCAGGAACTCGCGAAAGGGATTAATCGTGGGCCGCTGCACGGGATCCCTTCGGAGCCAAGGCTTTCTCGCGACCGCCGATGCCCCGGCGACGACCAATTGCCGGGTGCTCGGCTGTCGCTGGGACGAGCGGGGTGAGGCATCGGTCGTTCGGAAGTTGCGCGAGGGCGGAGCAGCGATTGGGAGCGAGGTCGCGTTGCACGAGTTCACGATTGGCTGGCCTGATCCATTCACGGATTTTGGAATTCCCTGGAATCCCTGGGACCGGTCACGCAGGTGGGAGGATCGAACTCCGGTACCGGCGTCGCGGTCGCTATCGGGCTCGTCCTGGGGGAACTGACGGCGATGGACCTCCTGGTGGGCCGTCCACGTCCTGTGGCATCAGTGCGACCAAGCTCACGTTCGGGATGGTCAGGAAGGACCGGGACGTGCCCCTTGCATACCCCCTCGACCACGTTGGACCGATGGCATAAATCGTTCGGGACTGAGGGCTGATGCTTCAGGTGATGGCGGGTTACGGTCCCGGCGATCCGACAAGCGCTCCGGTCCTCGTGGCGGATATGGTGGTGACCTGGATGAGAGGGTCGCAGGTATCCGCGTGGGGGTAACGTGGGATTACTTCTTCGCCATTACTCAAGCAGGGATTTGGAGTTGTCGTCCGGCCGCAGATTGTTTGGCCAGGACCTCCTGAAAGGATACGGTCGATTTATGGCGCCAATCCTGGCAAATCCCCCTCCCGGGGCTTGGTTGATTGACGATGGTTCTTGTGCTTTCTATAATGCGTACAGACCACAAGGCACCCACGTTCACTGGCCGGACCATTCTTAGCGAGCCTCACCCGGTGACCACGGCAGATGAGTGAGAGAGGGGGAATCTGCATGCGACTGTCAGACCATGGCCTCAGTCGACGTCGTTTTCTGTTGAGTGGATCGGCACTCGTGGGGGCCGCGCTCGTCGCCGCGTGCTCGCAGGCTCCGCCACCGTTGTCGACAACTGCTCCGACCACGGCCCCGTCGACTGTGGCCACCCAGGCAACCCAGGCACCTGCACAGCAGGCGCCAACAGGTAGCGAGAAGACGAAGCTGACCTTAGTTGGCTGGGATTACGAGCCGCCGCTGGTAAAACAGAACCTCGATCGTTTCATGCAACAGAATCCGGACCTCACGGTCGATTATCAGCCGATCAGCGGTGAATACCTCACTGCCGTCATCCCGAAATTTCAAGCAAAGACGCCCTTTGACGTCGTCTACGTACGAGATCAGTATCTTGCAGCCTGGGTCGACGCTCAGTACATCCGGCCAGTTGATAATTTCTCAGAGTGGAAAGGACTGGTCTCCGACATCTATCCACTGAACCTCCAGCAGTCGACCTACAAAGGTAAGCACTGGGGAACGTTTTACTACACTGATTTCGACGTTCTCCACTATAACAACAAGATGCTGACGGATGCGGGATACGATAAGCCGCCAGTCACTCTTGATGAACTGCGTACCGTCTGCGAAGCGATGAAGAAACAAGGCATCGTCGAGTTTCCATTGGAGTTCGACTGGACAAAGGGCTCGGATGCAATGTGGGATTACTGGATGTTCGTCTTTGGGAGCGGTGGCCATCTTCTCGATGAGAACGGTGACCCCACCTATCCCGACAAAGATCCAGTGCCGCTGCAGATACTGGAGTGGTGGGTCGCTGCGGCGAACGACTGGAAGATCGTCAACGCGGCAGCAAACATGCAGCCAACCCCGCAAGGAGTTCTCAGTGCGTACCGATCTGGCAAGGCAGCATTCAAAGCGTATTCTCGCTACGACCTGGAGGCAGATAATGCCCCCGAGCGCTCCCGCATAGCAATCGAGGGACAGATCAATTCGCGCCTCGCGCTCATCCCGGGACTTGACCAGAACTCTCCACACCACGCACCGGGATGGACGCGCCTTTACGGCATTACCGCACATACCCAGAGTCCTGATACAGCGTGGAGACTCGCCTACTACCTGGGCGCCAAGGACAAGAGTGGAGAGTACTACACGGCAAAGCGCTGGTGGCTCCTCCGATCCCTGGGATATGTCTACACACCGTTGGCGCAGGATGCCGAGGTTCTTGCACATACTAAGAAATTTATCGCCGATCCACCGTTGATGAACAAAGCACAGCAACTCGCGCAAACACGCGACGGCTTGCAGTTTCCCTGGTGGACGGACTGGTACACTGACCTCCAGGCGCAAATTCAAGAAGCCATCCTTAAGAAGAAGTCGCCGAAAGAGGCATTGACCGCCTCGGCAAACAAGGCTCGCCAACTCGCCAAGCAGAAGTCGTAGTGCGCATTGGGTAGTGAACTGTCCCTCGAAGAGCCAGTCAGGGCGACGCGCAGGTCGCCTTGACTAACCACCGGCGTCGAGTGGTCAGTCAGGGTACGAGCGGGTGAGATATTTTCCCGGATCCCTTCAACGGGGCCGGATTCGAAGGATGGCAGTCCTCAGAGGAAAGAGTGGTCGGGTCCTGGCGTGGCGTAAATCGCTGTAGGCCAGTGTCCAGAACCTCGAGAGGTCGCGGATTTATGGAAGAGGCACTACCCGCCATTGGCAAGGAGTTAAGCAGCATCTCGCGAAACAAAAGATTGACCGAAGCGCGGATGGCCTATCTCCTGAACGCGCCAGCACTTGCTCTGATTCTGGTGCTGACGGTGTATCCCATTATCGACGCATTCTGGGTTAGCCTACACCAGTATCGCCTACGTCATCCGGGTGAATTCCTGTTTGTCGGTTTTCAAAACTATCTTACTTTGCTTCAAACCAGCGACTTCTGGAACGCTCTCTACGTGACGCTCCTCTTCACCTTCTGGAGCACGATTCTCGTATTGATCATTGCTGTGGGGGTAGGGCTTGTTCTGAACGAGCCCTTCCGCGGCCGGGGTATCCTGCGGGCGCTCATCTTGTTGCCCTGGGCGATGCCCGGCGTGGTGAACGCACTGATGTGGCAGTGGGTATTCAACGGCCAGGTTGGTATTCTCAACGGCGTGCTCTACTCGCTCGGCATCATCGACCACTATCACGCCTGGCTGATCGAAGGCGCCACGATGTATCCCTCACTCATCTTTGCAAACGTCTGGAACACGTTCCCGTTCTCGACGTTAATCATCCTCGCCGCGCTGCAATCGGTGCCATCTGAACTGTACGACGCCGCACGGGTCGATCGCGCGGGGGTCTTCGATCGATTCCGCTACATCACCCTTCCCTGGCTCATCCACCCTATTCTGATTGTGCTGATCTTGCAGGCGCTTGGTGGCCTAAGGCTGTTTGACATTATCTACCTGCTGACCGGCGGCGGCCCCGGGAATGCCACGACGACGATTGGCTACGCGGCATATCAGACTGCTTTCCTCGACTTCGATTTTGGTCTCGGCAATGCGTATTCTTATATCATTGCCGTGCTGACACTGATCATCGCACTTGTCTATATGCACCTGTTGTGGAACCGGGGAGATGTTACGGCATGAGCGAGATTGCCATCCCACCGCGTGAATTACGGCGCCCGCTCGAAACGAGGCTTCCTGGCCGCCCTTTGCGAGTCCCCTGGCGAGGCATCGTGATTTACTCTGTCTCGCTGGTCGTGGCCCTGTGGATCATTCTTCCGTTCTCCTGGATCATTCTGAGCAGCTTTATGCATGAAGTGGACGCGATTGCCGTTCCACCCGAGTTCATCCCGCATCGAGTAACGTTTGATAATTACCTGGCTTTCTTCGAGCCCCAGTTACTGCGTGCCAACGAGTTCGTTGGGCAGGGCGCGGCAAAAGATGCTCCTCGAGCGCTCCTCAACAGCACCATCGTCGCGGTGTCGATCGTGGTGATCAACCTCACCCTGGGATCAATGGCCGGCTACGCCTTTGCTCGGCTCAAGTTTCACGGGAGCACCAGCCTGCTAGTGTTCTACATCGGCTCGCGCATGGTCCCACCCCTGGCCGTGATGATCGCTCTGTACGGGCTGGTCCAATCGCTTCATTTACTGGATAGTCTCGGCGCGCTCGTCCTTACCTACACGACCTTTACCGTCCCGTACTCGATCTGGATTCTCCAAAGTTACTTTCGCACGATTCCAATCGAGCTCGAGGATGCCGCGCGCGTCGACGGATGCAACTGGCTCGGCATGATGTGGCGGGTCTTCCTGCCGGTGGCCACCCCGAGTCTCATTGCGGTCGCGCTGTTCTCGTTTCTGTCGTCCTGGGGCGAGTTCCTTTACGCGTTGATTATGACAACAAGCATGAATTCAAAGACGATGCCAATTATCGTCTCGCAGTTCGTTACCGATATCAACACATCGCCGGTCCTTCTCTCCGCGAGCGGGGTCCTCGCAGTGATTCCACCGCTCGTGCTCGCACTGGCGTTCCAGAAGCTCATCATTACCGGTATCGCCGCAGGTGCGGTCAAAGGATAAGATGCAGAGGCTGATCCTGGTTACCTTGGTGTTGCTGTCTTCCATCCTCGTGGCCAGTTGTCGGTCCGGTCCGCCACCAGTGAGTGGCGGGAACGAAGGACTCGCTTCGCGGCGCCAGGGCACGGTCGGGCAATACAGTGGCGTGATCGTCTTCGACACGCAGTGTTCGAATTTCTCCCAGAAGGATGATCAGGTGGTATGCATTGCCAATAGGGGAAAGGAGCCGGTTAGGATTGGTGGCTGGCTGATTCGAAATACTATTGGTCGCACCTACTATTTCCCTGCCAATACCTCATTGGAACCCGGCAGGACAATCAAGGTTCACACCGGGGCCGGCTCGAACTCCGCGACCGATCTGTACTGGAACTACGAGTTCAAACCGGTGTTCGATCAACAAGACCAGATCACCCTGGTCGACGATAGCAACGTCGATGTTGCCAAGATGACAACGCCGTGAGTTCTTCTTCAAGCGACACGTGTTCACAGTAAGCTACGAGGCGCTCAGGACTGGTATACCAAATGCCTCTGACAAGGCCGTATTGGACCGTCTTGCTGAAAAACGCTTGGTTTGTTAAAACGTTACACTACGGATGCTCGCCCGCCGAGGTGGCCCAAAGGTTAATGGTGCTAGGGTGGCTCAAAGCTGGCGCTGAATGACACGCGGCCATCGGCAAGCAAGTGGACAGACTGCGGGTGCTCTTGGCGGTGTCCATCGTTTCTCCACTTACAATACGTTTCGCGGCCCGTGGTCCAAGTTCGTGAGCTATCGCTACGAGTGTAGCGCTCGCTGACTGTTGACCGGCTCGTCGATCGCTACGCCAGTTTGGGGGCAGGATGCGGGTTGATGCTGAAAATTGCGCGCATTCGGCTGCGGAACTACCGGACATTCGACGATTGTTCTCTCGATCTCCGACCGAGGACGGTCATCTTGGGTGCCAACAACGTTGGCAAGACCTCCCTGCTCGAAGCGATCGAGAGCATCCTGGGTGCAGGCCGCCGGGGGTACGGCTTCACCGAGGACGACATCAGGAGGGGCTCGCCACCCGGGACGAAGATCATTGTCGACCTGACCATCCGACCGGGCGATGGCGAGCGCCTCAATGCGGACGAGCATGCTGTATTCGGGACCCACGTCGATATCTACGACGGGGACCGTGAACAGCTGCTCGTTCGGGTCGAGGCGGGTCCGGACGAGATCGACGGTATCTTCCGCACCCGCGCCCGCTTCCTAAAGAGCGATGGCGGCGATGATGGCCCGCTGGGCGCCGAGCACCGCCAGGCGCTAGCCGTGCTCCTGTTTCAGGCCTCGCGCGACGCACGCCGCGAGTTCTCCGACCGGTTCGGACTCTGGGCACGCGTCACCGGCACCCTCAGTCTCTCTGGCGAACAGCTCGAGCGGTTGCGCCGACGAGGCGAAGAGATGGGCGAGACGCTGGTCGGGGAACTGCTCGGATCGGCATCAGGTGCCGAACAGTTAGCAGACGCGGTGTCGCAGCTTCTGGGCAATGTGCTATACGGCGGGGCGACCGACGCTACGCTGGTCTTCTCCGCAACGCCCCTGGACCCGCGCCAGCTCCTCCGGCAGATCGAGCTCCGACTCCGCGTCCCGGGCGACCGCGACGCCCGTCCGCTGATGGAGCACAGCGTGGGGACGCAGTCCATCGTCCTGTTCGGCCTCTTCCACGCGTATCTCCACGCTCTCCACTACCAACTCCTGGCCATCGGCGTGGAGGAGCCGGAGGTACATCTCTTCCCGCACGCCGCGCGCGCGCTCGTGAAGAACATCCGCGCGCTGGACGTGCAGACGCTCGTGACCACTCACTCGACCTCGGTGACGGACCTCGCCGATCCGCGCGACCTCCTCGTGCTGCGCCGCCAGGGCGACCGGACCGTCGCGTGCGCAGTGCCCGACGGCTATCTCACCGAGGACGAGGCCAAGGATATCCGCCGGCGCATGCGGGCGGCCGGTTCCGGCTTCGTCTTCGCCCGCGCGGTGCTGTTCGCCGAGGGCGCGAGTGAGGAGCTGGCACTCCCGGTCCTCGCCGAGCCGCTGGGGCTGGATCTCGATTCGCTGGGCATTTCGCTGGTCACCGTGGATGGCAGCAGCTTCCGGGCGTTCGCCAAACTCCTGCACCCGCAAGCGCTGAACATCCCGTACCTGATGGTGTGCGATAATGATCAGGCCGTTCGGCAGCTCGTTCGCGACCTCGCCAACGCCAGGGCGCTGCCGCCCGGCGTCGCACCCAATGATCCCCAGGCCGGCCGAGCCATCCTCGAGGCCGCCGGTTACTACTGGTGGACAGCTGGTGACTTCGAGTCCTGCCTGCTCGCCGCCGGTGCCGGCCTACTATTCAGGCAGGCGATCGCCGAGCTATATGGCGCCCAGCGGCTCGGCCAGTACGAGCAGCAGTTTCGCTCGCAGCAGGGCCGGGCGCCGGCCGACGAGCGGGAGTTGATCCTCGGCTTCCTGCGACAGGGCCGCGTGAGCAAGCCGAAGATTGCGCAGCGGGTCGCGGAGCTGTTCGTGGAGCACGGGTGCCCCGTGCCCGAAGAAGTGCGGCGATTGCTCGAGCGACTGGCGCAACTCGCACGCGACCAGATGGAGATCAGCAGCGATGGAGATCCTCCGGCGGAATCTCGATGAGGAGCAGCGGCGGGTCGCTGAGGCGTCCAGCGCAAACCTGCTGGTCCTGGCCGGCCCGGGTTCGGGGAAGACGCGCCTGCTCACCAATGTCGCCGCGTATCGTCTCCGGCTCTCACCTGGCGAGTCGTGGCGGGTCTGCTGCCTGACCTTCACCGTCGAGGCCGCCCGCCAGCTGCGTACGCGCCTGAGGAGCCCCGACCTTGGCAACGTGCCCAGCCATCGCGTCTGGGCGGGGAACTTCCATCAGTTCTCCCAGATGCTGCTGCGCTCGTACGGCCATCTCCTCGGCTGGCCCCGGACCGCCGGTGTCATCCCACCGGCCGATGCTGAGACGCTGGTGGCTGAACTCGCCAGCGAGTTCGGTATGCGCAACGTCAACATCCGGAGCGTCCTGGGGGCGATCTCTGCCCAGAAGGGGCGGCGCCCGCTCCCCGACGACGTCGACCGTCGAGCTGAGAGCTTCATCCCCCTGGCCGATGCCTACCAGCGGCGTCTGCGTGATGCCGGGCTGCGCGACTTCGACGATCTCCTCCTCGACGCGCTGCGGCTGCTGCGCGAGCACGCCGCCGTCCGGCGCATCGTGCAGGATAGCTTCCGGCACGTCCTCGTGGACGAGTTGCAGGACACGAATCAGATCCAGATGGACCTGCTCGGGATCCTCGTGGATGACAGCGCGGTGCGCATCTTCGGCGTGGCGGATGCCGACCAGATGATCTACGCCTGGCGCGACGCACGGCCGGAGAACCTCAAGGAGTTCGAAGACCGATTCCGGGCGGAGGTGGTGAGCCTCGGCGGGAACTACCGCTGCCCGCCGTGGATCGTGCGGGCCGCATCGGCCGTGATCGGCAACAATCCGGATCGCGAGCGGGCGGCGCGGGATCTCCGATCGCTGGTATCCCATACTGAAGGCGAGCTCTGGGAGGCGACCGCGCGCGACGAGGCAGACGAACTCGAGGTTATCTGTGATGTCATCGAATACTGCCGCCGGAGTGGAACGGATCTCGGAAGCATAGCCATCCTGGCTCCCCATCGCTTCAAGTTCTTTCGACTCTGCGCCACCTTCGACGCGCGCGGGATCACATATGTCTACATTGGCTCGGATGAGATGGAGCGTTGCCCCGTGGTCCGGGTGGTGCGCGCCTGCTTGACCGGCCTGGCGAACCCGGAGCGACCCCTGCAGGTGGCCAGGGTCGTTGATAAAGCCAACGAGGCCGCGGGGCGGTCGTGGGTTGACGAGGGTGCAATCGGGCGCGCCGTTGCCGCCGCGTCACAAGCTCCGCCGGAGCGGCTATACACCATCTTGGTCGATCAACTCGCGCTCGGGACCTTCGCGGGTAGTGATGTGCCTGCAGGGGTAGCGGCGAGACTCAAGCGGTTCGGGCAGATGCTCGCGCAGGCGGTAGCCGACGAGGAGCCAGCGAGCAGCGCACAACTGGCGAGCTTCGTCCTGCTGGAATGGCCGCGCCTCGAGGCGGCGGTGCTGCGGTCCGAGCAGGCGGTCAAGGTGATGACGACCTACAACGCGAAGGGGTTGGAATTCGACACCGTCATTCTACCATTCTGCACCAAGGAGCTTGTCCCCTGGATCCCCAAGGCGCAGCACAGCAAGGCACAGCTATTGTATGAGGCCCGGCGCAACTTCTACGTGGCGCTGACCCGGAGCACACATCGCGTCGTGTTTACCCGCGTGGACGGCTGCCCACGATCGGTATTCCTGGATGAGATACCGGCAGACTTGATCCAGCCATGGAGGAGGTGAGAGATTGTCGCGCCTACAGGAACCGTCCGGGATGCAAGCACAGGGCTCTCCGCGCGGATAGCGAACCCCGTGCGCCGCCAAGAGTGCTGCGGCATTCAGCGACGGCTACTACCACACAGGCCCAGCGCGGATGAGGCCATCATCATCAGGCCCGTCGCGCGATGAGGCTCCGGTGGCTGGCGCGCTTACCTCCTCGCACATGGTGGATGCGCTGATGTCCGTCGCGGCGTGGATGGCCTTCTTTGTCTCCTAACTCGGCGAAGCCGAAACCAAAATAAGTGTATTCTTGGACGTGGTTGATTTCCTCCTTCAAGCGGGTGGGGACGCAGGGAGAGTGCTTCGATGGCTTTGCTGACCGATCGTTATGCCGCGCAGATCGCAGGCGTCCTCTCCTGCTATGATCGGATCGTCATCACCGGCACCTTGACCAATGTGTGCTTTCCCGAGGGGATGGAGACTTTCCTGCGCATGCATGGCCAGCGTCTCTTCGATTACCCGAAGTTTGCCGAGCCGCTGCGCGAGGCGATCCGGCACAATGCGGAGGAGATTGCCCGGGAGAACGGCCTGGAGATTGAGTTCATTCGCTCGGTCGGGGCCTTTCGGAAGGAAGAGCGGATTCAGGGGATCCTGGCGCAGCGGGGCACGCAGCCCGGCTTGGTCCACATCTTCTCGGCGATGGAACCGTGCCCGGCGTTCACGCCCTGGCACGACAAAGCCAGCGGGAAGACCACGCTGCGCTACAAGGACGGGAAGTGTCTCCACTACTCCTTCTACTTCCTGGATCCGGAGTTTGGCCTCTGTTATCTGCGGGTGCCGACCTGGGCCCCGTTCCGCCTCCAGTTCTACTGTAACGGCTACAATTGGTTGGCGGGTCAGCTTCGTCAGGAAGGCATCGCCTACGAGCAACTTGACAACACCTTTCGCACCATCGCCGACTTCTCCCAGGCCCAGGCCCTGGCCGATGCCTTCCCGATCGAGCGGCTCCATCGCGCCCTGGATGGCTGGGCGACCCGCTATTGCCCGGTGGCAGCGCAGTTCGGGACCACCTATCACTGGAGCCTGATGCAGGTCGAGTATGCGACCGACCTCATCTTTCACCGCCAGGCCGACCTACGTCCCCTCTACCACACATTGGTTCACACCGCGATCCACGCAGTCAAGCCGGATCACGTTGCCACCTTCCTGGGCCGCAAGCTGACCGGCAATGACCGGGATGAGCTGGGCAACGATTTCCACACCCGAATTCAGGGCGCCTGCCTCAAGCACCACATGGGACCGGTGGCCATCAAGCTCTATGACAAGCAGGCCCTGGTCCTGCGGATCGGGACGACCGTCAACGACGTCGCCTTCTTTCGCCACCACCGGACGGTGGAACACCACGACGGCACCTCCGAGACCAAGCTCGCCCCAATGCAGAAGACGATCTACAGCCTCGCTCCCCTGCGCGAGGTGCTGGTCGCCGCCAATCGGCGTTATCTCGCTTTCCTCTCCGACCTCGCTGATCCCGCGGCGGGGGTCGACCGGGTCGAACGGCTCGCCGAGCCGGTCCGCCACGACGAGCGCAGTTATCGCGGCTTCAACCTCTTCGACGCGAGCGACCTCGCCCTCTTCCTCGCCCTGACCCGGGGCGAGTGGCAGATCAGCGGCTTTCGCAACGCCGCCTTGCGTCAGGTCTTGCCCAACCGCTCCGGTCCTCAGGTGTCGCGTTTGCTCAAGTGCCTCCACGTCCACGGCCTGATCAAGAAGGTCGGCCATACCTACAAGTACTACCTCACCCAAGCCGGCCAGCAGGTCGTGCTCACGGCCCTGAAGCTGCGCGACCTCGTCGTCATTCCCTCCCTGGCGGGACTACTCCCGGCCTCGCCCTAAACTTCTGCGCACGATGCGATCAATTTCGCTGATAAGAGATTGCTGCGTACATCAGTGAGCGAGGTTGGGTGCTCGGATTTATCCTGAAGGTTGAGTCCCATCATCGTCAGGAGAGCACCCAACATGACAAAGCGTTACCCTACTGGTCTTCGATTCGGCCCGTGCGGAAATCGTCCCCCCGCCCCGACGCCGGCACCAGGACCAATCCCTCCAACTCAACGCCGTCCAGGTCATCGAATCTATTGGAGGCTCACGATCACCTGACCGTCTTCGACAGTGACCGGATAGGTGACGACCTGGACGCCCGGATCGAAAACCGAGCGCCCGGTCGTGAGGTCGTACTCCCAGCCGTGCCACGGACAGCGAAGAATCTGCCCGCTCCGACCGTAGTGAAACTGGCCGACTCTGGAAGGCAGCGTGGTACCGCTGACCTTCCCCAGACACACCCGTGCGCCCTGGTGGGGGCAGACGTTCTTCAGGGCGTAATACGTGCCATTCAGGTTGAACACCCCGATCTCCCGGCCCGCGACCTTGACGATCTTGCGTGCGCCTGGCGGAATCTCGGCCGTCGTCGCCACTGCGTATTTAGCCACCGGTGACCTCCGTCCGCGCGGGTAGGCGGTACAACTCCCGAGCGGTCTCCGAGAAGATTCGTCGCTTCAGGTCTTCGGGTACATGACGGAAGGCCCAGAAAGGATCGTCAAAGTCCCAGTGCGGGTAGTCGCTGGAAAACATCAGGGTGCGTTCAGCATCAATCATCTCGAAGATCTCGAGGAGGTGATCCGGGTTCGGTGGCTCCTCGATCGGCTGGGTCGTCAGGCGAATGTGCTCCTTGATATACTCGCTGGGCAGGCGGGTCAGCCACGGCACCTCGGAGCGCAGTGCCTTGTAGTTCTTGTCCAATCGCCACATCAGGTGCGGTAGCCAGCCAAAGCCGCCTTCGACCAGCACGAACCTGAGCTGCGGAAACTGCACGAAGACGCCGCAGCACACCAGGCTCACCGCCTGCGCCATAAAGTTCTGGGAGAGATCCGTATGCCATTCCAGATACGTGCTGGGGTAACCGGCGGCAGTCGGCGGGTTGGCGATCCCGGAGCCTTCAGTACCGGGATGGATCGCCACCGGCAGGCCGTGGCGCTCCGCGGCCTCGTAGATTGGCCAGTACAGCTTTTGCCCGTAGGGCACCCGGGTGGCGCTGGCCAGCATTACCTCGACGATCCGGGGATGGTCACCGATCCGATCGATCTCCTTCGCCGCCTCTTCGGGGTCCTGGGTGGCGACCATCATGGCTCCGAGAAACCGGTCGTCGAGCGGTAGCCAGCGTTCGATCAGGTAGTCGTTGTAGGCACGCGCCAGCGCTGCGGCGTAGTACGGATCGGTCATTGTGGAGATGCGCAGAATCTCCTGTCCGGTGAGGATTCCGTATTCGATCCCGTAGGCGTCGAACAGTTGGCGGCGTGTCAGGTCGGGGTCGGAGCCTTCCGGGCTACCGTCGTCGGGCCGCGCGTCGCGACGCATGACCCCGACCGGACTGAAGTAGCCGGGGCCGACGCCGCCAAAGCCTGCCTCGGTGACGCGGGGCTTCCAGACGTCGGGCAGATAGGGAAGCAGATCCGTGTACGACCGAAAGGCATTGTGCACGTCGCAATCGATGATGCTGAGCCGCTGGCGCGGCAGCGAGCTGGATGGTCTGTCCTCGCCGACTCCTGTGGCTGCCATAGATGATCCTCCTGTTTATTGCACGCGAACATAACCCGGTGGTTCCGGTCACCACACGGCGGAGCGGGGCGTCCGCCGCCAATTTCCCCCGAGAAGTCCTGGCCAGGCACCGATGCCACGGAGGCCGCGAACCTCTCCGTCCCACTCCCTCATCGCCCGGCCAGGCCGGTCAGTTGCACTCCTTCAATAAAGAAGCGCTGGAAGCTGAAAAAGAGCGCGATCATCGGCGCGATCATTGTCATCGCTGCCGCCATCAACCAGGCCCACTGCGTACCGTACAGCGTCTGGTAATTCTGGAGGCCGAGCGCCAGCGTGAACCGATCCGGCGTGTTGAGATAGATCAGCGGGCTGAGAAAGTCGTTCCAGTTATTAACCATACTGAAAATGGCCACGGTGGCCAGGGCCGGCACCGACAGCGGAAGGAGAATGCGCGCATAGATCTGCAAATTGCCCGCACCATCGATCCGCGCTGCTTCGTCCAGGTCGTACGGAATCGTCATGAAGAACTGGCGGATCAGAAAGACGTTGAAGGCGCTGCCGCCGAACCAGAACGGCACGATGAGCGGGAGGAAGGTGTTGACCCAGTGCAGCTTGCTGAAGAGGACGTACTTGGGGATGAGAGTCACCATATCCGGGAGCATCATCGTGGAAAGCAGCACAACGAAGAGCCAGTCGCGACCGGGAAACCGGATGCGCGCGAAGCCAAAGGCTGCGAGCGAGGCCGTCAGAACGGTCCCGAGCGTGGCGCCGATGGCGATAATCAGAGTATTACGCAGGTACAACCCGAAGGGTTGTTGCGAGAGCGCGTCCAGGTAGTTGCTCCAGACGATCGGCGAGGGAATCAGTTCGGGCGGAAAGGTGAACTCGGTGCCGGGCTGTTTGAGGGAGGTGCTCACCAGCCAGAGAAACGGCCCGACGAGCAGCAGGCCCGCCCCGGCGAGGGGCAGGTGCCAGAGATAGCGCAGCCACTTCATCGTTTGAGTTCGGCCTCGTAGAATACCCAGATGCGTGAGCCCCGCAATTGCAGCAGCGTCAAAACCAGAACGATCACGAACAGCAGCCAAGCCATCGCCGAGGCGTAGCCGATGTCGAAACTCTGAAAGGCGACATTGTACAGATAGTACACATAGAAAAGAGTCGCGTTCTCCGGGCCGCCGCTGGTCATAATGTATGCCTGGGTGAAGACCTGGAACGCGCCGATCAGCGCGATGACCAGGTTGAAGAAGATCGACGGGGAGAGCATCGGCAAGGTCACCTGGCGAAAGCGTGCCCACCAGTCGGCCCCGTCGATCTGCGCCGCGTCATACAGGTGGTCCGGGATACTCCGGAGGCCGGCGAGCAAAATCACCATCTGCCCGCCGATGCCCCACCAGCTCATCAGAATGAGCGAGTCTTTCGCGATTCGCGGGTCGTGCAGCCAGTTTACGGCTGGCAGGTGCAGCAGAGTGAGCAGCACGTTCGCCAGACCGTAGTCCGTGTTGAGGATGGTGACCCACAGCAACGAGTTGGCGACAAGGGGAATCAGCGATGGCAGAAAGTACAGGGTGCGGTAGAAGGCGACGCCGCGCAGCCGCAGATTGACCAGCAGCGCGATCAGCAGGGCGATGCCGAGATGGGTCGGCACCCCGATGGCGACGTAGAACGCGCTGTTGTACAACGCCGTGCCGATCAGCGGATCGTGGAGCAGGGCAGCAAAGTTGGCCAGGCCGACGAACCGGGGAGTGTCGAGGATCTTCCAGGCGGTCAGCGACATGCCCACCGATGCGAGCATCGGGCCAGCTGTCCAGAGCAGATATCCCAGAAGCCAGGGCATAATAAACAGATACCCATCGCGAGTGTCACGCCATCGCTGGGTGGACCAGCGCGAGCGCCGGTGGATGCCGACGCCAGTCGCGGTTGCAGAAGTGATTGGGCTGCCCCGCACTACCCCGCCTTGGGCTTGGCCACGATCAGCTGGTTGATCTGGCTAGCGAGGCCGGTGAGCGTGTCCTTGACGGGCTTGTGCTCGGGGCCGTACACGCCTTCCAGTGCGTTGGCAATGGTCTTGTGGATGCCCAGCCAGTCACCAACCACCGGTTCCGGCCGTGCGTAGCTCATGGCGTCGAACGCAATCTTCAGGTTGGCAGGTGGTTTACCAGCCAGGCGTGTGATCGCCTGCTCGGCAATGCTCTTGTAGGCGACAGTGAGACCAGCTTTTTCGCTGAAGTACTGCATGCCGGTCGGGCCGGCCAGGAAGGCCATCAGCTTCCACGCGGCGTCCTGCGCCTTGCTGGCTGCGGTCATCGAGTGGCCGGCTGAGGCCGTACGCGTTACCTGCTTGCCATCGTGCGGCAGATGCTGAATATCCCACTCGAACTTCGCGTTGGTATAAAACGAGAACGACGAGAACGATGGGATCATGCCGACCCGGCCGGTGTTGAAGAGGGTAGCCGGATCACCCGCCTGGCCCTCTGCGGTGGCCGGGTGCCAGCCCTTCTGCACCAGGTTATTGATCCAGGTGTAGACCTTGATTCCCGGGTCCTGGTCGAGCGTGTACCTGGTGCGGTCGGCGTCGACGATGTCGCCGCCCTCCTGCCAGACCTTGATCAGCGAGTAATAGATGTAGCCAACCTGGATCCAGCCGGCGGCGCCGTACTGCTTGCCGGGGCCGCTGCCGGAGGTAAGCTTCTCCGCCGCCTGCTCGTAATCGACCCATTTCCAGTCCGCAGTGGGCAGATCCACGCCGGCCTTCTTAAACAGGTCCTTGTTGTAGACCAGCACTGTGCTCGTCGTTTCCCGCGGTAGACCTACCTGCTTGCCCTGGAACTGGAAGTCCTTCACCGACGCGGGGTAGAGCGTGTCGAGATGGAACGACGAATCTTTCTGGATGAATGCCGTGAGGTCCTGCGGCACGCCCAATGCCGCCAGCCCCGGACTGATGTAGGTGTGGACCCAGTACACGTCGGGCGGCGAGCCGCCGGACATCATCAACAGGAGCTTCGTCTGGTAATCGGGCACACTGGCGGCGCCGTAGACGCCGTTCACCTTGATGCTCGGATTCGCCTGGGTGAATTGGTCAAGCAGTGGCGGATAGATCTTATCCATTCCACCGAGCGTGCTACTGGTGAAGACCAGAGTGGCCGAAGGAACGCCGACCGCGTTTGTTGCTGCGGTCGGCGGGGTGCTGGTGGCCGCGGGACTGGCCGACGGGTTCGCTGTCGTGCCTTGGCTGCTAGCTGACGCGGCCGGCGTCGGCGTCGCGGAGTTACCGCCGCAGGCGACGAGCAAGAAACCGGCCGCAAGGCCGAGGCCGGTGAGCTTCAGAATAGCGCGTCGCGAGCAAACCTGGGGCGCGATCACGTAGGTCCCCCTTCCGCCATCACTGAATCGGAGGCAACTGCAGATCGCGCCGATTATGGCATCTGCTGATTTATCGTGTCAAGAGTGCGAAGTGTCTGATATATCTGATATATAGGGTCACGTCAAAGTCATTCGGGAACGGCGCCGATGAGATGGAGGGCGCGGTCGAGGAAGGCGCCATCGTGGCGGGACCCACAGGATACCCCATCGGCGACGCTGCGCCCGCCGTGTGTTCGACACCGATTGAGGACGGCGTTCCGCGGCGCCGCCACCGCCTACCGCCTGGGACGTGTTGCCGCGGTTCGCCTGCCCCGCGTCGTCGCCCGGCCCAGCGGGCACCCCCACGTCGCGGGGATAATGCCCCGCTTTGTGATCGCCTCGTGCCCCCGCCACGGCCGCTCCACCACCGCGGCGGTCGCCGGGACCCCCTGCGTGCTGGCGCGACCGTGCTGTTGCCCCCTCGCCAGCGCGGCCGCCACGTGCGTCCGCAGGAAGATCCACGGGTCGCGTTGTCCCCACCGCTTGCGCGGATCCGGCACCGTGGCCCAGGCGTCCACTAATGTCGGAAACGTGCGCTGGTCCATCGCAGACTCCCCTCCCGTGTGGACTCTTCAAGAGGATTATCTGCGATGGACCGACTTTGACATGACACTCAACACGGGGGCAGGACCGCTTGAACCCACGCTCCTCTCATGTTATAGTTTGTTAAATTCCTACCGGGGGCTCGGTTTTGGTGACGGGAACAGTCGGTTCTCCTGAATGGATAAAGGGTCTTCGTGGTGAGATCGGCATGACTCAAGCTGAACTTGCCGAGCGCCTCGGCGTGACCTACGTGACCATCAGCCGTTGGGAGAACGGCCAGGCCCGCCCGAATCGGCTGGCCATGAAAGCTCTGGTCGCATTGGCCCAGCAGGCGTCAAGCCATCATCGCTCACCCGCAAGCGTCATCGGGGAACGACGGGCCGAGTACGCACCGGCTCCGCGCGTGCCCGTCACCGATTTCCAGGCGGACCCGGAAACGGTCCGGTTATTCATTGAGGGCGAGCGCCTTCGCTACGGGCACTTGTTCAGTCCGGTATTCGGCACGGAAACCGCGCTGATCGATCCTCTCCCCCACCAGATCATCGCCGTCTACCGCTACATGCTCTCACAACCGCGCCTGCGGTTTCTTCTTGCAGACGATGCCGGCGCTGGAAAGACCATCATGACGGGCCTTTACATCCGGGAGATGCTCGGTCGTCGGCTCCTCCGGCGCGTCCTCATTGTGCCTCCTGCCGGGCTCGTGGGGAACTGGAAACGAGAGATGCGCGTCCTCTTCTCACTGCAGTTTCGCGAAGTGACGGGTGCCGATTGTCGCGATGAGAATCCCTTTGCCGGCCCTGGGAGCGAGCTGGTGATTGCCAGTGTGGATACGCTCGCCGGCGGTCGGGCCTTCGAGCGACTCGCGGCGCCTGAGACGGAACCGTATGATCTGGTGGTGTTCGACGAAGCCCACAAGCTATCCGCCACGCGCAACGCGGACGGCAGTTATGAGACGACCGACCGCTACAAGCTGGCGGAACTGCTGGCAGGCGCGGATGCGCTCCAGGAAACCCGGCCGCCTCGACGGCTCTCCTGGCACGCCCATCACTTCGTGCTCCTCACTGCCACGCCCCACATGGGGAAGGACTTTCCGTATTTCGCCCTGTGGCGGCTTCTCGAACCCTCCGTGTTCCGAACGGTCGATGCCTTTAACTCGTTCCCAGCCGAAGCTCGGGCGCAATACTTTCTGCGGCGCACCAAAGAGGAGATGGTCCGGTTTGACGGCACGCGCATCTATCCTACCAGACTGAGCCACACGGCAGGGTACGACCTCACCGCGCTGGAGTGGGAGCTCTACGAGCAACTGACCGACTATGTGCGCTTTCACTACAACCGGGCCCGGGTGTTGAACCGCTCGGCCGCCCGGCTTGCGATGAGCATTCTGCAGCGCCGGGCTGCCAGCTCCACCTGGGCGCTGCTCCGTTCGCTCGAACGCCGGCGGGACCGGTTGAGCGATCTCATAAGCAAAGTGGTCGCGAGGGCGCTGAGCGAAGAGCAACTCCAGGCCAATCAGCGACGCCTCCGCATCCCGGACATCGAGGAGGAGAGGACCAGCGACGAAGAGGGAACGGTGGACGGTCGTGAAGAGCGCGACGTGGTGGAGGAGGACGCGATGGGCGCCACCACCGCGACCACCCTCGCTGAGCTTCGGGCAGAGAAGACCCACGTCGAAGAGTTGCTGGGTCTGGCGCAGCGCGTCTACGAACGCGGCGATGAGTCGAAGTTCGACCGCCTCTGGGAGGTCATCCGGGACCCAGAGTTTCGGGATGAGAAACTGCTGATCTTTACGGAGCACCGCGACACCATGGACTACCTCGTCCGTCGACTAGAAGGTATGGGCTACACCGGCCAGGTTGCCCGCATCCACGGTGGCATGCCGTATCCAGAGCGGGAAGCCCAGATGGAGGAGTTTCGGAAGCGCTGCCGGTTCATGGTGGCTACCGATGCGGCGGGCGAGGGTATCAACCTGCAGTTCTGCTGGATCATGGCGAACTACGACATCCCGTGGAACCCGGCGCGGATTGAGCAGCGCTTCGGCCGCATTCACCGCTACAAGCAGACGCACGATCCAGTGGTGCTGGTCAATCTGGTTGCCAACAAGACCCGCGAGGGGCGTGTCCTGAGGACACTTCTGGACAAGCTGGAGAATATCCGGCGGGAGCTGGGTTCGGACAAGGTCTTCGACGTCATTGGGCGACAGTTCCAAGGAGTATCTCTGGCAGAGATCATCATGCGGGCAGTGGTCGAGGACCGCGCCGACCAAGAAGCCAGCCGCGTCGAGGGCTTTCTTACAGCGGAGCAGGTGCGAGCCATTCAGGACGCCGATACCAAGCTCAGGAGCACCGGCGGGGACGTGGTATCGCTCCTTCCCTCTCTGCTGGCCCAGCGTGACCGCGATCAGCTGCACCGCCTTCTCCCCGGTTACGTCCAGAGCTTTATCCAGAAGAGCGCTCCTCGCCTTGGAGTCGCCATACACGGGGAATTGGACGGACGCTTTCATCTGGAGCGGCTGCCGATTGCCCTCGGCCTGGCGCTGGAGGACGCAACTGGCGGAAGGCCGTTGCCGATGACCGTGCACAAACCCGAACCCGATGAAGACGTGTTGTGGCTTCGTCCCGGTGAGCCCTTCTTCGACCAATACCGCTCGTCCTTCTGCGAGCGGGTTGCCGAGATCGCTCTCAGAGGTGGGGTGTTTGTCGACCCCTATGCGGCCGAGCCGTACCTCTACCACCTGGGCCTGGTGACCGTGGTCCGGATCGCCGATCCCGATTTCCCGGAGTCCTTCCGAGTCCAGCAAACGCTGGATGTCCGCCTTGCTGCTATCACGCAGTCGCTGGATGGGGAACCGCTCCGGTGCCCGGTCGAGCAGCTCATGGTGTTGCGCCCGGCGGAGCACGTTCCGCCGACCGCCTGGCCGGCGCAGCAACGGATCGAGGCGGCGATCGCCCGCGCCGAGAGTTACCTCCACAGCTCCGTCCTGGGACCCCTTGTCGAGGAGCACCGGCGAAGGCTCACCATTTCGCTAAAGGATAGAGAGGAGTTCCTCCGGAAAGGGTTCGATTACCAGGAGGCCGAGCTTCTCGACCTGCGTGCCCGACTGCGTGAACAGGCGAACAAGGGCGAGCAGGCAGCCAGCCGACGCCTGGAAGAAGTGCGGCGGAGGCAGCAAGAACTCAAAGCGAGGGAAGAGCGTGCCCTCGCGATACTGCGACGCGAGATAGATCTCGTGGAGCCGGGCGAGGCGACGTTCCTGGCGCATGCCCTGGTCCTTCCGTCGGCGGACCCTGAGGACCGAGAGCGGCACGACAGGGAGGTCGAGCGCATCGCCATGCAAGTGGCCCGGGCGTACGAGGAGGCCCAGGGCGCCCAGGTGCACGACGTGTCCACACCGGAGAAAGCGCAACTGGCCGGCCTGGACCGGTGGCCCGGGTTCGACCTGCTCTCTCGGCGACCTTCTGGAGAGCAACGGTGCATCGAGGTCAAAGGACGCCGGGCCGTGGGCGACGTGGAGCTGAAAGAGAACGAGTGGGCGAAAGCTGCCAACCTCCGGAAGCAGTACTGGCTGTACGTGGTCTACGATTGCGCCGCGGCGCATCCGCGGCTGCTGCGAGTTGCGGACCCATTCGCCACGCTGCTGGTGCGGGCCAAGGGTGGTGTGGTGATTGATCACGCGAGTGTTTTTGGAGCCGCAGAGGAATAAGAATAGTCCTGTGAGGCTCAGTAAAGACATTAACCGATGAAGCACGGGGCTGGAACAATGCCGAGCAGAAAGACATGGCAAAGGCTGGCAGAAGCTTATCGAGCGATGGCATCACTGGGCTACCGCCCTGCAGCTCCAAGTGACGGGTTTGGAGGCATAACAGTCCCCGAACGTGAACTGGAGTTAGACGTTGAAGCGCGGGAATACGGTCAACGGTTTCTGAAGGAGGAAGACAACGGTGTCTACTGGGCAGGCTGCACCGACTTCCGATCGCTACGCGCTGCTATTTGGGCTCTTGAGGCATTTCGCTTGATGAATGCTGGCAGCTTCGGAGGCGAGGCCATCGTCCCGAGGCTGCTGAGGATGGCAGCCGAGGAATACGAGCGGGAAATGGGGCTGTCCCACGGTGAAGCCGATGGCTAACGACCGCCCCCGTCTCATCGAAGTCGCCTTCCCGTTGAAGCAGGCGTCGCTGGACTCCGTGCACGAGAAAAATGTGCGGCACGGCCATATCTCGACGCTCCACATCTGGCCAGCGCGCCGGCCTCTAGCCGCTTGCCGAGCGGCGCTCATTGCAACGCTGCTCCCCGATCCCGGTACCGACACGGAGCGGAAGCGCCTGCTGGAACTGTTGGGTGGCAGGGTGGTGACCAGGAACACTTTCAAGAACGTCGGCGGCCGCAAGGTCCCGGTCATTCAGGAAGAGACCGAGGGGGGCATTCTCCATTGGGGGCGCGAGAATGGCCCTGCCCTGGAGTTCTTTCGAGAGGAGATCAAGAAGGCGTACGGCGGCCGAGCGCCTCGGGTTCTTGACCCCTTCGCCGGAGGTGGGGCCATCCCTCTCGAGGCGATGCGCCTGGGGTGCGAGGTCACGGCCATCGATATCAACCCCGTGGCGTGGTTCATTCTCAAGTGCACCCTGGATTATCCGCAACGGCTGGCGGGGCAGAAGCGACCCTTGCCGGCGTGGGCCCTCACCCTCGGTCCCTCTCCGCCTGGGAGAGGGAAGCGGAAACCGCAGGAAGGCAAGACCTTGCCGCTCTGGCACGATGGCCGACCCGGTGTGCCGCCGGCCCTCCTCGAACGGGCGCGCGAGCTCCGGCGCCACGGGACGACGGCCGAAGCGATCCTGTGGGAGTGCCTGCGGGACCGTCAGCTCGCGGGAATGAAGTTCCGCCGACAGCACGTCATCGGTCCCTACATCGCCGACTTCTACTGCCCCGAGGCCAGGCTCGTCATCGAGGTCGACGGCGGCGTTCATTCGGCGCAGCAGGCGCAGGACCACGAACGCCAGGCCAACCTGGAAGCCCAGGGCTATCGCGTGATGCGCTTCACCAACGAGCGCGTGCTCGCCGATACGGACACCGTTCTGGCCGAAATCGCGGCGGCTCTCCCCTCTCCCGCCGGGAGAGGGGTTGGGAGTGAGGGCGACCTCGCGGACCACGTGCGGGCGTGGGGCCACTGGGTTCTGGAGCGGGCGCGGCGCGACCTGGAGCGCTTCTACCCGACGGTGGACGGCAAGCCAACCGTAGCCTACTTGTGGGCTCGGACCGTCACCTGCAAGAACTGCCGCGCCACCATTCCTTTGCTCAAGACCCTCTGGCTGTGTAGGAAGGACAACAAGCGCTTCCGGCTGGAGATGAAGCCACGTTCCGACAAGAGCGGGGTGGACTTCGGGGTGGTGGCGGAGCCGGTGAAGGGCAGTAACGCCGCCCAGCGCCGGGCTCATGACCAAGCCGTGGGACGAGGCACCATGTCCCGCTCGGGCGCATGGTGCCCGGTGTGCGGCGGCCCCGGCACCGTTTCCATGACGCTCGATGATATTCGAGCAGAGGGCATGGCGGGGCGGCTGGGCGCTCAGATGACTGCAGTCGTGGTGGACGGCGCCAGAGGCAAGGGGTATCGCCTACCCACCGAGGAGGAGATTGAGGTGGCTCGGGAGGCCGCCGACCATGTGGACGACGTTTTCAACGACGTGCCCTTCGGCCTGCCCACCGAGCCGACCCCGACCGGGGGCGGTAGCGGTGCCGGGCGGGCCTTCTCGGTCCAGAACTACGGCCTGGACCGATGGTACAAGCTGTTCACTCCGCGCCAGTTGGTGGCTCTGGGCACCTTCGTCAAGTACACCCGTGCCGCGCGCGACGCCATGCGCGCCGAGGGCTACCCGCCCGAGTGGGTGGAGGCCGTGGGTGCTTACCTAGCCTCGATGGTCGACCGCGTGGCAAATCAGGGCAGTACGGGCACAATGTGGAATGTGGGTGGCGAGAAGGTTGAGCAAACGTTCGCCCGGTTTGCCTTGCCGATACATTGGGACTTTCCTGAGGTTAGCCCACTGGCCGATACAACGGGTGGATACATCAGCGCTGCTGAGTGGGTTCGGCTAGCGGTAGGCCACTGCTTGGCCGCTACAGACGCCGCTCAGCCACCTACGATCCTGGCTCGCTCTGCAATTGAGACTCACAAATCGGCAGTTGACTTGATCGTTACCGACCCGCCCTACTACGACGCGATTCCTTATTCAGACAGCATGGACTTCTTTCATGTATGGCTTAGGCGGACACTGTACGGCGCCTCGCCTGAGTTCGACATTGCTTTCGCGCAGCCAATCGGGCCCAAGTGGGATCATGACAGAGCGGATGGAGAGCTGATTGACGACAGTGTCCGTTTTGGCAACGACCCACTCCGATCCAAACAGGCATACGAGGCAGGCATATCGCGCGCTTTCCAATCAGCTCACGCATCGTTGGTAGCGGATGGGCGCATGGTGGTTGTTTTTGCGAACAAACAACCAGCTGCATGGGAGTCTTTAGTGTCCGCGATGATACGGGCGGGTTTCATTGTTGAAGGCTCCTGGCCGATCATCACGGAGATGCGCGGTGGAGTTCGCAATTTCCAGAGGGCCGCACTCGCCTCATCCGTCTGGCTGGTCTGCCGCAAGCGCCCGGAGACAGCGCGGCCGGGCTGGGATACGCAGGTGCTGGAGCAGATGCGTTCTAAGATCTACGATCGGCTACGAGATTTTTGGGATGCCGGCATCCGCGGGCCGGACTTCGTCTGGGCAGCCACCGGGCCGGCACTGGAGGCCTACAGCAAGCATCCCGTTGTCAAGAAGGCGGACGAGCCCAACAGCCTGATGTCGGTCTCAGAGTTTCTCCAGCACGTACGGCGCATCGTGGTCGACTACGTGGTGGGCCGCGTTCTGACCCTCACCCCCGGCCCCTCTCCCACTGGGAGAGGGGAGGGGGTGAGGGAAGAACTCCACGTAGACCTGGACGACGTGACCCTCTATTATCTGCTGCACCGCCATGACTTTGGGCTGGAGGAAGCCCCCGTTGGCGCCTCCATTCTCTACGCCCAATCGTGCAACCTCCGAGACCGCGATCTGGCAGATCGGTTCGACATCCTCGTCTATGGGAATACGCGAGCCGTGGACGAGGTCGAAGGAGATGAGGACGAGGAGGAGGAGCCCTCACCCTGGTCTGCCGACCTTCCCTTTCCCAGTGGGAGAGGGAGCGAGGGTGAGGGCGGCCCCACTAGCGGCAGCACGGTAAAGCTGAAGCGTTGGGATCAGCGCCGGCAGCGGGACCTGGGGCTCAATCCCGGCGGGCGTCCGTCACCACTC
>CADDYW010000016.1 GCA_902810745.1 Chloroflexota bacterium | reverse complement strand
CCGTAGGAGAGCGACCGATTGCCCGCGTGGACGGAAACTGACGACGCCGTGCCAAGGTGGTGTCGGACGCTGCCGCGCTCGGGAGATCGTAACGCTGGCTGACCTTGCGCCTTGCTGGGTAGTATTATTGACATTACCCCGACCTGCAATGCAGTACAGTCTGAAACAGGAGTACCCGACATGCCCGATCCAGTTGTCGGCGTCGCCGTTCACGAGCCTACCGTGCCCGATACCCTGGCCACGATTCGCCGGGCCGAGCAGCTTG
The DNA here is from genome assembly GCA_902810745.1 of Chloroflexota bacterium. GTDB lineage: Bacteria > Chloroflexota > UBA6077 > FW602-bin22 > CADDYW01 > CADDYW01. The sequence continues at coordinate 65,754 of CADDYW010000016.1, read as the reverse complement.
GCGTCGCCGCTGCCTGGCTCACGACCGGTGGCGTGGGGCCGGATGGGCTGACCGTGTTCGCCGCCGCGGCCGTCCAGACCACGCGGATTAAGCTGGGAACGGCGATCGTGCCGATCTACCCGCGTCATCCGCTGGTCGTCGTTCAGCAGGCTCTCGTCTTGGGTCAGCTTGCCCCCGACCGCTTCCGGCTGGGCGTCGGCCCGAGCCACCGCCCGTCGATCGAAGGAATGTATGGGATTCCTTTCGAGCGGCCGCTGGAGCACCTGCGCGAGTACGCGACGATCCTTCGGCAGGCGCTGCAGGATGGAACGGTCGACTTCGACGGTCGGTACTATCACGCGCACGCCCGCGTCGCGTCGCCGCCGAACCTGCCGGTGCTCATCTCGGCGCTTCGGCCAGCGTCCTACGAGCTGGCTGGCGAGGTCGCCGACGGAGCGATCAGCTGGATCACGCCAGCTCCCTTCCTGCGGGATGTCGCGCGACCGGCGCTGCTGGCTGGCGCGGCGAAGCGCACGGGCGGGCGTCGACCGATACTCGTCGGCCACGCGTTCGCCGTCGTCTCGACGGACGAATCGGCCGTGCTGCGGGAAGCGCGCAATCGGCTGCAAGGGTACGCCCGGCTCCCGTTCTACCAGGAGATGTTCGCGGCGGCGGGGTACCCCGAGGCCCGCCAGGGAACGATCACGGACGCGCTGATCAAAGAGATCGTGCTGTTTGGCGACGAGAACGCGGTCAAGGCCGGCGTGCGACGGTTTCTTGACGCCGGCCTCGACGAGCTGATCGTGTCGCTGCTGCCGGTGGGGCCAGACCGCGCGGCGAGCATCGACCGGACGCTGCGCGCCCTGGCGGCGTAAGACGATCCGCGGCGAATGGCGTGGGGCTTCCCCGCGATACCGAATCCTTACGGGCGCTCGGTCGGTGGGCGCGAGCCGGGGCCGGGAAGCGGACGCTTCGCGCGGTTGGTCGCCTCCTGCTCGAGCAGCGTATCGAGGTCGGGATAGGGATAGATCGTCGGCGGGTGGTCCTGCGGCAGACCGCCGGTGTCGGCCGTTGGACCGTAGGTACTGTACACCGGCCGATTGAGCATCCGGAGCATCGCCGTCTGCTGCCCGCGGTGGTGCGCGGTGTGGAGCAGACGCCGGGTCATCACCCAGGCGCGCGTGCGCGTCACGTCGAAGAAGGTGACGTTCTCCTCCCACCAGGCGTCGTCTTTGCGACGTAGCTCTTCGAGACGGCGGCCGGAATCCTCGGCATACCGCTTGATGAACTCGATTCGGGTCTCCTGGGCGGGAAGCGGCGGCGCGCCCACGTCGATGCCGAGGAGCGTCCGAAACCAGAGGTCCTCGCTGACGCACTGGTGCACCATCTGCTCGTGCAGATTGCGACCGCGGGGATCGACCGGGTGCGGTCGCACCGAGACATCCTCGTCGTCGAACATGGCCCAGACGCTCAGCACTTTAAGCCGCTCGGTTGCGTAGGTGTCAACGAGAAACTGATAGCTCATCGTGTATTCCCCGCTCGCGTGCTCACGTCAGGCGGCGGTAGCCGGGGTGGAACGATGCCATCAAGACGACGAACACCGCGAGCGTGCCTCCGATGAGCATCATCGTCAGTGGACCGCCGACGTGATCCATCAGCGCCCCGAAGGGGGCTGACGACAGCGATGAGAGCGACCAGGTCATCATGTAGACGGCCATCACCCGTCCGTAGAGCGCGCGGTCGGTGTTCAGCATAATCAGTGTGTTGTTGATCGTCGAGTAGAAGTCGTTGGCCATACCGACGATAAAAAGCGCGACCAGCGCCAGCAGGAAGAGCTTCAAGCCGCTCAGCGCGCCAAAAGCCGCGAGGCCGAGACCGAGCGTCGTTCCGGCGATTGCCTGGATTCGTCCCTTCCGCTTGCTCCGGCTGAAGTAGGCCATTGACAGCGAGCCACAGAGCGCCCCGACGCCGACCGAGGTCATCATGAACCCGAGCCCTTCGGAGCCCACCGAGAGCGTCTTCAGGGCAAAGGCCGGCAGCAGCATCTGGTACGATGATCCGAGGAGCAAGGTAACCAGGGCAAGGGTGAAGAGGGGAGCCAGCGTTTCGTGGCTCCAGATGTAGCGAAGCCCAGCAGTGACCTCTTCGATCACCCGTGATGATTTTCGTGCCTCGGGCAGTCCCAGAATCGGGATCTGCAGGAGCGAGTACAGCACCCACGCAAAGGCGACGACGCGCAGGTAGTAGATGCCGTTGACGTTGAACCAGGGAATTGCGATCAGGAGGCCGGCGATAGCCGGGCCGACGATGCGGCTCGCATTCAGCCCAGCGTTGTTCAGTGCGATGGCGTTCGCCAGGTCGTCCTCGTCGACCAGGCTCGGGATCCAGGACTGCCGAGCGGGCATGTTGATCGAGAAGCACAAGCCCTGGATGAAGCCGGTGACCACGAGATGCCAGTACTGGATGAGCCTCAAGCCGATCAGGATGCCGATCGCCAGCGACGTCACGCAGAGGATCGTCTGGATCAGGAGCAGGAGGTTACGTTTCGGATAACGGTCGGCGATCACCCCGGCGACCGGCGAGAAGAGAAGCTGCGGGAGCCCCTGTGCCAGTCCGACGACACCGAGCGCGGTTGCCGAGCCGGTCAGGGTGAAGGCGAGGTAACCGTTCGCCACGGTCTGCATCTGCATCATCAAGGTGCTGGCCTGGTTACCGAACCAGTAAGTGCGGTAGTACGGATTGTTGTGGAGCGCTCCGAAGATGCGGTCGAGACTCGAGGAAGAGCGCTCGGCGACGATCACGCCAGCTTTCTCGCTCACCTTATGTTCCTCCAGGTACCGGGCAGGGGGCCGTCCAGACTTGGTGTCGTTGTAGAGGCGATCGGTGACGTCACCGCTGTAAAAGCAGCTTACTAAACGATAGTCAGGGTGTCAACGGCGAAATATGGTGATCTGACCTCAGGCCATCGCGCCCCTCAGCGCAACTTTGACGACGTCCCGCCCGGCGAGCTTGTAACCACCGCTGAGCGCCGCGAACCCGTCGGCGATGCGTTCCAGCGGGAGGATCGGGTTCACCATCTGAGCAAACGGAAACTCGTTCTTCTCGAGGATCGGCAGTCCACGGACGAAAGTTTCGTTCCCCCCGTATCCCCACACCGCTTCCAGCCGCAGGTTCTTGCGCATCAATAGACGATTCGGATTGAAGTCGAGGGAGCCCACGTCGACGAAGTGACCCATCTCGACGTAGGTGCCACTGTGGCGCAGGTAGCCGATCCCCTCGGGGATAGCCGAGAGGAATCCGGCGCACTCGAAGACGACGTCGGCGCCCGCGCCACGTGGTGTGTTCTCCAGCACCAGCTTCGTTCGCTCGGCCGGGTCGCGGACCTCGCCGATGTCGATCATCACGTCAGCTCCGATCTTTCGGGCGAGCTCAAGGCGACCGGCCGGCCCGCCGACGACGATCAGGCGCCCGGCCCCGCTCAGCTTTGCGCAGACGAGCGTCAGCAGTCCGATCGCGCCCGATCCCTGAACGACGACCGTATCGCCAAACTTCAGCCCGGCCCGGCGCACACCGTGCACGCCGACCATGAATGGCTCGGACAGGACCGCGACCTCGGGTGGAAGGCTGGTCTTGAGGACACAGGTGCTTGGCTGGGCGAGGTAGATGTAGTCGGCGAACCCTCCACGAAAGTGGGGCTCGTCGTCGGCGCGCAGAAACCCGTACGTGCCTGCAGGGGTGCCAGGGGCGAAGATGACGCGGTCGCCGACCTTCAGCGGATTGCCGACGTAATCCTGATCAACCCCTGCGCCGAGCTTCTCGACGATTCCGACGTTCTCGTGCCCGAGCAGGATATCGCCGGTGAGCCGCTGGTACTCCCAGTTGTGCAGGTCGGTGCCGCAGATGCCGGCTAGCTCCTGCCGTAGGAGAATCGTCCCCGGCGCTGGATCGGGCACTGGATATTCCCGAATCTCGAACTGCTTCCCGACCATGACGGCCGCGCGCCCGGTCTTGCCCATCGTCTGCTCTCCTGTCTGAAAGGGTGTGTGAGAAGGGGCGGTTGATGAAGGATCGGCACGGTAAATCCTTCGTCGACCTCGCCTTCCGACACACGCTCTTCGTCGTGGTTGGCTGCTATGTTAATGCATGGGGACGCAATAGACCAGGCCGGATTGATCGTGCGATTGCGCACCGAAAGCATTTGGCTTGGTACCGGAATGGACCGAAAGAGAGCAATCAGCGCGAACGGTGGCAAGGATCACGATCCCCCCTAACTTTTTTCGCCTCTCGCGGATAGCATCTGTAGAGACCTTGCAAGGAATCAGATGAGAAGGTGACGATGGAGGAATCCCGAGCGATCGACCGGCTCCGCCGTGGCGACGTCGCCGGGCTGGAGTTTTTGGTCCGGCAATACCAGATTCCCGCCCTGCGCGCGGCGTACCTGATCACGCGCGACTCTGCGCTTGCCCAAGATGTCGTGCAGGCGGCCTTCCTGAAGGCATACGAGCGAATCTCGCAGTTCGACCCGAACCGTCCCTTTGGGCCATGGTTCCTCCGAAGCGTGGTCAACGCCGCGATCAAGGCCGCCGCGCGGCGCAAACGACAGGTGCCGCTCGCGGAGAGATCCGGAGGCGACACGGGTCTCGAAACGATTCAATTGCTCGACGAGCAGCCCGGCCCAGCGGAGATCTGGGAACGAGCGGAGACTGCTGAGGCGGTGTGGGCGGCGCTGCAAAAGCTCACGCCACCGCAGCGCGCCGCGGTTGTCTCGCGCTATTTCCTGGGGCTGAGTGAGGCTGAGATGGCCGAAGCCCTGGCATGCTCGCCGAGCGCGGTCAAGTGGCGCTTGCACGCGGCGCGCGAGCGCCTCCGCATTCTTCTGCGCCCCATCACGGCGGAATAGGAGAGAGCAGGTGAACGACCGATCCAAGACCGCGATTCTGCGGCAGATCGCTGAAAAAGCGATCCCCGACAATCTGGATCTCTGGCCATCGATCCACGCCCAGATCGATCCGGCTCCAAGAGCTGGCCTCGCCAACCTGTGGAAGCGTAGCGTGGGAAGCGGCTGGCGACGCCGATCGATTCTCGGATTTACCACGGTGGCGCTCGCGCTTGTCCTCAGCGCCACGTTCCCATTGTGGAATCCTGCCCAGTCGGTAAGCGCGGATGTCATCCTGTCGCGCGCCCAACAGGCGGCGACCGGCGTGTCCAGCACCGTCTTGACCTACCATCTCCAGATGACCCGCACGGTCGCGGGGAAAGGGAGCGCCACGGTAACCACCGAAATCTGGTTCGACGGCAGAGATCGCCAGCGGAGCGATCAAGTGGTCAGGGATCAATCCGGGGCGACCTCCAGTCAGGAGGTGATTTTCAACGGCGCACAGACCTGGATTGCCCTGACCGAGAACGGTCAGACTCGTGCCGTCCATACGACCGGCACCACCTGGAGCAATCCGTTCGACGATCCGACACAGCAGACCAGCCTCGCCGATGTGCTCGCCGGGTACAGCAGTCAGAAGAGTTGTCTGACCGCGGAGCAGAAGGGAGAAGCAACGGTCGCCCATCGGCCCACCTACGTGATCGTCCTCCATCCGAAGCCCAACGGCTGCCCGCAACCGGATGGCGCGGCCTCGGGATCATCGGCAGTCGACGGCAAGCAAATAAAGGCTGGTCAGGCCGGTCAGAAGAAAGCTGCCGCCAACAGATCGAGTGACAATGCGATTGGGCAGATGACGATCTGGGTGGACCAGCAGACCTTTCTCCCGCTCAAGACCGAGGTACGCGATTCGGCCGGCGTCGTGGTGGATCGCTCCGAGGTGACGAGCGTGGAGTACAACGTCGCGATTCCCGACTCCACGTTCAGCTACACGCCGCCGTCTGGTGTCACCGTCCTCAACTTCACCGGCGGCTATGGTGCCGATGTCAAGCAAGCTCTGGCCAACGGCGACCAGGCGTTGCCAATCAAAGCCAGTCAACTCTCGACTCGTTAGCTGTTCCGCCTGACTGAGACTGGTGGGCCGGAAGGTCCACCAGTACCACTTCAGTCGTCGTGGCAAGAAGCTGGGGCCGTATCTGTTCCGGCTGCTCTACCTTGCCCTGGTGTGGCAAGCCCTCCGCTCGGGTCTCCTCGTGGGTCGCGACGTCGTGCTCGACTCACCCGTTGGTGTTACCATAGATGCGAAGGCTAAATTCCTCCACTCGCGCCGATGGAGCAGACACCCGACGTTGGTGTTATCATAGATGCGAAGGCTGTCGCATCGGAATATCCTGCACAATCGAGTGCCCACGGGATCTGGTGCGAATCGGCTGACGACCGTTTCTCCCTGACCTCGACGGAGACCGAAGGGAGTGAAAGGAGTTTCGATGCAGAATCCGTACGACGTCCGGTACTACAGCGGTGCCGGTGCACTGACGCGGAGTGGGCTGCTGGCGAAGGTGGCTGGACTCCTCGCGTTCTCGATGGCGTTCACTGCGCTCGGCGGTCTGGTCGGCGTGCGCGCGCCGGGTCTGGCGCTGCCGGCGATGATCGGCGTGCTGATCCTCTCGTTCGTCGTGAGCCTCGCCCGAAACGTCGGCGGGCTGAACCTGATCCTGATGTACACGCTGACCGCGCTGATGGGCGTCGCGCTCGGCGGGATCATCGACGTGTACCTGCGGGTGGGAGCCGGGGCGCTCGTGGTCGAGGCGGGAGCGACGACCGCGCTGCTCACGCTGGGTCTCTCGGCCTACGCGCTGACGACCAAGCGCGACCTTTCCGGGATCGGGAGCAAGCTGCTCTTCGCGCTGCTCGGATTGATCGCCGCGAGCGTCGTCGGCATCTTCGTCCACGCGACGATCCTCGAGATCGCGATCGGCCTGGGCGGTTCGGTCATCTTCAGCCTCTATCTGGTCTACGAGGTCCAGCAGGCCCGCTTCGTCGAAGATACGCTGCCCAACGCCATTATCGTGGCGATTGGCATCTACCTCTCGATCATCAACCTGTTCCTCAGCCTGCTGCGCCTGCTGACGGGGGTGCAAGCCTCCCGCGACTGATCGGCCGGGGCCGCCAACCACCGAGACGCCACTGAGTGACGAGTCACGAGTGATGAGTGGTGAGGGGCAAAGCGGCGTCGTCGCAGACTCATCACTCATCACGCATCACTGCGGGCACTTATCACTCGTGAGGGTGGTCGAGCCGGAGAATGCCCGCGCGGAGGACTGAGCCGTGGTGAACGTCGGAATCATCGGGGCCGGGGGCATCGGTCGGGTCCACGCCGAGGCCTATGGTCGTCAGCCGAGCTGCCGAGTCGTCGCCGTCGCGGACGTCGACCCCGAGCGTGGGCGACGCCTGGCCGAGGCGGTTGGCGCGCGATACGTTCCGGAGGCCGAGGCACTCCTCGCCCGCCCCGACGTGGACGCGGTGAGCATCTGTCTGCCGCACGCGCTCCACGCCGAGACCACGGTTGCCGCGGCGAGAGCCGGTAAGCACGTCCTCTGCGAGAAGCCCATCGCGACGTCGCTCGCCGACGCCGACCGCATGATCGACGCCTGTCGACAGGCCGGCGTCATCCTGATGATCGGTCACACCCACCGCTTCTATCCCGAGCACATTCGGGCGCGCCTGCTGTTGCAGGACGGCGCGATCGGCCGGCTCCTCTTCGCCAACGACGTGATCTGGGCAGGCCGCGACGGCGACGAGTCGCTCCAGTGGCGGGGCAGCGTCGCGCTCAATGGCGGCGGCGTCTTCATGGACAACGGCATTCACGCCGCCGACCGTCTTCGCTGGTGGATCGGCGCCGAGGTCGAGACGGTGTCGGCGCGGATCGGCCACGGGCGCGGGCTGATCGAAGGCGAGGAGCACGGCACGGCACTTCTCGCCTTCGCCAACGGCGTGACCGCGATGCTCCAGCAGGCGCTGGGCACGCCACGCGCGACCGGCTGCTGCTACGTCGAGCTCGTCGGCACCGAGGGAGTCCTGCGCGTCGACACCTGGCGTGGACTGCGGATCAGCACGCTCGGCAAGCCCTGGGAAGACGTAGCCGTGCCGAAGGAGTGGCCCGGCGGCTTCGACGCCGAGATCGGCGAGTTTCTCGCGGCGATCCAGGACCGTCGACCGCCAGCGGCTACCGGCGAGGATGCCCGGGCTGCCCTCGAGATCATCCAGGCAATCTACCGGGCGGCCGAGACGGGTACCACGGTACGGCTCCCCCTCGATTGAGCTGCTAAAGAGCCTCCGGAAAGCCTGGGATGCTTCATTCGCGGGAGCCGGCCCTCGGGTCCGCGACCCTTGAGCCCCACGTGCCCTTCTGCCAGGGCGCGCTAATCCGCCGGCCCACCGACCGCGATCGGGACGTGGATGAGCGTCGGTCGGTCCGCGGTAAGCGCGGCCCGGATCGCCGCGGCGATCTCTTCCGGGCGCTCGACGCGCGTGCCGAGCGCGCCGAGGCCCTCGGCGACCTTCGCGTAGTCGACCGGTCCCATGCGGCTCGCGACGACGCCCGCGGGGCCGTACGTCTCGAGCTGACCGCTGACGACGCTTCCCCAGGCCCGGTCATCCGCGAGGACGACGACGAACGGCGTGCCGTGGCGCACCGCCGTCTCGAGCTCGACCAGCCCGAACGCGATCGCCCCGTCGCCCGAGAGCACGATGACTGGCCGGTCCGGATAGGCGAGCCTGGCGGCGATGCCGCCGGCGATACCCCAGCCCACGACGCCGCTCGCGCCGCAGGTCAGCCAGTGGCCGGGGTAGCGGTCGGCGAGCGCCATGTGCGCCCACTGTCCGATGTTGCCGCCGTCGATCAGGAAGAGCGTCCGATCGTCGAGGAATGGACGAAGGCCATCGACGACGTGCCGACCGGTCAGCGGCGGCGCGGCGGGGGCCGGTTCGTGCCAGCGCTGGCGAAACTCACGGTCCCGGCGGCGGGCTTCGGCCAGCCAGTCTCGCCGCGGGGTGAAGCCCCGGCGCGCCAGCGCCTCGCCCAGCGCGATCAGCGCCGACTTCGGATCGGCGAGAATCGCCACGTCGGGCTCGCGTACCTGGCGCAGCTCGCTCGCCTCGACGTCGATCCGGACGATCCGCGCATCGGGCCTGATTCCTGGTGGCTCGGCGTAGGCCACCCGGTAATCGATGCGCGCGCCGACGAGCAGAATCAGATCGGCGTCTGGGAGCAGGCGCGGACCGCCGCTGGCCGCGCCGATCACGCCGAGGAAGTGCTCGCTCGCGCGCGAGACCGCGCCGCGATCCCAGATCGGCACGACGATCGGCATCGCCGTCGTCGCCGCGAACTCGCCGAGCGTTCCATCCGCGCGTGCGTAAAAGGCGCCGCTTCCCGCCACGATCAGCGGCTGCCGCGCGTGGGCGATCAGGTCGGCGGCCGTGTCGATCGCCTCCGGGTCCGCGGTGGCGCGCGGCCGCACCTCTCCACTCGCCATCGTGACCTGGCCAGGGAGGATCGCGCCGATGTCACCTGCCAGCACGTCGCTCGGGATCGTCAGGTGGACCGGGCCGGGTCGGCCGGAGGTGGCACGGCCGATCGCCTCGTGGACGTAGAACGGGATGCGCTCGGGACGATCGACCAGCCTGGCGTACTTGCAGACCGGCGCGGCCAGGGCAACCTGATCGAGGTCCTGGAACTTGCCCATGTCGGTTCGGCTGTGCGCGCTGGAGCCGGTGATCAGGAGGAGCGGCGCGCCGTCGAACCAGGCGTTCACCACGCCGATCAGCGCGTTGGCGTGCCCGACCGCAGCGCTGACCGCGCAGACGCCGATGCGCCGGGTGAGCCGCGCGGCGGCGTCTGCGGCAAAGGCCGCGGCCTGCTCGTTGCGAAAGTCGACCAGCCGAAGCCCGGCGGTTCGGCATGCCTCGTAGAAGGGATTGAGGCCGTTTCCCGAGAGCGTCGTGACGAACTCGACCCCGTGCTGTCGAAGCTGCCTGACCAGCAGGTCGGCGCCGTTCATCCTGGCCTCCTTCGAATTCGCTACTCGACGCTCCCCGAGGACATCTCGTACTGTCCCTGGATGCCCTTCAGGTGCGTCGGACGCCCGCGCTGGAAGAAATACTTCCCGTAGGCCGAGGCCAGCCGGCGCGCCTCGTCGACGTGGCTGTCGATCAGGTTCTTCTGCTCTTTTGGATCGTCCGGCAGGTAATACAGCTCGTCCGGCTGGCTCTCGGGCCGGAGGACGAGGCTCCACTCCTTGTCGCGGATGCAGCGGTCGACGCCCGCGTGGTAGCCGGTGATGACGTGCGGCCGGTGATCGTCGCTGTCGCCTTCGACGACCGAACGGAAGCTGCGCCCGTGCATCGACGAGGCGTTGTTCGCCAGGCCCAGCAGGTCGAGCAGGGTTGGCAGCACGTCGTCGTACTCGACGATGGCACTGGTTCGGCGGCCGGCTCCCCGGCCTTTCGGCAGCCGCAGCAAGAATGGCACTTTCAGAAGCTCGTTGTGCAGACGATCGGCGCCCTTGAGGAACTTGCCGTGATCGGCGAGCGGGTGGCCGTGATCGGCCAGGACCAGAACGATCGAGTCGTCGAGGTAGCCGTACTCGCCGAGCGCCCGGAAGAGCGGACCAAGCGCGGCGTCGACCGAGGCAACCTCGCCGCTGTAGAGACCGCGAATGTTGCGCTGCTCGTCCTTCGTCGCCCACTCGTCGGCGTTGCCCCCCATCGGGAGGATGATCCGCGGGCCACGGTAGGACGGATCGCGGTAGACGTCATACCGGGCCGGAGGGTCCCAGGGCTCGTGCGGATCGAAGCTGTCGATCCAGAGGAACGTCTTCGGGTGGCTTCGATTCTTGCGCAGCCAGTCCACCGCCAGCCGCGCGACCCGCGGCGCGAACCAGTCTTCCTCGGATTGAAACTCGTCGGTGTTGGCAAGGTACTGTGCCACCCGGTTGCGCCAGACGGGCGGAAAACTGGCATTGACGTAATCGTCGACGTTGCGCCGCGTTGGCGCCGATTCGTAGGCGTCGTACTCCTGGCCGCGCACCCACCGATACGAGTGGAAGCCCCGGTGATAGTTCATGCCCGGCGCGCGGTAGTGATACGTGTCCGAGATCAGGCCGCAGACGTATCCCTCGGCGCGCAGGATCTCGGCGATGGTCACGTCGGAGGGCAGGAGGGGCTGCCACGGACGGTACGGCAGCGTGCGCTGTCCGGTCATCAGCTGGCAGCGGATCGGGATTGTCGGATAGGCGTCGGCGTAGGCGTTGTCGAAGACGATCGATTCGCGCGCGAACGCGTCGAGGTTGGGCGTAGCGACCGGCGGAACGCCTTCCCAGGCCGGGCGGCCCCGGTGGTAGAATCCGACGTGGTCCTGCCGCCAGCTATCGAGCACGACGACGATCAGGTTCATCTTTCCCCCTTCGGTGGGAGGCTGAGAGCGGCTTCGGCGCGCCGAGACCGGGCGCCGCGCGACCGAATCGCGAGTACTCTATCACGACGCGCCTGGCGGTGACAAACGTGTATCATACCGTCTCTGGCGGAGCGTGATTCGCATGCAGCGACCCGAACTTTGCAAGGGGACGCCAGAGTACGTTAACCACAGAGACACAGAGTCGACACAGAGGGCACAGCGGTGAGAATTGTCTTTTCTCCGTACTTCCTCTGCGCTCTCTGTGTCTCCGTGGTGAGCCGTCCACCGGTCCGATCGTTCTGGAAACTTGGATAAAGGAGGCACGATGAGCGCGTCCCCGAACGTCATGATCGTCATCACTCACGATACCGGCCGTCACACCGGTCCCTATGGCCGGCATGTCGAAACGCCAAATCTGGATCGGCTCGCCAGCGAAGGAGTCGTCTTCGAGCAAGCGTTCTGCGTAGCGCCGCAGTGCAGCCCCAGTCGGGCGAGCCTGCTCACCGGCCAGGTGCCCCACCGTCACGGACTGATCGGCCTCACCCATCGCGGCTTCCGGCTGCATCCCGAATCGTATCGACGGACGCTGCCGTCGCTGCTGGCGAGCGCCGGGTACAGCACCTACCTCTTCGGCTTCCAGCACGAGGCGCCAGACCCGCGTGACCTGGGCTACCAGCACGTCGTCCAGGTAGAGGGACGTCGGCGTCACCATTGCCGCGACGTCGCGCCGCTGGTCGCCGCGTTTCTCGCCGCGCGGCCCTCGGAGCCGTTCTTCGCGATGGTCGGCTTCTCCGAGACGCACCGTCCATTCGATCCGACCGATACGTCCCTCGATGATGTCGTGGTGCCGCCCTACCTTCCCGACACGCCGGTCGTCCGCCGCGACGTGGCCGACCTGAACGAGCAGGTGCGACGCGTTGACGCGGCGGTGGGGCAGATCCGGGAGGCGCTCGACCGCGCTGGCCTCGCCGACAGTACGCTGTTCGTCTACACCACCGACCACGGCATCGCCTTCCCCGGCGCCAAGGGCACGCTGCTCGATCCCGGGCTCGCGATCAGCCTGATCGCCCGTGGACCGAACGGCTTTCGCGGCGGCCGGCGCGTCTCCGGCCTGGTCTCGAACGTCGACCTCTACGCGACCGTGCTGGACCTCTGCGGCGTCAGCCCACCCGAAAATACGGACGGCGTGAGCCTGGTACCGCTGGTTCAGGGCGCGGCGAAATCCGTCCGCGACGAGATCTTCGCCGAGCTGACCTATCACACCACCTACGATCCCATGCGCGGTGTCCGCACCGAGCGTTACAAGTACGTCCGCAGCTTCGCCGACCGGCCGTTCAGCCTGCCGACGCACGTCGATCCCAGCCCGACGAAGGATCTGCTGCGCGATCAGGGCTACTTCGAGCGGCGTCGGCCATCAGAGATGCTCTTCGACCTGGAGCGCGATCCACTCGAACAGACCAACCTGGCGACGGACCCCGAGTACCGGTCGGTCCTGGACGATCTGCGCGCCAGTCTGGAGAGGTGGATGCGCGAGACGGGCGATCCACTGCTCGGCGGCGACGTCGCTCCGCCAGACGGCGCCACGATCACGCCGGTCGACTCCTACGAGCCGTGAGTGCCCAGCTCTCGAAAAACTCGGTTGCGAACCTCTGGCCGAGATCGCGCATCGTCGCGAAGTCGACCTGGCCAGAAGGCGCTGCCTGCCGCAGCGCGGCGAGCTCCTCGAAGAAGCGCTCGAAGCCAGGCGGGGAGAGGATGAACACCGCCTTCGCCGGGCGCGTGCCCTGATTCCTGAAGGTGTGGCGCAAGCCCCGCGGGACGAGGACGAACGAGCCGGCGGGCGCGACGATCGACGTGCCGTCCAGCACGACGGTCAGCTCGCCATCCACGACGTAGAACGCCTCGTCCGCCTCGTGATGGATGTGTGGCCGTGCGCCCGGGCCTGGCGCGACGTCCATCTCCATGAATGAATACCCACCACCGGCCACATCGTCGCCGTGGACCTTGATCACGACTGGCGTCCCGCCGGAGCCGGCGACGACAGTCCCTTCGCCGGGCCCGAGAACGATCACGTCGCGAGGTGCCGACTTTTCGCCTTCCATCGAAAACCTCCGCTTTCCCCATTGAGGATCAGCCCTGGGCGCCCTGGCCGACGCTAAGCCAGCCGGGCGTCACGCCGGGGCAGCACGTCCGGCTGGACCGAAGATGATCCACCGAGCCCGAAGTCGGGGCGATAGCCGCGCCGGTCCCCCGGGCCGCGAATGGGGCTCACTTAACCGGTTTACCCCGTCGAATGCAACAGGCGGAATCGCGACAGGAGTCACTCCTCTGGTTTAGCGAGCCGTCGAAGCCTTTCCGTCGCCTCTTCTTTTTTGATGCCAAATTTCGCCGCTCGAAGACCCGCGATCAGAGCATCAACGCGCTCCGCCGTCGGCCGAGCGCGTCTAACTCCGGTCTCGCCAATGCCGGACACGAAGCCGTGCTAGCGGGCACCTGGGAAATCGGGCGCTGACCACCTAAACTGCGTACGGGAACGACGCCGAGAAGAGAAAACCCGTCAAGATCCCGGTGTCCCCCGGTGCCCTCTATGTCTCGGCGGCGAGCCGTTCTCCAGTAGAACCGCTTCCAGGGCGCGGATAGCCTGGATAAGCATCTGTAGCCAGTGTCTCGCCAGATCATCGACGGATCGCGCGCCGGGTTGTATACTCGGGCCGAATCCCAACGCGGCGTTGGAGGATACCGCCTTGCGCACTGTCATCGATCGGGAGGTCCAACCGGGTCCGGACACATCTCCGGACCTCGCGATTCTGGAGTCGATCCAGCGACGAGTTCTCTGGCTCGCCACCGCGATGATCCATTACGCCAACTTCCGGCGACCCAACCCGGATGGCACCAAGATCGGGGGACATCAGTCGTCCTCGGCGTCGGTCGTCTCGATCTTCACCGCGCTCTATTTCAGCTACCTTCGAGCCGAGGACCGCCACGCGATCAAGCCAACCGCCTCGCCCGTCTATCACGCGATCCAGTACCTGCTCGGAAACCTGCCCCGGGAATACCTGACGCGTTTGCGCGACTTCCACGGCCTCCAGTCGTACCCCAGCCGGACGAAAGATCCCGACGTGGCGCACTTCTCGACCGGCTCGATGGGGATCGGCTCGGTGGCGCCGGCCTTCGCCGCGCTGGTGCAGCGCTACGCCGCCTGCCATTTCGAGGGGGTCCGGCCGCGACGCTTCGTGGCGACGCTGGGCGATGCCGAGCTTGACGAGGGAAGTGTCTGGGAAGCCGTCGTCGAGGAGCAGCTGCGCAACCTCGGCAACGTCCTCTGGATCGTCGACGTCAATCGCCAGAGCCTCGACCGGGTCGTGCCCGGCCAGCGCATCGACCACTACAAGGCGATGTTCGAAGCGAACGGTTGGCGCGTCATGGAAGTGAAATACGGGCGCCGCCTCCAGGCAGTGTTCGCACGATCGGGAGGCGAGGCGCTGCGGCGCCGGCTCGACGAGATGAGCAACGAGGAGTACCACGCCTTGATTCGCGCGCCGGGGGCCGAGGTGCGCGAGCGACTGCCAGCCGGTTCACTCGAGATCGCGCAAGCTATCGCCGAGATTCCCGATCAGGAGCTGCCGCGCTTGCTGGCCGATCTGGGCGGCCACGATCTGGCGGTGCTGCTCGAGGTCCTTGCCGCGGCCGACACGCACACGACCTCGGCAAAAGTCATCTTCGCCCACACGATCAAGGGGTGGGGGCTCCCGTTCGCGGGAGATCCGCTCAACCACTCGGCGCTCTGCAGCGAGGAGCAGCTTGCCGAGCTACGCCAGACGCTGGGCATCTCCGGCGACGACTGGGAAGGATTCGCGCCGGAGTCGCCGGAGGGACGCCTCTGCCGAGCGGCCGCCGAGCGCCTGCGCGAGGATCTCTCCGGCCGTGAGACCGTACCATCACCTAGCGCCATTCCGTTGTCCCTGGGCACCCGAGTGCCGCCTCAGAGCTCGACCCAGGATGCGTTCGGCCGAATCTTGCTCGATCTGCGACGACTGCCGGGCGTTGGCGAGCGGTTGGTGACGGTCTCGCCCGACGTGTCGGTATCGACGAACCTTGGCGCCTGGATCAACCGCGTGGGCGTCTTCCATCCGGAGCCGCCGCCGAGCGTCGACTCGGGGGAGAGTGCCTCGTCGTCGCTGCTGCGCTGGCGCCTTTCACCCATCGGCCAGCACATCGAGCTTGGCATCGCCGAGATGAACTTCTACCTGCTGCTGGGACAGTTTGGTCACGCCGCCGAGATCGTCGGCCAGCACTTCTTCCCGATCGGGACGGTGTACGACCCGTTCGTGATCCGCGGGCTCGATGCGCTGGTCTATGCGCTCTACGGCGCGAGCAAGCTCATCTTCGCGGGGACCCCGTCCGGCGTCTCGCTGAGCCCGGAGGGCGGTGCCCACCAGTCGACGGTGACGCCGTCGCTGGGTATCGAGCTGCCGAATCTGATTGCCTACGAGCCGGCCTTCGCCCGCGAGGTCGAGTGGATTCTCCTCGAGGCGCTGCGGCAGTGCTGCGACCGCGAGAAGGGCCTTTCGACCTATCTGCGGCTCTCGACCAAGCCGATCGATCAGACGCTGATCGAGCCTGCACTCGCCCGTCTGGGCGAAGAGACGCTACGGGCCCAGGTTCTCGCCGGCGGCTACCGTCTCGTCGATCGCCGCGAGGCCGTGCCAGACGTTCCGGCTTCGCAGACGGTGCAGATCGCGGTGACCGGGGCGATGGTCCCGGAGGCTGTGGCCGCGGCGCGGGCGCTCCACGCCGAGGGAATCGGCGCGAACGTCCTGTATCTGACCAGCGCGGATCGGCTGTATCGGCAGTTCCAGGACGAGCGGCGGCGGGCGATGCAGGATCCGTCGGTTCTGCTGAACGGTGGTCTCTCCGGCGGGCACCTCGGCGCGCTCATCCCCGAGGAGGAGCGCCAGGCGCCGATCGTCACCGTGCTGGATGGTGCCTCGCACACGCTGGCTTTCCTGGGGAGCGTCTTCGGCGCACCGGTCATCCCGCTGGGCGTCGACGAGTTCGGACAGTCCGGGAGTCGGGCCGACGTCTACGCCCAGACTGGCATCGACGCCGATCACATCGTCGCCGCGGCGTTGCTGGCACTCGAAATGTGAAAGAAGTCTCGCCCGGGCGCGAGCCGAATCACGTGTGAGTGGATGCAGGCTGTTCGGGATCTGCTCGATCTCTCCCGGTTCCCGGTCAGATTTGCGTACTGGCGGCCTGAATCAGGAACACCGGGTGGCGTGCTGCCTCGCGCTCGAAGTCCGAGAGCGGGGACTCTGGCGTCGCGTCAAAATACGGGCGGATGAAGGAAGGACCACTCGTGAGGGCTTCCTTCAGGATGGGTGCAGCTTCTTTCGGGGGTAGCTCGACCACCGTGATAGCCTCGGTTCGGCGACCGCGACGGATCGTTCCGGCGCCAGCGGCCCGCAGGTTGCGCACCCAATTGACTTCTCCAAAGGCGGCGATCAGCCAGCGACGACCATCCCGCTCGCCCACCGCCACCGGAGTCGACCGCGGTAGGCCGGTCTTGCGGCCCGGTACCGTCAGTAGGGCCATTCGCCCAGGAGTCACTCCCAGGCGTAGCAAGATGGAGACAATCTTGTTGCCGAGACGATTGCCAAGGGTGGCCCGGTAGCCCTGTGCCATGCGAAACCCTCCTGATTAATTCTCGACAGGATGCCCAATGCAGTCAGAGTCAGCCCCTCGAGGCGCACCAGCAGCCGGATCTGGGTTGCGATGGTCTGTGTGTCACTCCGTCTCCTCGTCGATTGCCAAGCCGAGCGATCGCTTCAACTGCTTGAAGGTCTGATCGATCCGCTGGGAGCGGTTCGATACCACGGTTGGCAGGCTCACCCCCTTGATCGCGGAGATCACCAGCGCCGCCATGTCGTCCGCAACCAGACCGGGGCTGAGGGAGCCCTCCGCGACGCCCCGTTGGATCAGCTCGCGGACCTGGCGGTACCAGGGCTCGTCGATGTCCCGAAAGATCGCGGCGATGGCGGTGTCTCGAGGAGCCCGTAGTGTCAACTCTCCGAGCACGGCGAATAGCTCCAGATCGTGGTGAAGGAGCTGTCGGAGCGCCTCGAGATGGCCCCGGAGCTGCTCGCCCGCCGACCCACCGTGGGGAAGCGTGGCGCCAAAGCGGAGCATTGCCTGGGCGACCACGCTGCGAATCAGCGCCTCTTTTGTCGGAAAGTAGTAGTGCAGCGTGGCGACGTTGACGCCCACGTCGGAGGCAACGTCTCGCGTCCGCAGGCCCTCGAACCCGACCGCGGCAATGCGGCGAAAGGCTGCGAGCACCAACGCCTGTCGTCGATCTGTTCCTGCCACGTTTTCAGGCCGATCGTTCCCCATCGCCGCCTCATTTTCAATCAATCACTTGATTGAAGTCTAGCAGGCGGATCGACGCATGTCAATCAATTGATTGAGAGAATGATGGGGTGGCATTAGCGGCCGAGGAAGCCCGGTCCCCAGGCCGATCTTCTCCATCACTCGCACCGATCCCACGTTGCGCAGATTGGCTCGCGCGTACACTTTTGCGAGTCCACACGCTCGGAATCCATAGTCGACCACAGCGCGTGCCGCTTCAGCGGCGAAGCCCTTGGGCCAATCCTGCCGCGCGCTCTAACGCGGATTGATGGTAGACTCCCCACGGTCGCGGCATCGAAGGATGGTTGAGGAGGAGCGGCTCGTGGAGAAGATCCGTCTCGGCTACGTCGGCTGCGGGATGATGGCACAGCGCGTCCACCTCCCGAACTTCGCGTCGCTGCCGGATTGTGAACTGGTCGCGCTGGCCGAGGTCCGTCGGGATCTCGGGGCGAAGATCCAGCGCCGCTACAACATTCCCCGGCTCTACTCCGATCACCGCGGTCTGCTCGAGGACCCGGAGGTCGATGCCATCGCCGTCTCGGCGCCGTTCGCCCTTCAGGGCGAGATCGCCCGCGAGTGTCTGGCGGCCGGCAAGCACGTGTTCATGGAGAAGCCGATGGCCGTCTCGGTCGCTCAGGCCGAGGCGATCCTCGCCGCTTCCCGCGCGAGCGGCGCGCGGCTCATGATCGCCTACATGAAGCGCTACGACGCTGGCAACGAGCTTGTCCACGATACCGTTGCCCGCTGGCGGGCGTCTGGCGAGCTGGGCCGGGTCGTCTATGCCCGGGCGCACGGCTTCTGCGGCGATTGGACCGCTGGCATCGACCTGCCCCCGCTGGAGACTAGCGACGAGCCAGCGCCAGCTGCGCCAACCGAGGAGCACCTGCCGTCCTGGCTTCCCCGGCAGTGGTCGCGCGCCTACGTCAGCTATCTCCAGCAGTACACCCACAACGTCAACCTGTTGCGATTCATCCTCGACGCGGGCGAGCGGATCCGGGTCAAGCACGTCGACCTGGATGCGGATGGGTACACCGGCGTAGTCATTCTGGACGTCGACGGCGTGCGCACGACTCTCGAAACGGGCAGTCTGCGCTACTTCCGCTGGGACGAGCACACTCAGATCTACTTCGAGCGTGGCTGGGTCCACACCTGGGCGCCGCCGTTGCTGCTCCGCAACGCCGTGGCCGAGGTGGAGATCTACCGGAGCGACGAGTCCGGCGCACCGGGTGCCCTGGGCGGCCAGGGCGTCCAGCACACGCTCACCCGCGCGATCCCCGAGCCCCGCTGGAGCTGGGCATACAAGCGCGAGGCGGCCCACTTTGTCGAATGCCTGCGGAGCGGGGCTCCCTTTCGCTCGCCGGGCGAAGATGCCCTCGCCGACGTGCGCACCTTCGAGGACATTTTCCGCACGTGGCTGCAGATGTAGTGATAAGTGATGCGGGATGCGGTCTCCCCATCACCTATCACGCGTTGCCCATCACCTAATCATCCGTCACGCGTCACCCACTCCGTCGCTGCTTCGGATGCTCCAGCGCGGCGGGGTTGACGACGTTGGTCGGATGACCGTCGAGGTAGCTGAGGACGTTATCCACCGGGGCGCGGGCGAGCCGCTCCGAGGCTTCGTTGGTCACCCAGCCGACGTGCGGTGACAGAACGACGTTGTCGAGCTTCACCCAGGGGTTGTCGGCGGGCAGCGGCTCCTGCAGGAAGACGTCGAGGCCGGCTCCGGCGATACGCTTCTCGCGGAGCGCATCGAGCAAAGCGTCCTGATCGACGATCGCGGCGCGCGCGGTGTTGATCAGCAATGCCGACGGTTTCATCAGGCCGATCTCGCGGCGACCGATCAGACCGCGTGCCTCGCTCGAATTGCGCAGGTGGATCGACACGACGTCGGCCTGGCGGAGCAGGTCGTCGAGGGCGACCGTTTCGATACCAAGCGCGGCCTCGCGCGCGGCGTCGTCGTGGAAGCTCCAGCCGATCACCCGCATGCCGAGTGCCTTGCCGAGACGCACGACCTCCTGGCCGATCAGGCCCAGCCCGACGACGCCCAGCGTCTTGCCCCGAAGCTCGAAGCCGCGCTCGTGGTACCAGATGCCCTCGCGGACCTTCCGATCGGCCAGGGCGACGTGGCGCGCGGCAGCCAGGAGGAGGGCGAGCGTCAGCTCGGCAACGGAGGTGGTCGAGGCACCCGGGCAGTTGGTGACGACGACGCCGTGGCGCGAGCAGGCCGGCAGGTCGAAGTTGTCGGTGCCGGTGCCCAGGATCGAGACGATCCGTAGCTCGGGGAGCGCTGCCAGCAGCGGCTCGTCGAAGACCGAGTAGGCGCGGACGTTGATCGCGACCTCGGCGCCCCGCAGGCGATCGATCAGTTCGGCCGGGGAGGCGGCCTTGGTGGTGTAGATGGCGACGTCGCCGCGCTGTCGGAGCCGCTCGACCTCCGGATGATCCTGGTAGACCGGCGGGTAATCATCGGGAATGACGATTTTCATAAACCCCTCTCGCGTCCTGACCTCGGGCTCCTGACGTGTCCGCAGTGTAGCACTCCGAACGGTTTCGAGGCAACCTGGTGATGTCGGAAACCACCTGGAGTGTGCTACATTGTCCCTGGTGAGAAATAGCAAGACCGTGCTGATCAGGTTAGTCGAGTTAGTCCCAAGGTGCCGCGGGTTACCAGCAGCCAGCTACTCCGCGCCTTGCGCCGAGCCGGCTGGCAACCCCTGCGTCAGACCGGCTCGCATGTCCACCTGACGCACCCCCAACCATCCGGGTGCGCTCGTAACGATAGCACTGCACACGCACCAGGTGCCAATCGGGACGTTGACAGCGATTCTCCGGAGCACCGGGCTCAGTGCTGACGACTTGCGTGAGTTGCTGTAGGAGAACCAGAAATGCGAAGGTACACAGTGATATTGGAGTACGATCCCGAGGCATGCTCCTATTCCGTGACTGTACCGGCGCTTCCCGGCTGCACGTCGCAAGGGGTGACTGTCGAAGAAGCTCTCGCGAACGCAAAAGAAGCCATCACTGGCCACATCGCGACGCTCCAATCGATCGGCGAGCCGGTTCCAGAGGAGGCCGAGGGGCCGATGATCGTGGTTGCTAGCGTGGCGGCGTAGAGATTCCCCGATCGAAGATCTGGAGCAGGGAGCGGACGAGAGACTCCGCCAGCCAGGGATGTCCGGGCAGGGCAGCGGGTATTTGCGCAGGGCTCAAGGTTCGTCGCCCTGCAGCTCGACTGCCATGCGGCGCAGGCCAGCGGTGAGGCCGCCGTCGACCGGCAGCACCGCGCCGGTGATCCACGCCGCGTCGTCCGAGGCGAGGAAGAGCGCCGCGCGGGCGACGTCCTCCGGTTCGCCGACCCGTCCGAGCGGATACCACCGGGCCAGGCGCTGGAAGATGTCGGGGGTCTTCGCGAGCGTCTCCTGCCAGATTGGCGTGCGAACAGTTCCCGGGCAGATCACGTTGGCGCGGATGCCCTGCGCGCCGTAGCGCGTGGCCACGTTCTGGGTGAAGTTGATCAGCCCGGCCTTGGCGGCGCTGTAGGCGTCCTCGCCCAGGCCGAGCAGTCCGTTGACCGAGGCGACGTTGACGATCGCGCCGGTCCGTCGTTCGAGCATCGAGGGCAGCACTGCCCGGGTAAAGAGGTAGGCTCCTTTCAGCACGACGGCGAAGTTGCGGTCCCACGTTGCCTCGTCGGTATCGAGAACGCTATCGCCCAGCGAGATTCCCGCGTTGTTGATCAGGACGTCGATCTGATCGTCGCGTCTCAGGACCTGCTCGACCGCTGCAGCGACATCCCCCGCGCTGGTCACGTCGGCGTGGAGGTAGGTGGCAGCTCCGCCCTCGGCGCGGATCGCCTCGACCGTCTCGGCGCCCTTCGGATCGTTCAGGTCGCAGATGGTGACACGCGCCCCTTCGCGCGCGAACAGCGCTGCCGTCGCCCGGCCAATTCCCGAGGCGCCGCCGGTGATGATCGCGACTCGGTTCTTTAAACGTTCCATCCTGCGCTCCTCCGAATCAGGCCGAAATGAATCGGTACCACTCGAGAGTCCAGGGGGACGGGCACGCCCGGCCAGGCCGTTCGGGCGCCGTGTGGCCCGCCAGGCGGCCCGGCTTGATCGTGACCTTGTCGGGACGTATCGACAAGAGACAAAGCTCTCGGTCCGAGAGCAGGAATAACACTCATCTTCGGCGCTAGATACCAAACTGGGTGTGCAGGTACGCTTGCAGGAAGTAGACGACGAACGCGACCGTCATCACTGCCATGAGCGGATGCACTGACTTCCCCCGTGCAAGGCGCAGAAAGCTGTAGGTGACGAACCCCGCGCCGATGCCGTTCGTGATCGAGTAGGTCAACGGCATCCCCGCCATCGTGAGCAACGCCGGGAGCCCGACCTCGACGTCGGTGAAGTCGATGCCCTCGCCGAGTGTCGTCATCATGAGGTAGCCGACGATGATCAGCGCGGGCGCGGTTGCCTCCTTCGGAACGATGCCGACGAGCGGGCTGAAGGGCAGGGCAACCAGGAACAGTAACCCGACGACGATGCTGACCAGGCCCGTCCGTCCCCCGACGCTAATGCCTGCCGCCGACTCGATGTAGGTTGTCGCCGAGGATGAGCTAAAGACGCCACCGGCGACGGCCGCGAGGGAGTCGATGAGCAGCGGCTGGTCGACGCGGTGGAACTCGCCATTCTTGTTGACGTAACCGGCCTTCTCGCCCACACCAAGCAACGTGCCGACGGTGTCGAAGAAGTCGGACAGCAGGATCGAGAGAATCACGAGAACGGCGCTGATCGGCCCGAGCTTGACGAACACTCCCAGTGGATCGAACTGTCCGACCAGCGAGAGATCGGGCGCGCTGATCACGCTCGCTGGGAGCACCGCGACGCCGGGCGTGGTGAAGGCGGCGTGACCCGAGAGGTAATTGAGAATCGTCGCGACCGCGGTCGTGATCAGGATGCCGAACAGGAGCGCGGCTCGCACACCGCGAATGAACAGAAACGTCGTGAGCGCCAGGCCGAAGACGGCAACGAAGACCGGCGTGCCGGTCAGATCACCAAGCGTCAAGGGGACGCCGACGGGGCCAGGCTTGACGAAGCCGGCCTCGAAGAGCCCGATGAACAGGATGAACCAGCCGATGCCGATGCCGATCGCGCGCTTCAGGTCGAGCGGCACGGCGTTGAAGACGGCCTCGCGGAACCCGGTTACCACCAGCAGCGTGATGATCGCGCCTTCGAGGAAGATCACTCCCATCGCCGCCGGCCAGGTCAGTCCGAGGGTCACGACGAGCTGGTAGGCAACCACCGCGTTCAGACCCATCCCCGGTGCGATCGCGAACGCTTTATTCGTGTAAAGGCCCATCAGAATGGTCATCAGGGCAGCGACCAGACAGGTCGAGGTCATCACCGCGGCGAACGGCAGCCCCTTGCCTTCGAGACCCTTGACGCCGACGAAGCCGAGGATGCTCGGGTTGACGAAGATGATGTAGGACATGACCAGAAAGGTGGTGACGCCGGCCAGGATATCGGTTGGAACTTGCTCGCGCGGAACCTTCAGGTTCCAGAGCTGCAAAACGCCGTGAGCGGAAGGCGACGACGGATGCGTATCGGCGAGATCCATCGCATCTCTCCTCTCATTACTGGCTACTCACCCGAAAGTGAGTCCAGAATGGAAACGGGTTCTCTCCGTGGGACCAGTTTAAAGGCCGAGCCGCTCGCGGTGCCCCTCCGGCGCTTTCACCCGCTCGAGGTGCGCGCGGATCAGATCGCAGAAGCGGCGCTCGAGGTCGGGATCGGTCAGCGGGTGCTCCTGGCGCGGATCGGCGACGATGTCGAAGAGCTCGTGCACCGCGACGTACTCGCCGTCTGGACCGGTGTTCGCCGCGTGGCGGTGCGGCGCCTTCCCCTTCATCGGAACCTTGTAGACCGGAATGTTATAGGTGTGGCAGAGGAAGCGCCCCATCTCGGCAGCGGCAAGCTGTTCGCGCGGCATGAAACCATGGAACGCGGTGGGCATGGCGGTATAGGCATGGACGAGTGGCTCTTCTTCGACCGGATTGCGAAAGTAGGTGTAGTGACCATCGGTGACATTAAGCGCCATGCCGAAGTAGCCGTAGATGATCGAGTCGTGGACTGGCTGGTCCGCTTCGAGGGCCGGGCGCAGCGACGTTCCATGCAGGTGCGGCGGCGCGGGTGCGCCGAAGTAATCCAGGAAGGTTGGCATCAGGTCGGTGGACTGCGTCAGCACCGAAACCCGCGTGCCCGCCCGGTGCGAGCCCGGTAGGTGCACAATCAGCGGAATTCGGGCAATCTCATTATAGACTGGCATCATGTTCTTCATCCAGTACTGGTGCTCGCCGAGCATCGTCCCGTGATCGGTCGTCAGCACGACCAGCGTATCCTGCCAGAGATTCTGCTCGTCGAGCTTGTCCCAGAGCTTCCCGAGCCAGTGGTCGGTCATCGTCACCAGCGCCGCGTAGCACTTACGGATGTGCGCGATCGCCTTCGGATCGTCCTTGACGACGCCGTACTCCGGCCAGTCGTAGATCGGCCCATCCCAGTCGTCGCCGTACATGTCGAGATACTTCTGGACGACGTAAAACGGCTCGTGCGGGTCGAAGAGCTCGAGCTGCAAGAACCAGTTATCGCTGCCGCGATTGTCGTCGAGCCAGCGAATAGCCTGCTGCACGCAGCGCGGTCCGGAAAACTCCTCCTCGGTGCGCTGGGCAAGGCGGTTGAGGGCGTTCTGCGGCCGATTCTTGTTGTTTCCGATCGCCTCGGGAAGCGCCGGCAGGTCGACCCGGCTGATCCAGAAGTCGTTCTCCTGGCCGCGCTCGTAGTGCCAGGTCGTGAAGCTATTGTTGTGTCCTTCGCCGCCGAGGTAGAAGTAGTGGTAGTGATCGGTGATCAGATGGGAGAAGACCGGCTTGCGCGCCTCCTCGGGCTGGACCTGACGGAGCAGATGAGGGAGGACGTCGTCGAACGGCTCGAGCGGTCCCCAGCCGCGCTCGAGGAAATTATGCCGGCCGGTCATGAACTCGCGCCGTGCCGGCATGCAGGGCAGCGAGCCGACCCAGTGATTATCGCAGACGACCGAGCGCTCGGCAAGCCGGGCAATGTTCGGCGTCTTGACCCAGTCGCTGCCGTAGGGCTCGAGGTAATCGTAGCGCAGCGTATCGAGGATGACGAAGATCGCTTTCATCAGGCACTCCGTGCAAGAATCCAGGGGTTAGCAGCCCGGAGGAACGACCGGCGGACGTCAGAAAACGGGAGCTGCCGGGCGCAGTGCACAACCGTGAGCTGGACGAGAGACCTGCTGAGCCGGGCCAGCCCGGATTATTCGCCACGTAGGGCGGGAGATGAGCTTCCATCTCGAATCCCCGGTTCGGAATACGTCCGAGCACACGCCGCGTTGGGCCGTCTCCGTACCGCTACGTCATTTTGCGCTTTCTGCGCCCCGATTTCCACCTGACGAGTCCTGGGCTGCTCAACCGGTTCCTCCCTCGCCGGCCCGGAGCAGGGTGACGCCGCTCTCGCTTCCGACGACGACTGTGTCGGCCATGCCGACGAAGAGACCGGTCTCGACAACTCCGACCAGCAGCTTGAGATCGCGGTGAAGGTGCGCGGGATCGGGGATCGTCCCGAAGCGGCAATCGAGGATATAGTTGCCATTGTCGGTAACGACGGGCTGCCCGTCGGCGGTGCGCAGCGTCGGGATGCAGCCCAGCATCGCGACGCGTCGTGCCGTTACCTCCCAGCCGAATGGCACGACCTCGACCGGCAGGGGAAACGCGCCGAGGGTGGGGACGAGCTTCGAACTGTCGGCGACGATGATCAATCGTCGCGACGCGGCAGCGACCAGCTTCTCGCGAAGCAGGGCACCTCCACCCCCCTTGATGAGATCGAGCGTCGGATTGATCTCGTCGGCACCGTCGATCGTGAGGTCGAGATCGGAAACCTCGGCGAAGCTCGTGAGCGGGATGCCTGCCTCGATCGCCTGCTGCTCCGTGCGGCGCGACGTCGGAATGCCCCGGATATGCAATCCTTGCCGCGCCATCTCGCCCAGGCGCCTGATCGTCCAGTACACCGTCGTTCCGGTACCCAGCCCGACCAGCATACCGTCCTTGACGAATTCTGCCGCTCGCTCGCCAGCCAGTTGCTTTGGATTCACCGCCACCTCCACGGTCCGCATGGTATTGTAGCGTCTTTTGGGGCCACGGGTGAGTGTCGATCGTCGTTCCGCGCGAGTATCACCCCGAGGGCACGCCCTGCCGTCTCGGCCGAGCGCCCGTGGCCGGGGAGTCCAAAGTCGAGGCGTGGAGCGCGAGGCAGTTCGGGGTGAAGCGAATGCGCCGGCTTCCTAGGGAGTTCGGATCGCGTAGGCGATCGACACGGTCGTCGCGCGCGGGGAGAGGAACTCGAACACGTAGTTGCCGTCCTGATCCGCCGTCCACTTGAAGTTCGACTGCCCCTGTACCTGAACCTGCTGGAGCAGGCGCTGCCGAGGATCAGAGAGAAGCCAGAAGCTGAAGTCGACCGGGTCCGCCGCGTCGAAGATGCCGACGAGCTGATCCCCCTGCTTCATGGTAATCTGGATGTCCTTGATCTGGCCCGCTGGAATGCTGATCCGAGTCCGGGTCGTCTTGATGACCGCGCCGGGTGTCGGGGTGGGAGTCGCGGCGAGCGAGAGGTCGACACGGGACGTTCCTGCCATTACCGGGGATGCGATTGCCGCGAGCTTCCCGTATGCAGTACCAACCTCTCGCGGATGCTGTACCAGGAAGACGATCACGACGGCGAGCACGATTCCCAGAATTGCGGTCAGCAGGAGCCCTCGGATGGACCTTCGCTTCGGACGAACGGGCGGCATGACTGGCGTGAACGACGTGGCCATCGATCACCTCTTCAAGCGCGGCGACTGTTTCCCCTCATTATGAATGATGTGGTAACAAGAGAGCCGTACAACCAATGCCGTGACGGTCAGACCAGAGTCCTGGCGCTCCTGCGCTGGGTGGAGTCGGCGGAGCGACCAGCGCAGCCTACCGCCTGACCCAGCTACCCGTGGGTCGCTGCGGTCGCCAGGGAGATCCAGCCCGAGGCTCGCCATAGCTGTGCGGAGGCAATTATATCACCACCTGCCGAGCGCTTCCCAGATGTTAGATCTGGTGTAATAGTACCAGGGGAGATGACGGGTCGCTGCCAGAATCAAGCGGCCGTGCGCGACATGTTTTACAGAATTCTTACAACTCGGGAGAAACTCCAGCGGCGAAATTTAGTAATTCTTCTGCGGGTTTTGGGGAATTTGGCGGAGAGAATATGATTGTGTACCCGCGTCATTTTACGTAGAATAGTCTCTACCGTTCGTTCCCTCCCATGGCAGAGAGGCCAGGCCTATGAGAAAGCTGTTCGCGGTTCTCATCGCACTGGCGCTGACGGCGCCGGTCTTGCCCGTGGCGGCGAGTAATGAGCTGCAGGTGACGGTGCGACCTGGCTTCGATGGAATGGTCCGTCCGGGGAACTGGGCACCGGTTGACGTCGACCTGAGGAATCCCGGTCCCAACGTGTCTGGGAGTGTGGAGATCTCGGTGATTCGGCGGCCGTCCACCCAGAACGGGATTGGCGGCGGCCAGAGCATTGACTACGCGGTGCCGGTGACGATTCCCCAGCATTCCAGCAAGCGGTTTTCCACGGCGGTCTATGTGCCTCCCTTCTTCGATCGACTTCAGGTGCGCCTGATCTCTAACGGCCGGACGGTCTTCGAAAGTAGCTATCCCCTCCAGCGGGTCGATCCCTCGCAGCTGTTCTGCGGGGTCCTGTCGACGGACCAGAGCGCGTTCGACTCGCTAAACGGGCTGACCCTGGCTGATGGTCAGCGGCAGCCACACGTGGTGCATCTGGACCTGCCAGATCTTCCAACGAACCCGCAGGTGCTCAGTGGCCTGGATTGTCTGATCGTCAGCGATTACAGCACGCGAGGACTGAGCGCTTTGCAGCAGAGCGCCTTGACCGCGTGGGTCAACGACGGCGGAATCCTCACCGTCGGCACTGGCCCGACTGGCGGCAGCACCGTCGACGGCCTCCCCCCGGACCTCTTGCCGGCGAAGCTCGACGGTGCCGTACCCGCCCACTCGCTGCAGAGTCTGGCCGATTACCTTGGTGCTCAGTCAGACGGCGCGGGCCCATGGCTGGTCGGGAACCTGAAGGTGACCAATGGGACGATCGTGGCGGCAGATGAGAACCAGCCACTTATGGTCGTGGGGCGTCGCGGCAAGGGCGCCGTGTTCATGCTGGCGCTGTCGCTGACTCAGAAGCCACTCCGTGGCTGGAGCGGCCTCGATCGCCTCTGGGTCTACATCCTCTCCTACGCGCGGCCGCCCGAGTCGGCATTCACCTCCTACTTCGGTCAGGACAGTGGCTGGGGGCGTCTACCGCGCGAGGCGCTGATCCGCAGCGCAAGCGCGTCGAATCCAGAGACACGTCGCCTGCTTGCCGGCCTGATCCTTTTCGGCATTCTCATCGGACCATTGAACTTCCTGGTGCTGTCGCGTCTGGGCCGTCGGGAGCTGGCGCTCGTGACGATTCCGGTGCTCACTGCCCTATCGACCAGCGCTGCGCTGGCCTACGCTAACCGTCATCGTCAGGGGGACGTCGTCGTCAACCAGGTATCGATCGTGCGGACCTGGGACGGCAGTGGCATCGGGGCGATCCACAGCTTCGTGGGCGTGTTTGCCTTGCACCCGCAGCACTATCGACTGACGATTCCGGCCAATGCGCTCGTAGCAAGCGCCTCGACACCGTCGCTGACCCGGGTACAAGACAACCGGAGTGTATCGGCCGCTCAGGTTCTGCAGGATGGCCAGCCGCAGCTCCAGGGGATCGACCTTCAGCCCGGCACGCTCAACACCTTTTCGCTCGATGGGCACGTCGCAGAGCCGGGGAAGATCGGCGGAACCGTGCTCCTGGACGGGAATCGCCTGACGGGCGAGGTGATCAACGGATTTCCCTTCACGATCTATGGCGCGGCGCTGATCGCCGGCACCTCGGTCCAGTCACTGGGGGACCTGCGCCCGGGCGGAAGCCATCCGGTCTCGCTGGACGTGGGAACCGACTCGCCATCCGGCTACCGCGACGTGGCGCAGATTGTCGATCGATTGTATCCCGGGCGAAGCCGAACATCGTCCGCACGGGGCGATCCCCAGTACGAGATCATCTCCGCGGCATTAAATCCGTGGCAGAGCTATGGTGGACACGTCGAGCTAAGCAGCTTGAGTCTGGTTGGCTGGCTCGACCAGCCCGTGGATCCAGTGAAGGATTCCAGTAACGGCGATGATGCGCATCAGTACACGCTGTTCACGACGAGCCTCCCGCTTCAGATGCCGCGAACCGTTCAGGTGATCCCGAGTCAGCTACTCGATCGGGAGCAGCTGACCGCGACCTACAGTGCGCGTTTTGATTCCACTGGCATCCTGGTCAATCCGGGAGATACGATCGCGTTTCAATTCACCAGCCCGGTCGATCCGTCTCGATTCAGCCTCCGATCGCTCACCCTCGCGACGGCATCGCGCCAGCAGGTCCTGGGTACGCTCGAGGCGTACAACTGGCGAGCCGGTACCTGGGATGACGTGCCGTTCGCCGTCGGCAACCTCATGATACCCAATCCCGAGCGCTTCCTCTCGGCGACCGGGGTGGTTCGCCTCCGCTTCCAGAACAAGTCGACGGCGCCGGGCGGGGGCGCTGCGATCAAGTTCACTCGCTTTCAGCTCCTTATTGGTGGCATGGGACGGTGATGCCTGATACCGAGGTCGCGATCGATCTGCGTGGTGTGACGGTTCGGCAGGGACGGCAGCTCTTGCTCGATTCGGTTGACCTTGCGCTCGGGACCGGCCACGCCTGCGCGGTCGTCGGCTCGAATGGAAGTGGCAAGACCGCCCTCTTGCGGGTCGTCGCGGCGCTGCGTCGCCCAACCGCCGGACAGGTACGAGTGGGCGGCTGGGATGCCCTGTCTCATCCGGATCAGGTGCGTCGCCTGATCGGGTATGTTCCCGACGAGACTGGCCTGGCCGATCGACTGACACCGCTCGAGCACCTGCGTATGGTGGCAGCCCAGCACGGTCTCGGCCGCGCGGACCGGCGCGCCGCGGCCGAGTCGATGCTCGAGCTGGTTGACCTTGTCGACTACAGCCGCGCGTACGTCGGTACGCTTTCTCGGGGCCAGCGACGCCGCTTAGCCCTGGCGATGGCCCTGGTGCACGATCCGCCGATCATTCTTCTCGACGAGCCGATGGTCGGGGTCGACGAGGTGGGGCGTGGTGAGCTCCAGTCGGTTTTGCTGGAGCTGCGTTCGATGGAGAAGACGCTGCTGATCGCGAGTCAGTCGCAGGCGGATATCGCTGACGTCTGCGATGTCGTCGCGCCCCTCGTCGACGGTCACCTCCAGAATCGCGTTGCCCACCAGGCGATCGTTTTCACCTGGATCGAGGTCGTCGGCGATCCGGAACCTGCCCGACGAGCGCTGCGCGAGCGGCCAGGTATCGACGACGTGCGCCAGGATGGCTGCTTCTTGACCTTCCGGGGGCCAGAGACGCCGGAGGAGCGGGCGCGGGTCGCCGAATGGCTGATCGCGCAGGATGTTCATCTGTCAGGATTCGGCGTCACCGGAATCCCGGCTGGAGGTGAGCACACGTGAGGATGCTCGTACTCCTTCGCTGGGAGCTGACCCAGGCGATGCGCGGTCTCGGACTGCATCTCGCCGTGACCCTCGTCGCCCTTGCTTCGGTCGGACTGGTGGGCGCGGGGATCTTCGCCATGGATCTCTGGTCGCCGTTCCCAAGTACCGCGGCTTCGGCCTTTCGCACGGATAGCTCGACGGTTCCGCAGCTGTCGGCGGTGGTGGGCGAGCACCGAGGAGGGATCGCGTTCCTGATCATTCTGATCTGGCTGCTCGTCCTTGCGTCGCTGATTGGCCCGGCCTTTAGCGCCGGAGCCCTGGTGCGCGACCGTCGGACCGGCCGATTGGATCGCGTGCTCGTCGATACGAGCCGTGCCGAGGCCGTAACCCTTGCCAAGCTGCTTGCCGGTCTGGTTCCGCTGGGGCTTGTCCTCGCGGGTGGTGGCCCGTCCGCGTCGTTCGCCTGGCTGGTGGGCGGACTGGCGACCCAGGAAGCGATCGCGGGCGTCGCAGTGTTGCTGGTCGCTCTGGTACTGATCGTGGCGATCGGATTGCTATGCTCGGCACTGGCGACGACCGAGGTCTCGGCACTGGTGGCCAGCTACTTCTTCATTGGCTTAATCCTGTTCGGGCCGCTCGCCACCGGCGTGGGACTGGCCCTGGCCGGCCTTCGGGGCGCCGCCATGACGGTGCTGGCATTCGATCCGTTCGTTGCTCTGCTCTCGGCACAGCCTCCACTGGCGGGTAGCCTCATTCGAACGCTTCTACCAGATTGGCCCGGCCTGCGTCTGGTCTGGGCGGTTGGAAGGACGCGGATTCCAGTCTGGGCTGCGGACGTTCTGGTGTATGCCCTGGTCGCAGCTGCGCTGGTATGGGCGACGACCGTACTGATCGAGCCGCTCCACCCGCTCAAGACCTGGCGTCTGCGCCGATCCCGTGGAGAGACGTCATGAGAGCCATGCTTCGAGCAGCGCCCTCGCGTCAGCTTCAGGCGCAGGTCGCGAGCTTCGCGTTTGCACGCCGTCGAGCCGAGGCGGTCCACCTGGCATCCTGGGGCCTGGCTATCGGTGGGCTGGTTGCTGGCCTGATCGAGATCGGATTTCAATTCTTTGCTTTTGATGTTGGGCCCGTGGTGTCGGTGTCGCTGGCGCTGGCGATGGCCATCGCGGCAGCGGTCGCGGGGTGGCTGCGAGCAGCACCGGACCTTCGGGTCGCCCTGGAGATTGATCGTCGTCTCGACCTGGGCGAGCGTGTGACCACGGCGCTCGAGATGGTGCGGGTGCGACCAGGGCATCCACTCGCCGAGCAGCAGATCGTCGACGCGCTGGCACACCTCCGTCGGGTCCATCCGAGCGCGGTGTATCCGCTGCGTTTGTCGAGGCGGGTGCACGTGCTGGTGGCCGTGGGAATCGGATTGATGATCCTGCCCCTGGTTGTGTCTCTGCCGTCGCTGCCCGGGGTTCATTCACCGGCCTCACGCGTGTCTGAGGTCGCGCATGCCGAGGCCACGCATCTGGACGCGGTCGCGAATAATCTCGAGGGCCAGAAGAACTCATTGGATCAGCCGACTCGTGCTGCACTCGCCGCGCAGCTCCGCCGGGCGGCAGATGATCTGCGCCGTGACAGCACGAACAGTCAGCAGGCAACGCAGGATCTCCTCCGAGCCGAGCAGGCGGCATCCACGCTCGCCCCACAGACCGGCGAGGACGCTGCTCTGACACTCGCACGGATCTCCGACGCGCTGAACAACCAGGCGGTGACCAGACCGGTCACCCAGGCGCTCGATCAGCAAAATGTCGCGCAGGCGGTAGCGGCGCTGAATCAGCTCGCGGCGAGCCTGCCGAACATGACGCCTCAGCAACGTAACGACCTCGCCCAGGCGCTGCAGGCTGCCAGCAACGCTGCGCGGGGCTCGGATACGAGTGCTGCGCAGCAGCTCCAGCAGGCAGCCCAGGCGGCGAAGAATGGCGATGCCCAGGGCGTGCAGCAGGCAGCGCAGGCGCTCCAGCAGCTCGGTGCTGCCAGTCAGGCGCAGCGCGACGTGGCTCAGGCTCGCTCGGAGCTTCAATCCAGCGAGCAGGCAGTTGCACAGGCGGGACAGACCGGGCTTCCACAGATCAGTCCTGCTTCCAGTCAGTCGGGCACGGCGACTGGTGGGCAGCCGTCGGACCAGGGCTCTGGCCAGACGAGCGGTCGGGGCCAGTCGGATCAGGGCAATCAGCAGGCGAATCAGCAAGGCGGCGGAATCGGAAAGGGGAGCACTGATCACCTGGGTGCTCCTCAGGATTTTCAAGATCTCGCCCAGCGCGAGGTCACGGTCCCAACCGATCAGCAATTCGATGCCACGTCGATTGGCGCATCCAGCCAGCTCCAGGCTGGGACCAGCGGCGAGGCGCGTGTCGATTATCGCAACGTGCTCCCGCAGTATCAGAAGCAGGCGCTCCAGGCCATCGACGGCAACGCGGTACCGACAGGATTGAAGCAGGTCGTGAAGGGCTACTTCGACTCACTGGCGGCACCGTGAGGCGGGAATGTTAGGAGACGCAATGGCAATAGCCGACGTGGCGCTCAGCCCGGAAGAATTCCGGAGCCTGGCACAGCAGATCGAGGACGCACTCAGCTCGGCGATCGTCGGGCAGCGGGAGGTCGTGCGCGGCGTTCTGACGGCGGTGCTGGCCGGGGGGCACGTCCTGCTCGAAGGCGCGCCAGGACTTGGCAAAACCATGCTGGTCCGCACCCTGGGCGACGCGCTGCAGCTTGATTTCAGCCGCATTCAGTTTACCCCGGATCTTATGCCGTCTGACATCACCGGCACGACGCTGATCGTCGAGGATGCCCTCGGTCACAAGTCGTTCCAGTTTCAGCCCGGGCCGGTGTTCGCGCATCTGATCCTCGCTGACGAGATCAACCGGGCGACGCCGAAGACCCAGGCCGCGCTTCTGGAGGCTATGCAGGAGCACCGTGTCACCGTGGCACGGGCGAGCCACCCGCTTCCCGAGCCGTTTATCGTCCTGGCGACGCAGAACCCGATCGAGATGGAAGGGACCTATCCGCTGCCCGAGGCGCAGCTGGATCGATTCCTGTTCAAGCTGATCGTGCGTTATCCGGGCCTGGATGACCTCGTCGACATCGCAGCACGGACGACGACGAATCAGCGCCCGGTCGTGCCACGCGTCGCGGATGGCGAAACGGTCCTGCGAATGACCGCGCTCGCGCGGGATCTGCCGGTAGCGACGCCGGTGCTGCGCTACGCTGCCCACCTGGTGCAGAATAGCCACCCTGATGCACCGGATAGCCCGCCGCTGGTACGACGGTTCGTCCGCTACGGATCGAGTCCGCGTGGCGTTCAGGCGCTGATACTGGCCGGCAAGATTCGCGCGCTCCTTGAAGGCCGGCTGAATGTCGCCTTCGCTGACATTCGCGCCGCGGCTCATCCCTCGCTGCGGCACCGCATCATCCTGAACTTCGAAGCGGATGCCGAGAACGTCACCTCCGATCAGATCATCGACGCCATCCTGGCCGCGACGCCGGACGTGTGATGAACGTGATGAGTCATGAGTAATGCGTGATGAGGGGACGAGGCGCAAGCAGCGGTCAATGTTTTGCACGTCGCGACCAGCGGTGTCGCGTTGATCTACTCTGCCGGGCGAGCCTCTCATACGTATAACCTTACAAATTCTGTTACATTAGCGATATGAATGGCACGCCCATCTCCCTGCCAAAGCGCGAAGTGGCTCTCCTGGGAGAGGGGGAGCGCACTGGCATCTTTCGCGTCACGACCGCCGACATCGTGGCCGCGCTAGTCGCCAGCCGTCCAACGGCCTCTCTGGCCCTCTCGCGGCTTGCCCGCAAAGGGGCACCTGAACGTATCGGCCACGGCATCTACGAAGTCCGACCAATTCGATGACGAGCTCTGGGGCCTCGTCACTCCATCCTCTTCGGCCTGACCATCCACGTCAGCGGTACCAGGCGACCGCCGGGAGCGCGAGCCCGGAGCGAAGGCCATGAGAGAGCTGACTCAAATCTTTCGCAAGACGACAGACGGGCAGGATGGTCGCCTGCGTGAGCCACGCGGCGGGAGCTTCCCGAGGGAGGGCTGTCTGTTCTAAATTTAGCGGGGTGTCTTTCGCCTATCGCGTCTATCTGGGGGCGCACTGTCGGTGAATCTCGCATCGTACCACCGCTGTATCGAGCGGATTCGGACCACCTGGCAATCCTTCCAGGGCCAGCGGGCTCAGTGGCTCCAGCGTCCGTCGGACGGTCGCGGGTCCACCGGCCACCTGAGACGGCGCTGCCCGTGGCGGCAGCCGTGTGCCTATCCCCTTGCCTGGCGCAGGCGGGCGAGGCGCGCGTTGTCGGCGTCCAGCTTTGCCTGCGCACGCGCGAGAAGCTCCGGGATCCGCTCCCTGGGCCAGATGACCACGCCGTCGTCGTCGGCGATCACCAGATCGCCGTCGCGCACGCGCGTGCCGCCAATCGCCACGGCGCCGCCGATGGCACCCGGTCCGCGCTTGGCCGAGGCGGTGGGTGTGGTACCCCGACACCAAACCGGAAATCCTAGCTCGCGAATTTCCTGCGCGTCCCGAACGAGACCGTCCGTGACCAGGCCCGCGACGCCCAGGTTCTGGATTTCCAGCGCCATCAGGCCACCAATTGTCGCCGTGCGTGACGTGCTCATGCCGCCGACGACCAGGACAGAGCCGGCCGGTGGGGGAACGGCCACGGCCTGGACGACCGCTTGATTATCATCCTCGCTCGCCAGGACGACAAATGCCGGGCCGACGACACGCCAGTCGACTTTCAGCGGCCTGATCCAGGAAGGGAGCACGCCCCGGCCCTCGGTGGCATCCGAGGCAAGCGTCGCGGAGAGCCATTCGGGGAATCGATCCATCGTCGCTCCAGGTTTTCAATCTAGCAAGCGTGGGCACGATCTTTCTGCCAGTCAGCTTCGTGAGGCCAGCGTGACCTTCTGAAGCACCTCCCGGTTGACTACATTCCGCGGCATTCGACCCTGCAGGACTGCCGCGACCTCCTGCCCGACGCGGCGGCGCCGCTCGACGTTCGACCAGTCGGAGACCGAGGCAGTGTGCGGCGTCAGTACGACGTTGTCCATCGTATGCAGGGGATTGTCTGGCTGGGTCGGCTCGATCTCCATGACGTCCAGCCCGGCCCCGGCGAGCTTCTTCTCCTGCAACGCTCGAATCAGATCGGCCTCCACGTGCGTCTGCCCCCGGCCGGTGTTGATGAAGTAGGCAGTTGGCTTCATTGCGCTGAAACAGGTGTAGTCGAGCAGCCCACGGGTGCCCGGATTCAGCGGCAGGTGCGCCGAGACGAAGTCGCTGCGTCGGAAGACCTCGATCAGATCGGTCACGCGCTCGACGCCGTGCTGCTGGAAGACCTCGTCGGGAACGAACGGATCCCACGCGAGGACTTTCATGTCGAAGCCCTTCGCCTTCTTGGCGACCAGCCGCGGAATGTTGCCAAACGCGACCAGTCCGAGCGTGTCGCCGACCACCCGCGGCATCGGCGACAGGTAGGTGCGCGCCTCTCGCCAGCGGTTCTCACGGACACAGCGGTCGAGCGGGATGGTCTTCTTCGCGCAGCACAGCAGGAGCATGAAGGCATGGACGGCGACCTCTTCGATGAAGACGTCCGGCACGTTCGTGACGACGATACCCTTGGCTGTCGCCGCGTCGAGGTCGATTCGATCCACGCCGACGCCGGCCGTGGCGATCACCTTGCAGTTTTCGAGTGCGCCGATCACGCGCGCGTTGAGGGCGAAGCGCCCGGCGATGACCGCGTCGGCATCCTTCACCTGGGCGATGTATTCGTCCTCGCTGCTGGCGTCGACGACCTGCACCGCGGTGTCGAGCGGCTCGAGTGCCTCGTTCTCGTACCGAGTATCTACTGTACGCCCGAGAAATCCCGTCGTTACGACCTTGAACGCCACCGTGAGAACCTCCTGAATGTGAAGTACCGGTCCCGGGAAAGGCGGAGATCCAGCATTGGCACGTTGACGGCGCCCGTGCAGATAAACTGCTACTGATCCGATGGCCTCGGAGCCGGGGCGGAGCGCAGCGTCGCGTCCAAGTGCCAGGACCGGAAAGCCCTGGCAGGGGCGACCCCATTGCCAATGCGCAGGTACCCGCGGAAGCACGGTATATCACGCGCGCCCGTGGGTGTCAACGGAGGCATTGACGGCCTACGCGGCGGGAGCTAGCATAGTATAAAGAAGTATTCCATCTGGAATGATTCTAGATGGAACGATCCGAAGGTGACGCCGTGGTGGGTGAGACAGGAACCGCCCGGATGCGTCGTGCCAGCGCGCGGTACGGTCCTGACACGCACGTGACGGAAGCGGACTGTTACCTGAGGCTTATCCGCACGGGCCTGCTCGCCGAGGCACGTATCACCGAGATTCTCCGTCCTCTTGGTCTGGGCTGGCCGGCCTTCGGCGTTCTGATGGTCATCGGCTGGTCTGGGCAGCCACTCTCGCCGTGCGTGATCAGCGATCATCTGGTCATGCCGCGTAACACTCTGACGCACGTCGTGGACGTCCTCGAGCGACAGGGACTGGTGCGACGCGACCGTCATCCCCATCATCGGGGGATGGTGCTCATCGAACTCACCGACGCGGGGCGTGCCATCCTCGACGAGGTTCTCCCCCACCTGCGCGCCCTCGAGGAGGGACTGTGGTCTTCGTTCCCGGAGGACGAACGCCGGACGTTTGTCGCGCTCCTTTTACGGGTTGAAGACGCCATCGCCGGAAAGGATCCAGAGTGCGGGCAACACGTGGGCTAGCGCGATTCCTGGCGCCATACTGGTACTGGGCGACCCTCGCCCCACTCCTGATGGTGGTCGAGGTGGCGATGGATCTCCTCCAGCCGCGCATGATCCAGCGCATCGTCGACAGCGGCATCCTCCGCTCCGACATGTCGGTGGTGATCGGTACCGGTCTGCTGATGATCGGTTTCGCGCTGGTCGGCCTTGGCGGCGGGATGGGATGCACCGTCTTTGCCGTTCTGGCCTCGCAGGCGTTCGGCGCTGACGTGCGTGGCACCCTCTTTCGAAAGGTGCAGGCGCTCTCTTTCGGAAATCTCGACCGCCTGGAGACCGGTAAGCTCATCACCCGGCTGACCAACGACGTGAACCAGGTGCAGGACGTGGTCATGATGCTCCTGCGGGTGATGGTTCGAGTTCCACTGCTGTTGATCGGGAGCCTGATCCTGGCGGTTCTGACGAGTCCGCGCCTGGCCACGCTCTTCCTCCCGTTGATCCCCGTGGTGACGGTGGCGTTGATCTGGATCATCAATCGGACGTTTCCGATGTACAGCCTGGTTCAGCAGAAGCTGGATGGGCTCAACACCGTGATGCAGGAGAATCTGGCGGGCGTGCGGGTCGTCAAAGCCTTTGCCCGCGCGGCTCACGAGGTGCAGCGCTTCCGCCGCATCAATGACGATCTCACGAGCCAGAACATCGCCGTCATCCGGACCGGCGCCGTCGCCATGCCCTTCATGATGCTCGTTCTGAACCTTGGCGTCGTCGGCGCAATCTGGATCGGCGGGACGCAGATTGACGCGGGCGATCTGGAGGTAGGCCAGCTAATCGCCTTCATCAACTATCTGATGCAGACGTTGATGTCGCTGACCATGGTCAGTATGCTGATCGTTCGGGTCTCCCGCGCCGAGGCCTCGGCAAAACGAATCCAGGAGGTGCTGGAGAGTGAGCCAGAGATTCGGCCGAGCCCCAACGCCCTGAGGACGTTCGTGCCGCGTGGGCGCGTCACCTTCGAGGACGTCAGCTTCGGTTATGCTGGCGACGCGCACGACCTGGCCCTGAAGGATGTGAGCTTCGTTGCGGAGCCGGGTGAAACTGTCGCGATCCTTGGCGCAACGGGTTCGGGAAAGTCGACGCTCGTCAATCTGATTCCCCGCTTCTACGACGTGACCAGTGGTCGCGTGGCGATCGATGGCGTCGACGTCCGAGCTGTCGACGAGGAAGCTCTGCGCGGCGTGGTTGCGATTGCCTTGCAGGAGTCGGTCCTCTTCAGCGGTACGATCCGCGACAATATCCGCTACGGTCGGCCAGATGCCACCGACGCCGAGGTGATCGCCGCCGCACGGATAGCCCAGGCTGACGAGTTTATCAGCCACCTGCCCGATGGCTACGATTCGATCGTCGGCCAGCGCGGCGTAAACCTTTCGGGTGGACAGAAGCAGCGCATCGCCATTGCCCGAGCTTTGCTGATGAACCCGCGAATAGTGATTCTCGACGATAGTACCAGCGCGGTCGACGTCGAGACGGAGGCGCGAATCCAGGCAGCACTCGCTCGTCTTCGCAAGGATCAGACGCTCTTCGTTGTCGGTCAGCGCATCAGCACGGTCATGGGTGCCGACCGGATCCTGGTTCTCGACGATGGTCAGGTCGTCGCTCAGGGGACACACGCCGAGCTGTTGGCGACTAGCCCGATCTACCGCGAGATCTACGAGTCCCAGGTGGAGGCTGGAGCGCTGACGTATGGCTGAGACAAGGGGATCGCGAGCTCCGGCGGCGCCCTCTTTGCATCTCTTCGGACGTGGCGGGCCTGGCCCGTTCGCCATCGGGGCGGTGGAGCGGGCCAGGGATACTCGCGGGACGGTTCGTCGCATCTGGGGCTATCTGCAACGCCAGCGGCTCGCACTGGGAGTGACCGCTGCTCTTGTCGTAGGTTCGACGGCGACGAACCTCCTGGGCCCGTATCTGCTCGGCCAGGCGATCGACCGCTACATTGTCCCGGGTGATCTGCCGGGGCTGGCGCACCTCTGCCTGCTGATGCTTGGCCTCTACGCGCTGGGCTCCGTCCTCACGTACCTCCAGAGCTTCGTGATGGCTGGCGCGGCCCAGCGTACTGTGCGGGATCTGCGGAATGATCTGTTCGCCAGGCTCCAGATGCTACCCTTGCGTAC
Organism: Chloroflexota bacterium; assembly: GCA_902810745.1. Lineage (GTDB taxonomy): Bacteria > Chloroflexota > UBA6077 > FW602-bin22 > CADDYW01 > CADDYW01. The sequence continues at coordinate 26,429 of CADDYW010000016.1, read as the reverse complement.
CTTCGATCAACGTCCCCACGGCGATCTGATGAGCCGCCTGACCAACGACGTCGACAACGTCAACCTGGTCCTGAGTGACAGCCTGACGCAGATGGTCGCGGGCGTTCTGAGTATGCTTGGCGTTGCGGCGACGATGCTCATTCTCAATCCACGCCTGACGGTCGTCAGCATCGTGTCGATCACGCTGCTCACCGTCGCCGTCAACCGCTCGGTGGCGCCGCGCGCCCGAGAGGCTTTTCGCCAGCAGCAGGCGGCACTCGGAGGGCTCAATGGCCTGATCGAGGAGACGATTACCGGTCAGCGTGTGGTCAAGGCCTACCGACGAGAGCGCATGGTGATCGCAGAGTTCGATACCGCCAACGGCGAGCTCCGCCGTGCCGCGGTGCGCGCGCAGATCTTTGCCGGATTCGTCGGTCCGCTGATGAACGTCGTGAACAACCTGGGACTCGCGGTCGTGGCCGGCGTCGGCGGATGGATGGCGCTACAGGGGCTGGCAACTGTCGGCACGATTGCCAGCTTCATCAGCTACTCGCGGCAGTTCGGGCGGCCGCTGAATGATATCGCCAACCTGTACAATATGATCCAGGCAGCAATAGCCGGAGCCGAGCGGGCATTCGAGGTGATCGACGAGGAGCCGGAGGTCGATGCGCCCAGCGCGCGCCCGCTTGCCGAGATCAAAGGAGACATTGTCTTCGACGACGTGTATTTTTCCTACGAGCCGGGGGTGCCGGTCCTGAAGGGGATCAGCCTGCACGCGGAGCCCGGTCAGACCGTCGCCCTCGTCGGACCGACTGGCGCGGGGAAGACGACGATCGTGAATCTGCTCACTCGCTTTTACGAGATCGATCGTGGCAGCATCCGGATCGACGGGCAGGACATTCGCGAGATCAAGAAAGATGATCTGCGCCGTCAGCTCGGGATCGTCCTGCAGGATACCTTTCTCTTCGCCGATACGGTGCTGGAGAATATCCGCTACGGCCGTCTCGACGCGTCCGACGAGGAGGTCATCGCCGCGGCTCGTCTGGCAAATGCCGACCAGTTTATTCACCGCCTGCCATTCGGCTATCAAACCGTGCTTTCAGAGCGTGGCAGCAACCTCAGCCAGGGCCAGCGCCAGCTTCTGGCCATCGCTCGAGCCATTCTGGCCAACCCCAGGATCCTGATCCTGGACGAGGCGACGAGCAGCATCGACACGCGGACCGAGAAGCACATTCAGGAGGCGATGTTGCGGCTGATGGCGGGCCGCACCAGCTTTGTCATCGCTCATCGGCTGAGCACGATCCGCGACGCCGATCAGATCCTGGTGATTCACGAGGGCGAGATCGTCGAGCGAGGGACGCACCAGCAGCTCCTCGAGCGGAAGGGCTTTTATCAGCACCTCTACGCGAGCCAGTTCCGAGCGGCCGAACGCCGAAGATCGGCGGCGGACGAGGGGACCGAGAGGATTGACCCGTTCCCGGACGCGCTCGCCGCGACCTAGGCACAGGCAAGGGACCTGCCGAGACACGGGGGATACCAAGAAACTCTCGAGGAGAAAGATCGATGATCGACCAGAAGACGTGGATCAACGCCAACCCCTGGATGGTGGTATCGGAGACGATCCGGGCGCGGCGTTCGAACCTGAATGTGGATCTCGAACGGCCGGTGCCGCGCGAGCTGATCGACGAGCTACTCGCGCTGGCGGTCTCGGCGCCCAACCACTACCGGACGAACCCGTGGCGCTTCGTCGTGCTTACTGGAGCGGCGCGGGCCCGCGTTGGCGAGGTCGCCGCGCGCGCGGCCGCGGGACTTCCAGACGTGAAGGAGAGCATCGTTGAGCGCCAGCGCGTGCAGTTCTTGCGAGCGCCGGCCGTCATCGCGGTAGCGTCGGCGGCAGACAAGGATCCGATCAAGCACTTCGAGAACAAGCACGCCGTCGCGGCGGGGGTGCAAAACATCCTTCTTGGAGCGACGGCGGCTGGCCTGGCCTCAGCGTGGAGGTCAGGCCTTGCCATGGTCGATCCCGTCGTCTCGGCCGCGGTCAAGGAGGCGCTTGGCCTCGCTCCGACTGACGAGATCGTTAGCTTCGTCTACCTCGGCTATCCGATTGCACCGCCGGGCACGCGCACCCAGCCGACGATCCAGGTTCGGTATCTCGACGAGTAGGGAGGGAGTCGATGAGTGTTCTCGGACCTCGGGTATCTGCCACCGCGATCGATCCGGCGACGCGGGTCGGCGTCGTCGCGCTGACCGTCGCCGATCTCGGTCGCTCGATCGCCTACTATACCAGTGCGATCGGCCTGGCCGTTCTGCGGCAGTCTGGCCCTGACGCGATTCTCGGCGCCGCCGGGACGCCGCTGCTCCTCTTGCGTGAGCAGCCAGGTGCACTGCCCTGGATGACTGACGCCATGACCGGCCTCTACCACTTCGCCATTCTCGTGCCAAGCCGGAAGGACCTGGGCCGCTGGCTGCGCCATTACCTCGGCCTGGGATATGCGCCTCCAGGCCAGGGCGATCACCTGGTCAGCGAGGCACTGTACCTGCGTGACCCCGATGGCCACGGGATCGAGGTCTATCGCGACCGGCCCCGCGAGGAGTGGCGCTGGATTAACGGCCAGGTGCAAATGGCGACGGATCCCGTTGACGTTCGCGGTCTGATCGCCGAAGCCAACGCCGCCGGGGAGCCGTGGACCGGTCTGCCCGCGGGGACATGCCTCGGTCACGTCCACCTGCAGGTCGGCGACATTTCCCAGGCCGAGGCCTTCTACCACGGAATCCTCGGATTCGACGTCGTGGCGCGGATGCCCTCCGCCCTCTTCGTCTCGGCCGGGGGCTATCATCACCACCTGGGGCTGAACACCTGGCACAGCCGGGGCGCGGGACCCGCCCCGCCGGACGTGGCGAGCCTTCGCTTCTTCACCCTGGCTCTGCCCTCTGACGAGGCGCTCGCGGCCGTCGTCGCGCGGCTCGCCGACACGGGCATCGAGCATCGGAAGAGCGGAACCGCGGTTGCACTGCGCGATCCGTGGCAGAACGGGATTCTCCTGCACGTTGGCGTCATTGCCGATGCGGCGGCCGCCGCGAGTCTCGCGGCTGAAGGGCGAGATTGACGGCCTGGCGGGCAGAGTTGCGGGCGATCGGGTTCGACCGCGACGACGCGCGGTCCGAACCAATTCGAAACGGGGCCACATTGAACGACAAGGGATGAGAGGAGTGATCCATGACGGACTGGTACTCGGGCGACGTGATCGCCAATGGCATCCGCATTCACTACTATCGGACCGGTGGAGACAAGCCGACACTCGTGCTCAACCACGGCGCGACTGATAACGGCCTGTGCTGGACCCGCCTGGCCCGCGCCCTCGAATCGGACTACGACGTGATCATGCCCGACGCCCGCGGGCACGGCCTCTCCGACGCCCCCGATACTGGCTACAGCTCCAAGGAACGGGCGGCAGACCTGGCCGGTCTGATCGAGGCGCTGCACCTGGACAGGCCCGCCGTCGGAGGACACTCGATGGGTGCCCAGACGACGTTCCGCCTCGCCGCCGATTATCCGAATCTGCTGCGCTGCGCGATTCTGGAGGATCCCGCCTTCCGCCCGGCGAACCCGCCCCCGGATGCTCCCCGTCCGAATCCGATGCGTCAGTGGCTCGAGGAGCTGCGGCCGCTGGGTCGCGAGGCGATCATCGCGCGGGGCCGGGAGCGGAGCCCGCTGTGGGACGAGAGCGAGTTCGGTCCCTGGGCCGACGCCAAGCTGCAGGTGAGTGAGAAGTTTCTCGGTCGCCCATTCTTCCAGAGCGAGCCACCCTGGCAGGAGCTCTTGCCGCGCATTACCTGCCCGGTTCTCCTGGTCACTGCTGACCCGGACAAGGGGGCGATCGTCACCCCGGAGGCAGCCGAGGAAGCCGTGCGGCTCAATCCGCGCGTGAAGGTAGCCCACCTGCCGGGGGCCGGTCACAACATTCGCCGCGAGCAGTTCGATGCATTCCTGAAGACGGTTCGAGCGTTCCTGGCCGAGAACTGATTTGCGCCCATTCTTGGCAATGCCGAGCAGCTAGCCTGAAAGGGCCCTGCCGTGCGCGCCGATCAGCGGCACGGTGCCAGGACAGGCGTTTGTCGGCACGAGCTATCCCTTGTAGCGTCGCCCATCCGAGCTACAATAGCAGGCGATGGGTTGGAGCGGACCTGAACCTCGGCCGTCGAGTCATACCGTTTCCAGGTGGAGAGTGATGCTTCTGGCGCCAGCTCGGCGAAGCCGGACTCTCCCCAGGGAATGCGAATCAGGCAGGAGGAGCGCATGCGTTACGGTGCGACCGCGGGGGCGGGGAAGTGGGCATCGCGGCTCGTCGGGAGCGGACCGGTCTTGAGAACGGATCCGGAGCGAGCCGCGAGCCTTGTCGGAGGTCGAAGATGACCGAAGCACAAGCCGCCGAACCATCGCCCGCCTCGGCCGAGCTTTCCCTCGTCGACTGCGACGTCCACGTCGAGGTTGCCAGGGCCGACGTCCTCTTTCCCTACCTGCCAGAGCACTGGATCGAGCACATCCAGCAGTCTCGGTTCAAAGGTCCGACTGACACCGCCTACCCGCCGAGGGCGCCGACGACCGCCCGTCCTGGCTCGCGTCCCGAGAACGGTCCCGCCGGCTCCGATCTCGACCTTCTGCGTGCTCAGGCGCTCGACGCTCCGGGCGTCGAGCTGGCGATTCTCAACTGCGCTTACGCGATCGACAGCATCCACCACCCGGATGCCGCGGTCGCGCTCGCCAGCGCGGTCAACGACTGGCTGATCGCCGAGTGGCTGGACAAGGAGCCGCGCCTGCGCGCGTCGATGGTCGTCCCGAGTCAGCTCCCCGAGCTCGCCGCCCGGGAGATCGAGCGTGTCGGCGATCATCCGGGCTTCGTCCAGGTCTTCCTTCCGGTCCGCGCCCAGCATCCGTATGGCTCGCGCATCTTTCGACCGATGTGGGAGGCGATCGCCCGCCACGATCTGGTCGCGGGCATTCACTTTGGGGGCGCTCCCGGTAACCCGCCCACGCCGTCCGGCTGGCCCTCGTACTACTTCGAGGAGTACGCCGGGATGGCGCAGGTCTTCGCCTCTCAGGTGGTCAGCCTGATCACCGAAGGCACCTTCGATCGGTGGCCAAACCTTCGCGTCACGCTGATCGAGGGCGGATTCACCTGGCTGCCGGCCCACATGTGGCGCTTCGACAAGGAGTGGCGTAACCTGCGCCGGATCGTGCCCTGGGTGAAGCGTCCGCCGTCGGCGTACATCCGCGAGCACATGCGCTTCACGATCCAGCCACTGGATGCGCCGACGAACCGCGAGTACCTCTTCGAGGTACTTGAGCAGCTTGGCTCGGACGAGCTCCTTCTCTACGCCAGCGACTATCCTCACCGTCACGACGCCGACCCGCTGGAATTCCTTCGCGGTCTACCGCCAGATCTCGCCCGAAAAATCGCGTCCGAGAACGCGCGAAGCTTTTACCGACTGTGAGACGGAGAACGTGAAACGCAAAACGTGAAACGTGAAACGTAATCGGTGCATGGCCGGGAGCTTTCTCGTAAGAGCCAGGCCCACGCAGTCATCCCTTACGTTTTACGTCTCGCGTTTTACGTGAGGAGGAGGCAATCATGGTCGCGACCCAGCCGCAGCGGGAGACGACGGTCCCCACCCGCCCCGCGTTCATCGACTGCGATCACCACAATCAGTGGGACTCGCCGAAGGATCTCTATCCCTATCTGCCCCAGCGTTGGATCGAGCACATCGAAACGTTCGGGCTGCGGGGACCGGGAGGCGGGACCTACCCCCGCTACCTCGACGATCGCGCGGGCGCCTGGCCACCCTCCGGTCGTCGGGCTGGCTCCGATCCCGCCTTCGTGCGCGACACCTTCCTCGAGCCCGAGCGCTGCGCCTACGCGATCCTGACGCCGCTCGGCGGTGGAGGCGGCTTCATGAATCTCGACCTCAGCGCGGCCTGGGCCAGCGCCGTCAACGACTGGCAGGTCGCCGAGTGGCTCGACTTCGATCCGCGCTTTCGTGCCTCGATCCAGATTCCCTTCGAGGATCCACCTCGCGCGGTCGCCGAGATCCGTCGACGCGCGAATGATCGTCGCTTCGTCCAGATCCAGTTCTCGGGCCGGCCGCACGAGCCGCTCGGCCGGCGCAAGTACTGGCCGATCTACGAGGCGTGCGAAGAGTACGGACTGAAGGTCATGTCGCACGCCTTCGGGTCCTACGGTCAGCCGATCACCGGCACCGGCTGGCCATCATTCTACATCGACGATCACGTCGGCCCCGCGCAGGCGATCCAGGCCAATATCATCAGTCTGGTGGCCGAGGGCGTCTTCGAGCACTTTCCGTCCCTCCAGTTCGTGTCGGCCGAGAACGGGTTCGCCTGGCTGCCATCGCTCTGCTGGCGGCTCGACAGCGCCTGGCGCCTGCTTAAGGTCGAGGTGCCCCACCTGAAGCGCCTGCCGTCCGAGTACATTCACGAGCACGTCTGGGTCTGCACCCAGCCGATGGAGGAGCCTCACCGTCCGCGTTACTTCCTGCAGATGCTCAAGCACTTCGGGCCTGCCGTCGACCACATTCTCTTCGCCACCGATTACCCGCACTGGGACGCCGACGATCCCGACGAAGCGTTTCCTGTCGCGCTGACGGATGAGCTGGCCCAGAAGATTTACTTCGGTAACGCGGCACGGTTGTATGGACTGGAGTAGCTCCCAGTGCAAAGCGTAATGCGCGCCACGTAAATCGCGAGACGTAAATCGTGAGACGCAAAACGTCAGACGTGAGGGGTACACGGTTGTGCGTCGTGAGCAAGCGCAGATGATAATCGCGTTATGTGAGATGCTTCGCGCTTTGCATCTCTCAACTGACGTTTTACGTTTCGCGTTTTACTTCTGACATCTTACGGGACGCGAGCAATGACCGAGTGAACGATGAAGTACATAGTTGCCTCAATTGACGAAATCCCGCCGGGCGGGCGCAAGATCGTCGAGGTCGCGGGCCTCTCGATCGGTATTTTCAATCTGAGCGGCGAGTTTTTTGCCCTGCGGAACCGCTGTCCCCACCAGGGCGGCCCCCTGTGCGAAGGGAAGCTCTGGGGCCTGCTCGAAGCCACCGTCCCCGGCGAGTTCACCTACACGCGGCGCGGCGAGATTCTGACCTGCGCCTGGCACGGCTGGGAGTTCGACATCCGAACTGGCCAGTCCTGGTGCGATCCCCGACGCCTGCGTGCCCGTACCTACGACGTCCGCGTCGAGCCGGGCTCGGAGCTCGTGGAATCTGCAGGCGACGCCGGAGATGATCTGGCCACGTCCGGTATGGCGCGGGTCAAGGGCCCGTACGTGGCCGAGACCTATCCGGTGAGCAAGGAAGGGCAGTACGTCGTGGTCGAGATCAAGGGGTAGATCCGACTGGTATACTTTATCGAATATCTCGATTCAGGAGATCACCCATGGCCGAACCAAAGGTAGCACCGTGCGGAACCTGGGAATCGCCGATCTCGGCAGATCTCATCACCGCCAAGAGCATTCGCCTCGGTGACGTCGTCGTCGACGGGGACGACATCTACTGGCTGGAGGGCCGTCCCCTGGAGGGCGGCCGACAGGTTGTCGTGCATCGCTCGCCGGATGGCACAATCTCGGACGTAACGCCCCCGCCGTTTAACGTGCGGACGCGGGTCCACGAGTATGGTGGCGGCGCCTTTACCGTCGCCGACGGCGTCGTCTTCTTCTCCAATTTCGTCGATCAGCGGGTTTACCGCCAGGAGCCGGACGCCGAACCCCGGCCGCTCACCCCACCGGTAGACCTGCGCTACGCTGACTATTGCTACGACGCACGCCGTCGCCGGCTCCTGGCGGTGCGCGAGGATCACCGCGCGGCGGACCGCGAGGCGATCAACACGATTGTGAGCCTCGACGCCGAGCGGGGCGGCGAGGGTGACGTTCTCGTCTCCGGCAACGACTTCTACTCGAACCCGCGCCTCAGCATGGATGGTACCCGCATCGCCTGGCTGACCTGGAACCACCCGAACATGCCGTGGGATGGCACCGAGCTATGGGGCGCCGAGATCGAGCCGGACGGCTCTCTGACGAGAAGTCAGCTCATTGCCGGTGGACGCGAGGAATCGATCTTTCAGCCGGAATGGGGACCAGACGGCGCACTGTACTTTTCCTCGGATCGCAACAACTGGTGGAACCTCTATCGGTGGCGCGCCGGCCGGGGCGTCGAGCCGGTGTATCTCGTGGAGGCGGAGATCGGCGGGCCGGCCTGGGTCTTCGGGCTGCGCGCCTACACCTTCGCCTCGGGAGGACGGCTGGTTTGCACCTTCAGCAAGGGGGGCGAGCGTCGGCTGGTCTCGATCGACCTTCAAACCAGTGTGGAGCGTGACATTCCCACGCCGTACACGTCGCTCGGCTCGCTCGCGGCGGCGCGGAGGCATCTGGTCTTTGTCGGCGCCTCGCCCACCGTCGCTCCAGAGATTGTTCGGTTGGACGAGGCCACGGGTCAAACGGAGATTCTCCGTCGCTCTGACGAGGTCAAGCTCGACGAGGGCTACCTCTCGATCCCGCAAGAGATCGAGTTTCCGACCGAGAACGGCCAGACCGCGTACGGATACTTCTATCCACCGAAGAACGCGGACTACGTCGCCCCGGATGGCGAGAAGCCGCCGCTCATCGTGATGAGCCACGGTGGACCAACCTCGGCGACGAGCACCGCCTTGAATCTGGGGATCCAGTACTGGACGAGCCGGGGCTTCGCGGTGATCGACGTGAACTACGGGGGCAGCACTGGCTACGGTCGCACCTACCGCCAGCGCTTGAACGGAAACTGGGGGATCGTCGACGTCGACGATTGCGTCAACGCGGCGCGCTATCTTGCGAGGCAGGGACTGGTGGATGCAGACCGACTGGCGATTCGGGGCGGCAGCGCAGGCGGCTACACGACCCTCGCCGCGCTCACCTTCCGCGACGTTTTCAAGGCCGGCGCTAGCTACTATGGTGTGAGCGACCTCGAAGCGCTCGCCACCGATACGCACAAGTTCGAGTCGCGTTACCTCGACACGCTCGTCGGGCCATACCCGCAGCGGCGCGACCTGTACCGGGAGCGCTCCCCGCTCTACCACACCGAGCACCTCTCCTGTCCGATCATCTTCTTCCAGGGACTGGAGGATAAGGTCGTCCCACCGAACCAGGCAGAGATGATGATCGCGGCGATGCGGGAGAAGAAGCTGCCGGTGGCGGGCCTGTTCTTCGACGGCGAGCAGCACGGCTTCCGCAAGGCCGAGACCATCAAGCGCACCCTGGAAGCCGAGCTCTCCTTCTACGGCCAGATCTTCGGCTTCGAGCCTCCGAACGTCGAAAGAGTGCCGATCGAGAATTTGGGCACCTGAAGCAGAGCGCGCCATCCACCAGGCCGAGACGTCAGGACGAGCCACGCTTGCGCTGTGCGCACTGCTCCGAAACTTGACGAACGGCCAGCTGACCATCGACAATCGATCTCAGTAACGTGATCGGCCGGTGGATGGCGCCTCGTTCTCATTCCTCGAGCGACCTGCCTGTCCGCCTGGTTCTGATTCCCCGTCTGGAGGGTGTGGTGTCTCCGCGTCGCGTCGTGAAGGTACCCGTGGCGATCTTTGGCTTCCTCGTCGGGCTGGCCGTCGTCGTCCTGGAGGCGATCCTGGTGATCACACCGATTCCCGCTCGCGCGGCGACGGGCTTCCAACCCTGGTGGGTCCAGTCGTTCGAGGTGACCCACCTCTGGTCTGGCCCGACTGACCCGGCCGTCGACTACGGCGAGATTCCCCAGTGGAGCTACCTGCTAGTCGTCGCACCTCAGAATGGGCCGCGCCTCTTCGTCTACGTCCCCTGGACGCAGAACTATGCCTACGTCGACGCGCGCAGCGTCGGCCCGAGCGGGCCGCCTCCCACTCCCACTGCCTCGCCCACGCCAGCCGCGACGCCCACGGCGACGGTTACCAGCACGGTCACGCCCACGCCCTTGCCGTCGTCGACTCCTGTGTCGGACCGTTTCGTGGGATCCTGGGTCCAGAGCCGTCACGCGACCGACCTCTGGTCGGGCCCGGACGATCACGCGGTCGACTACGGGCCGCTACCCGTCGGGAGCTATCTCCAGATCGCGCTGCCGTCTGGCGGCGCGCGCCTCTTTGTCTACGTTCCCTGGACGCGAAACTACGCCTACGTCGACGCGGCAGCAGTCGTGCCGAGTCCGCCGCCTCCGCCCGGCGTGACCGCGAGCGACGACTGGGCGTGGACCGGGCGGGTGATCGATCCAGACTCGCTCTGGGAGCGAAGCGCGCCAACGCAGAAGGCGCCGGTCGTCAAGACGCTCCCGCCAGGGATGGTCGTTCGCGTCGTCGCGTGGGTCGAGGGCCAGGAGATCGTTCCGGGGACCTGGACCTGGGGAGAGCTCGAGGACGGCAACTTCTTCTACGCGAATAGCGTCCAGATCATTCCGCCAACCACGCCACCACCTCCGCCAAAAGATCACCCAAACGGGAAGTGGGTCGACGTCAACACGCTGCGCCAGGTGGCCGTTGCCTATCAGGACGCGACGCCGCTCTACCTGGCCGTCGTCTCGACCGGCTCGCCCGGCTGGGAGACGCCCGCGGGTGTCCACACCATCTGGCGGCGTGTCCCCAGCGAGACGATGGTCGGGAGCACGCTCTCCAGCCTCGGGCTCGACGCGGAGCAGCTTGCCCGAGCGCACTACGACCTGAAGAATGTCCTCTACACCCAGTACTTCGATGGCTTCGGCGATGCCCTCCACGACAACTACTGGCTGGCCCCGTGGCAGTTCGGCGTGCCACGCAGCCACGGCTGTGTCGGCATGCCCGAAGCGGATGCTCTCTGGTTCTGGAACTGGGCGAGTGTGGGCACGCCAGTGATCGTGCACGGGGGCTAAGCGCGTGACCTTGCCGTCAGGATGGCGTGGGGAGGCTGGCGGCCGGTCTCAGGCCGCCTGGGAGAAGCAGTAACGGGAGGAGAGGATGGACCACCCCTGGCGTGGAATCTTTGGCATCCTGCTCACCACCTACACCGAGCACGACGAGGTCGAGCTCGATGACCTGGCAGCGCAGGCCGACTTCGTCGCGGCAACCGCCCAGGGCATCGTCTGGCCGGTGCTCGCCAGCGAGTTCTACCTGATGGACGACGACGAGCGCGTCGCCGGGTTCCCCGCGGTCGTCGCCGGGAATCGTCGGCGCGTGCCGTTCGTCGCCGGAGTGAGCAGCACGACGACCCGCTCGGCCGCACGGCTGGCCGAGGCGGCGGCACGAGCCGGCGCCGATGCCGTCATCGCGATGGCCCCATACATGAAGAAGGCGACGCCGGATGCCCTCGTCGCCCACTTCGCGGCGATTGCCGGGGCTGGCCTGCCGATCTTCGTCCAGAACGCGGCGTTCCTCACCGGCGCCGCCACCCTGACACCCGCCGACCTGCGGATGCTCGCCGAGCGGATTCCGCAGATTCAGTATCTGAAAGAAGAGGCGCCGGTTCTGCCGCAGACGATCAGCAAAATCCTGCAGAACGTACCGGGAGCTTTCAAGGGTGTCTTTGGCGGTGGAGGGGGACGCTTCCTCATCGACGAGCTCAACCGGGGAGGCGCTGGGAACATGCCCGCCTGCGAGTGGGCCGACGTGTTCGGCTACGCTTTCGATTTGTACGAGCGCGGCGAGGTGGCGGAGGCTCGAAAGGTTCACGTCGCGGCGCTGCAGGGCGTCAACTTCGAGGCAGCCTACGGGATGATCGGCGCGCGCGAGGTCCTCAAGCGCCGTGGCGTGCTCCGCTCGACGAACAGCCGCTACTCGACCCAGGCCGACTTCGACGCCAGCGCCCGGGCCGAGCTCGATGCAGTCCTCGCGTTTCTCGAGCCGCTCCTGCGCTGGCCACGCCACAAGCTCCGTTCCTGAGGATGCAGGTCAGGATTCCCGCGCCACGAACGCGACCGACTGGACGTTGAGAGTCGCATCGGCGGGCAATGCCGGGCGCCAGGCCCATTCGCCAGGAACGGCGCGGAACAGACGGCCGCCGGAGGTTATCGCCCAGATGTCATTGTCGGGAGAGGCGACGAACAGCTCTACCATGTCTGGCATCGGCGTCTCGAGCCCGTCGCTCGCCGGCTCCCAGGTATCTCCGCCGTTCGACGATACGACGATCCGACCCTTCCGCCCAACCTCCGGAGCCGGTCCAGCCACGACCAGATCCGGTCGGGACGGTGGGACGAGCGTCGCGCGCGTGTAGTCGGTCTCCAGCTTCTCCCAGGTCTTCCCGCCATCGCGCGAGCGGCCGATGCCGCCGAACTGATGCCGCTCGTCGTCACGCCAGCGGTGGGTCAGCGATGCGTAGCCGAGCGAGGCGTAGAGCAGATCTGGCTGATCGGGATGACCGGTGATGTGGTGAATGTCCTCGTCTTCGATCACCGGCGCGCAGGTCCAGGTCTCGCCGCCGTCGTCGCTCCGCAGCAGACCGCCGACCTCGACCGAGGCGAAGAGGCGGCCGGCGCGGTCGGGAGGCGCGTAGACGTTGCGCAGCGCGCCCGCCCGGGGCGAATAGGGCAGAAACCACTTCTCGTGCCCCGGGATTCGGGTGATGCCGGCCAGCTCCTGCCAGGTCCGGCCACCATCGCGACTACGAAAGAGCCGCGCCGGCTCGGTGCCGGCCAGGATCGCGCCGGGATTCAAAGGATCAGGCGCGAGGCAGCGGAAGGCCGAGGCCGTCAGACCGATGCTGGCGGTATCCCAGGTCTTTCCTCCGTCCTCGCTTCGATACAGACCGGCGCCATAGCTCCCGGCCAGGATCGTGAGCCGTCCGCCTTCACGCCAGGCGTGGATGGCCCAGATACGCTCGGACTCCAGCCCGAGCGGCTCGATCGTGGAATCCGTGAGACGGTAGACGCCGTTGGTCGTGCCGACGTAGGTATCGAACATGGCTCCCTCCGAGCGACTCGCCTACACTGTTACCGGCCATCGTACCGCGAAGGAATCTCGACTCAGACTGGCTCGAGCGGGCGGTGCGGCTCGGGCGGCAGCTCGACGCGGATCGGATCGCCCGGTCGGACCTCGCCGTCGGCCAGGACAATACCCATGATCCCGGCCTTGCGAATGAGATTGCCGCGCTCGTCGCGATCCAGCGTTGCCGCCATCAGGCCCGGCTGGATGCCGTCGAGCTGCGCGCAGGGGTTGCGCAGCCCGGTAACCTCGACGATCGCCGTCTCACCCAGGTGCAGCCGCGTGCCGGTCGGCAGTCCAAGGAGATCGACGCCACGGGTGGTGACGTTCTCGCCCATCTGTCCAGCGGACACCACGAAGCCACGGGCGCGCAGCTCGTCATGAAGCTCGGCGTGGATCAGGTGCACCTGGCGCAGGTTCGGCCGGCTCGGATCGCGCGCCACGCGCGAGCGATGCTTGACCTTCTCGCCCAGGTGCGCGTCGCCCTCGACCCCGAGCCCGGCCAGGAGGCGGATGCACTCCTGATTTGGTTTGCTCATCGTGTGCGTTGGGCTGCGACTTACTGCTGTCACGACCCCGTCCATCGACGTGCGCTCCCTTCTCTCGCCCCTGGTTTGACGAGTAAGGATAGCAGATCTCACGGGAGGAGAGAAGCGGGCGCACAACCGAGCACGGAAGAGCCGGCCAGTCCGGGTTCAGCGCATTGCGATGCGGATCGACCCAGGAGGACGCGGCCGGCAGGTGTGGAGCCGGAGATTGGAGGGAAGGTCGTCGGACTGGCGCCGTTTGATCCGCGTGCCGCTGCCGAGGATGACGCCGTCACCTCCGCCGAGCGATACGGCGAGGTCTTCGAGATGACGGTGATCATTCGTCGCGCGGGCGACCGAGCCTGAACTCGTGCCGCGATGAGACTGACCTTCGACATACTTTAGGATTGGTCATCCCAGGACTGGTCGAACAGCTGGTCGTAGGCAAGGCCCCACGGGGGGCGCAAGAACCCAAGCGCTCGGACATCCTCGAACCAGAAGCCGAAGGGCAACTGGCGGGAATAGGTCCCGCCTCCGACGACGCGGCAGATTCGCTGCAGGGCCGACTCGGCAAGCTCGGCAACGGCCACCTTGCCGCGGGTCACGGCGAGTGGTGCTGGATTTTCCTCCTCGATTGCTCGCAGCATGCCCTCGTATGCCTGGAGGATCAGCCAGCCCTCCTGCTCGGTTTTCGACCACTCGAGCCGCTCGTAGGCTCGCAGTGAGGCGTGCCTCCGTTCGAGCTGCTGGCGCGCGGCTGCGATCGCGGCGTCCACGATGCCGACGCTGACCGCGGTGAAGCAGCAGCTGATGAACCCGCTGGATGCGCTGGCGATGGCGCGCCAGCCGCCAGACCAGGCGAAGCGCGTGGCGGGGAAATCCTCGAACTGAAAGGCGTGGCTTTGAGTCGCGGTCATCCCGTGGCCGTCCCACTCGGCCAGCAGCGTGACGCCCGCCGATCCATCCCACGGCACGCCCCGCACGTCGAGAAAGAACCAGTCTGGCTCGGTCTCGCCGGCCGGAACGGCAGTGGTGAGCATAAAGCTGGCGATCCCCGACCCGCTGCCGAAATGCTTGTGCCCCGAGGCCCGATAACCGGGACCGTGTGCATTCGGGCGGGCAACCGCCCTGGTGTTGGCAATGTCGCCACCGCTTCCCGGCTCGGATGTGATCGTCCCCCACCAGGCGCCCGCGCGCGCCGTCTCGAACACGTGCCGCCGCTGCTCCTCCCAGGCAGACTGAAAGGCTGGCGGACATCGCGGCGAGGTCAGCCACAAGCTGAGCACTGCCGGATGCATGGAGCAGACGAGTGCGACCGACGAGTCACCCCGTGCCAGCGTGCGCAGTAGCTCGCAGATAAATCGTGCTGAGCGGGCACAGTCTTCCCAGATGCCGCCCTGTTCGACTGGCACGCCGGTCAGCAGAAAGCCCGTCTCCCTGAGCTGATCGAAGTCGGATGCTTCCAGTCGGCGGCGCAGCTGTCTCGATTTTCGCTCTGCAGAGAACCGCGCAGAAAGGTCTCGTACGTTCTGGAGAATCGTCAGCTTATCCATCGTCCTTTTCTCTTTACGTCCCAAACGTCGGACGCCGAGGACGATATGCTAGCACATGGTGGCATACGGCCGGCCAGGCACAGTGTCTGACCTGTCGGCGAATCTGCGATCGTACGTCACGTCATTCGCACACTCGTTCTAAATGCGCAAGATCGAAGAAGCGCATTGTGACCGCACGGACTAAGCTAGCGATGTGAGTGCGCGGTGGAGAGCTCGTCGATTCCGCGAAGGAGTGGCGGCGATGAGCTTCGCAAAGGCGGGCATGGGCATGGGCCAAAGTTGGAGCCGCTCTGCCGCGCACTCGCGACTTACCCCGGACGATGGGACTTTGGAAGAACGGACCGGAATTTACGCACTTTTCACTATACAAACACATGTTCCACGGTTACAGTGGAAACATAGCCGCCTCGGAGGTGTGGAGTGAGGCCGACGCCACGTGGCTGGGCGTTCGTGATAGCGCGACCGGAGCGAGGTTGCGCTTTCACGAGGCGCCATCGCCCCCTGGTCCTCGACGAATAAGTGGGAAGGAGTTTGCCAATGAGTTCGGTACGAGTCCTGGTTGGTACGCGAAAGGGAGCGTTCATTCTGACGTCGGATGGCACGCGCAAAGACTGGGAGGTCAGTGGCCCCCACTTCGCGGGCTGGGAGATCTTCCACGTCAAAGGCTCGCCGGTTGAACCGAACCGACTGTACGCGTCGCAATCCAGCGGGTGGTTCGGTCAGATGATCCAGCGCTCCGACGATGGCGGCAAGACGTGGCAGACAGCTGGCAATGAATTCGTCTACAGCGGAACTCCCGGCACCCACACCTGGTACGACGGTACGCCGCACCCGTGGGAGTTCAAACGTGTCTGGCATCTCGAGCCATCGCTAACCGATCCTGATACGGTGTACGCCGGGGCAGAAGACGCTGCCCTGTTCAAAACCGTCGATGGGGGAAAGACGTGGCAGGAGCTTCCCGCGCTACGTCAGCACCCCTCGGGGCCGTCCTGGCAGCCAGGCGCCGGTGGACTGGGCCTGCACACGATCCTGTTGGATCCGTGCAATCCTGGGCGGATCTTCATCGCCATCTCGGCGGCAGGTGTCTTCCGCAGCGACGACGATGGCGAGACCTGGCGGCCGGTCAACCGGGGGCTGCAGTCGGCGTTTCTGCCGAATCCGGACGCGGAGGTCGGTCACTGCGTCCACCGCATCGCGATGCACCGGTCGCGCCCGGGCGTGCTGTACATGCAGAAGCACTGGGACGTCATGCGCACCGACGATGCTGGAGAGAAGTGGTACGAGGTTAGCGGGAACCTGCCGACGGACTTCGGGTTTCCGATCGACGTGCACGCGCACGAGCCCGAGACGATCTACGTCGTTCCCATCACGAGCGATTCGCACCATTTCCCTCCCGACGGGAAGCTGCGCGTGTACCGCAGCCGCACCGGCGGAGGCGAATGGGAGCCGCTCACCCACGGTCTCCCGCAGCGGGACTGCTACGTCAACGTCCTGCGCGAGGCGATGGCGGTCGACTCGCTCGAGCCGTGTGGCGTCTATTTCGGCACCACTGGCGGCCAGGTGTACGCGTCGGCCGACGACGGCGATACCTGGGCGCCGATCGTCCGTGACCTTCCCGCGGTTCTCTCGGTCGAGGTCCAGACGCTGTCATGATCCGCGTCGTCCTTCCAACCCACCTGCGCACACTGGCGGGTGTCAGCGGGGAGATCCAGCTCGAGGTCGAGGGCCAGGTGACCACGGCGTCTGTCCTCGACGCCCTCGAGGCGCGCTATCCGGTGCTGCGCGGGACGATCCGCGACCACGTGACCCGGCGGCGCCGCGACTTCGTGAGATTCTTCGCCTGCAAGCAGGATCTCTCCAATGACGCGCCAGATGCTCCGCTCCCGGAGGCGGTCGTGATGGGCGCCGAACCCTTCATGATCGTGGGGGCGATCGCCGGGGGCTAGAGCGGGGAAGTGGGTCGGCCACTGCGCCGAAGGTGGCTTCAGGTGGCTGCCACGGGCCCAACCGTCCTGCCACGCGTTACCTCGGCTTCCAACCGCCGGTCGCGGTCGGCGGGCAGGAAGCGCATTCACTGGGACTGCTCACGGCACGCGCGTCGTGGCCGTGTGCACCGTGAGCAGCAGGTAAAGGATCATGTGCCGTAGTATCAAGCGCCTGGCGAACCTCGATCCGCCCGCCAGCGATGCCGAGATTCGGGAAGCGGCCGTTCAGTTCGTGCGCAAGCTGAGCGGAACCACGGGTCCATCGCGTGCGAATCAGGCTGCCGTGAACCGCGCGGTCGACGAGGTGGCGGCGGCGGCGAGCCGACTGATCGGCGCGCTGACGACCAGCGCGCCGCCACGCAACCGCGAAGAGGAAGCGCGAAAGGCTCGGGAACCGGTCAGGGCCCGATCTGGCTGAAGCCAGCGGCTTCCCTTCGCCTGGCACAACACCAAACCTGGGCAGAAATACTGGGAAGGAGATCTACGATGGCTAATCCTGTCACCTGGTTCGAGATCGTGGGGACCGACGCGATCCAGCTTCAGAAGTTCTATTCTGACGTGTTTGGCTGGAAGCTGAGTCCGCCCGCGCCCGAGATGGGCAACTACAGCATTCTCGACAATGAGGGCCGAGGTATTGCCGGGGGGATCGGCGATGCGATGGGAGGACCATCGCGTGTGACGGTCTATATCGAGGTCGACGATCCGCAGGCGTACCTCGACAGGGCGACGAAGGCGGGTGGCAAGGTCGTCATGCCGGTGATGACCGTCACCGAGGGAGTCACGATTGCCTTGTTCGAGGATCCCCAGGGCCACATTACCGGTCTGCTGAAGTCGAACCAGCGCTAGCCAAGCGACGGCAGCTCGGTCGTTTCGGGGAGGTCTGATTGGCAGACCTCCCCGCGTGCTTTCCGGTCATTGCCGGGCACAGGCCTCAGCGCGTCTCAGCAATAGATCACGCTCGCGGGCGTTGCGCGTGAGCGCAGCCGCCCGCAGGAACTCCTCCCGCGCCTCGCCGATTCGACCGAGCTTTTCCAGCAGGTCCCCACGCACGCTCGGCAAGAGGTGGTACCCTTTCAGCAGTGGCTCCTCGGTCAGCGCGTCGATAATCTCGAGGCCCGCCGCCGGACCGAAAGCCATCGCGACGGCCACGGCTCGGTTCAGCTCCACGATCGGGGATGGCGCAAGCTCGGCCAGCGCATCGTAGAGCGCAACGATCCGCTCCCAATCGGTTTCCTCGGGCGTGTGAGCTCGCGCGTGACAGGCCGTGATCGCCGCCTGCAACGTGTATGGGCCAAGCGTGCCGCCGAGCTTCTCGGCACGCTCCAGCGCGGCGAGACCACGGCGAATCAGAAGCTGATCCCAGCGGCTGCGATCCTGATCGAGCAGAAGGATCGGCTCTCCTGACGGTCCGACCCGCGCTTTGAAGCGCGACGCGTGGATCTCCATCAGCGCGACGAGTCCGTGAACCTCGGGCTCCCGTGGCATCAGCTCGGCCAGGATGCGACCGAGACGGAGCGCATCCTCGCACAGCGCGGGCCGCAGCCAGTTGTCACCCGCCGTCGCGGTGTAGCCTTCGTTGAAGATGAGATAAATCACCTGGAGTACCGACTCCAGGCGCGCAGCACGATCGGCACCTACCGGAACCTCGAAGGGCACGCGCGCCTCGGCAAGGGTCCGCTTGGCTCGGACGATGCGCTGGGCGATCGTTGGCACCGGGACGACGAAGGCCCGCGCGATCTCTTCAGTCGTCAGGCCACCGAGCAGGCGGAGCGTGAGCGCAACCCGCGCCTCGGTGGAAAGTATTGGATGGCAGGCGATGAACATCAGTCGAAGGAGATCGTCGCCGAAGTCGTCGTCGATCGCCGCGTCGAGATCCGGCGCGTCGGCTGCATCCCGAATCTCGAGCTCCCGTGCGATCTCCTCGTGCTTGAGGGCGAGCCGCTTGTCTCGCCGGAAACGATCGATCGCCCGGTGCTTGGCCGTGGCCATGAGCCAGGCGCCCGGTTTGTCCGGAACGCCCGACTCCGGCCACTGCTCCAACGCGGCGACCAGAGCATCCTGGGCGAGATCCTCGGCAAGACCGACGTCGCGCACGATCCGAGTGAGACCGGCGATGAGTCGAGGAGACTCGATCCGCCAGACCGCGTCAATCGTGCGGTGAATGTCGGATGTCGTCATGAGCTCTCGCGGTTCCCGCCCGGTTTTTGCATGTCCTCGAACCCTGTCAGGGCTTCTTTGACGTCGTCAGGAAAGTCCGAAAACTCCTGAATCTGACGAATCTCGATCGTCTCGTTGTCGGAGCCCGGGCAGCGCGCTGCCCATTCGATCGCTTCCTCCTTCGAATTCACTTGAATGATCCAATAGCCGCCGATTACCTCTTTTGCTTCGAGGAAAGGCCCGTCGATGATCGTGGCCTTACCTTTCGAGAACGTGACGCGGGCGCCCATCGAGGGCGGATGGAGGCCGTCCAACGAAAGCAGCACGCCCGCCTTCTGCAGGGATTCATTGTATTTCATCATCGCTGCGACGGCCTTCGCATCTGGCATCGTGCCCGGCTTCGCGCTCTCATACCCCTTGGGGATCATCAGCATCATGAATCGCATCGTGATACCACTCCTTTTGTCTCAATTGTCCGTCAACGGCTGCATCGGCTCGAGGAATTCGATGGGACGCACCTCGATCGCGAATCCCAGGTGTTCGCCCCAGTTCGCCGCCGGGTGCAGCGCGGCTACCCGAATGGCGTCGTCCAGGTCGTCCGCTTCGATGATGAAAAATGACCCGATGACCTCTTTTGCCTCGGCGAACGGACCGTCGATTCTCGACGGCTTACCATTCCGTGGCCGCAGGGTCACGGCTTCTCGATAACGCAGCGAGGCCACGGCCAAGAGCTGGCCGCTCTCGTCGAGCGTAGCGTCGAAGGGTTGGCACTCGCGCGCGATCGCTTCCTGCTCTTGCGCCGACAGCGTATCGAAGGTGTCGGCGTCGTAGTATCCCAGGCACAGGTACTTCATTCCTCACTCCGGGCAATTCGGGGATCTGGATGGACCAGCCCGGACGGGGCTGCATGGCGCTTGGCCGTGTATCCCAATCCGGAGGTGATGTGTGAGGCAAATTCCAGCTGAGTCACCGCCCGGCGCGGCGATCGCTGCCATGAGCGCGCGGAGCCCCGGACCGACGACGTTCCGAATCTCGCCTCGTGGGATCGCGACTCGAAGAACGGCCGCTGGGTGTCCAGACGTCTGAACCATCCGGGGCCGCTCACGTAACTCCTATCTCCTACACGTGCTGCCTGGAGCGCTGAGCGGATCGTCGGGGCCGCCGACCGAGAGTCGCCTCCTTCGCTCCCTCCGCGAACGGGGAGGAAGAATGCGTCCCCCCGTCCACGGGGCACCGCCAGTTCGGCACCGTCACTCCGCACTGCCTGACTGGATGCTCGCCGGGTCCATCCAGATGTACTCCCAGATGTGGCCGTCCGGATCCTCGAAGCCCCACCCGTACATGAATCCATGATCCGTGGGCTCCTTGTAGCGTCGCGCACCCGCGGAGAACGCGGTTTGCACGATCCGATTCACGTCGTCGCGCGACTCCGCCGACAACGCAACCAGAACCTCGGTGGTGCTCGTCGCATCCACGATCGACTTGGGCGTAAACGTCTTGAAAAATGGCTCGGTTACCAGCATGACACAAATGTCCTCGCCGACGATCATACAGGTCGCCTTCTCGTCGGTAAACTGACGATTGAATCGGTAGCCGAGCTTGGTGAAGAATTCGACCGATCGGTTCAGGTTTTTGACCGGCAGATTGACGAAGATCTTCGTGGACACGTGGATATCTCCTTCTCCGTTCTCATTGTGAGCCGGGCTTTCGTTTTTCGTGAACGACGGCGACGCCCCGCTCTACGTATTCGTCGAATGACCGGCCGTGAAATCGACAGACTGAGCACCCCTTTTTTTCACGACCGAGCCCGATTCAGCCGGGTCGTCAGGACTGCTTCCTGGCAACCTGCGCGCGGAGCCGCCCTTCTGCCGCTCTGATCTCGCCCGTGGGATCGCTCGGCGCGACGTCATCGGTCTCGAAGACCGGGCGAATCTCGATCTCGGTGCCGCCATCAAACGGGGCACGCTTGACCCACTCGATCGCCTCTTCCGTCGACGTCACCTGGATCAGCCAGAAACCGGCGATCAGCTCCTTGGTCTCGGCGAAGGGTCCGTCGATCACGGTCCGAGTGCTGCCCGCGAACCTGACGCGCACGCCCTTCGAACTCGGGTGGAGACCTTCACCCGCGAGGAGCACGCCGGCCTTGACCAGCTCCTCGTTGTACTTGCCCATCGCCGCGAGAATCTCCGGGCTGGGGAGGATGCCCGCCTCGCTCTGCTCAGTGGCTTTGACGATAACCATGAATCGCATTGACCTGTCTCCTGCTTTCATCTATCTGAGCCACGGCTCTCGATCGATGGCGACGGTCTGAACCTCGGCTCTACGACTACGTCGAACGATCGCCCGCGACTTCGACAACCTCGGCGAGGATGTCGATCGACTTTTGTGACGTGGCAGCGGGGAGATCACCTGTTCTTGCGTCCACCGTTTGCCAGCACGCGCAGGGGGGTGGCTTCTCCACCTTCCCTGGGACTGTCCCCTCGGGCCTCTTCAAAGCGTTCTCGTGTCTCACCCAAACGGGTGCCGCGAATCCCAGTGGAACGTGGAGCGTGATTGGCACCGCCCTTGCTGCCTGCAGAGAGAAGAGGTGATGTATGGACAAGGTCACCTGTCTCGCCGATGCTGCCCTCCCAACACGCTACGGTCAGTTCCGGGTGATGACCTTCGAGGTCGACGAGACCCGATCAGTATCGCTGGCACTCGTCCGTGGCACCGTCTCGGGCTCGCGCCCACCACTCGTTCGTCTGCACTCCCAGTGTCTAACCGGCGATGTCTTCGGCTCGCTCCGCTGCGATTGTGGCGAGCAGCTCGCGGCAGCCCTCGTTCGGATTGCCACCTCGGACGGTGGTATCCTCCTGTACCTGCCTCAGGAGGGACGCGGAATCGGACTGGTCAACAAGATTCGAGCGTACGCGCTCCAGGACGATGGGCTGGATACCGTCGACGCGAACCTGATGCTCGGGCTGCCGGTCGATCGACGTGAGTACGGCTCGGCAGCCGCGATTCTCCGGTACCTCGGCGTTGCCCGAGTCCGGCTGCTGACCAACAATCCCGCGAAGCTCCGAGCGCTCGAGGGGCACGGCATTCGCGTCGTCGAGCGTGTTCCCCTGGAGACCACGCCAAATCCCGTGAACCTGCCTTACCTGCGGACGAAGGCCGAGCGCCTGGGCCATCTGCTCGGCCTCACCGTCGACGATCTCGATACACGGCCTGCCCGATGCAACGGACACGGGACGCGGGGGAGGAGATGACACCGAGGAATGACTGGCCGGCGGAACGTCGCCCGTTCGTTACAATCCACTACGCTGCCACCCTGGACGGCCGGATCGCCACTTCCACCGGCCACTCCCAATGGATCAGCGGCGAGGCAGCGCTCCGTTTTGCCCACCAGCTCCGTGCCGACCACGACGCGGTGCTCGTCGGGGTCGGGACCGTCATTGCCGACGATCCACGCCTGACAGTCCGCCTTGTCCCAGGCAGCTCGCCCATGCGCGTCGTCGTCGACTCGACGTTACGTCTTCCGCTCGAGGCGCGTGTGCTGGTTGACCGCCTGGCGCCAACCCTCGTGGCGACGACCGAACGGGCTGCGCCGGAGCGGATCAGCGCGGTACGACGGCGTGGCGCCGAGGTGCTGACGATTCCCTCGGATGCCAGCGGCCGCGTCAGCCTCGGGGATCTCCTGCGGTCGCTGACGCCCCGCGGCATCAGCTCGGTGCTGATCGAAGGCGGGCGGGAGATCATCACGTCGACCCTTCGCGAACGCCTCGCCAATCGCGTCGTCGTCTGTATCGCACCGAAACTTATCGGCACCGGGATCGCGGCGATCGGCGATCTGGGTATCTGCCATCTGGCTGATGCGTTGACCCTTGCCGACGTCCGAGTCACTCGGCTCGGTCCGGACGTCATCGTCGACGGGCGGCTCGCAACGGAGATCGATCGTGCGGCAGCCTGAAGATCTGTCTTCTTTCCGGTCGTCGAAGAGCGACGGCGCGCCGAGGAGGGCCCGTGCGGTCTGGTTCACCGGGCCTCGACAGGTGGAGCTCCAAGAAGAGGATGTTCCGACGACTGGCTCCGGTGAGGTGCGCGTCCGTACAGTTGTCTCGGCACTGAGCCACGGCACCGAGATGCTGGTGTACCGGGGTCAGGTGCCTCCAGATGCCGAGCTTGATCTCCCAACGCTGCGCGGGAGCTTCCGCTTCCCGATCAAGTATGGCTACGCGAGTGTCGGCCAGGTCGTCGAGCGCGGCGCAGCCGTCGAGGCCGTCCACGAGGGGGATCTGGTATTCGTCCATCACCCCCATCAGACCGAGTACGTCGTGCCGGTTGAGCTGGTAGCCAGGCTACCGAACAGCCTTCCGCCCGAGCACGGAGTCTTGCTTGCAAATCTAGAGACGGCGGTGAACGTGATGCTCGACGCGGGAATCCGGCTTGGCGAGCGCGTCGCGGTCTTCGGCCAGGGCGTTGTCGGCCTGCTGCTCACGCAGCTCGCCCGTCGGGTTGGCGCGGGACTGATCATCGGCGTTGACCCGCTGCCGTTACGCCAGGCGCTGTCGCGGACCGTCGGCGCGGATATTGTACTGGCTCCGGGCCACGACGTGGCCGAACAGATTCGTTCTCTCACCGGCCGAATTGGCGCGGATGTCGTGCTGGAGGCGAGCGGCAGTGGTGGCGCGCTGCAGCAGGCGATTGATAGTGTGGCCTTCCAGGGAACGGTAGTCGTCTGCTCGTGGTACGGCGTCAAGCCGGTGACTCTCCAGCTTGGTGGGGCTTTCCACCGTCGCCGGGTACGGCTGATCAGCTCTCAGGTCTCGACGGTCGATCCTGCGCTTCAGCCACGGTGGGGGCGCGAGCGTCGGCTGGAGGTCGTCAAGCATCTCCTGCCTTCGCTCCAGCTCGCCTCGTTGATCACGCACCGCCTTCCGTTCGACCACGCCGCCGATGCGTACCGTCTCGTCGCCGAGCAGCCGGAGGAGACCGTTCAGGTCGTCCTGACCTACGACTGAGGCGAAGCAGGGATGATGTCATCCTACCTGAACGTTTGCTCTCCGCCACTGGGAGGTATCGATGTTTGAGATCGGGATCGTGACCGGATTCGAGGCGGCGCACCGACTTCGTGGCGATTTCGGCCCGGCGGCCCGCCTTCACGGGCACACGTATCGGGTCGAGATCGTGGTCCGTGGTCCATCGCTCCGTAGTGACGGTACTCTCTACGATATTGGCGTGCTTCAGCAGGCAGCACGAGACGTCGTGGCCGACCTCGACTACCAGAACCTCGACGAGCTACCGTCCTTTGCCGGGCAGAACAGCACCGCCGAAACTATCGCGCGCTATTTCTACGAGCGGATCTCACCGCTCCTGCGTGCGTCGGAGCTCACGACCCTTGCGGTCCGTGTCTGGGAGTCCCCCGACGCCTTCGCCGGCTGTGAAGGCGACCTGCGCTGAGGCTGCACAATCTCATGATCGGCGGCAGCCGACATGAGTGCGTCGATCGATCTCGGCCACGCGGTGGAAGATCGTCCGGTCGTCCTGGTCACGGCTGGCGATCCGAACCAGACGACCGGTGGATTCATCTACAACCGGCGAATGCTTGACGCGCTCCGGGGCAGCGGCCGGTCCACGGTCGAGATCGTCCTGCCAGCGTGGCCATTTCCGCTTGGCGTGCCGGTTCTAGGGCTGGCGCTATCACGCGTGCGACCGTCGGTTGTCGTCATCGATAGTATTGCTCTGACCTCCAGCGTATGGCTGCTCGAGTGGATTAGACGGCGTCTGGAGGTGCGCCTTGTCGCGCTGATGCACACGCTCCCGAGCGCCCTCGTACCCGGCGGGCAGCAGTGGCTCACGCGGCTCTTCGAGCGTCACCTGGTGCACCACGTCGACCGTCTCGTCGCGGTGAGCCCGGATCTCCGAAATCGTCTCATCGCGATGGGCGCATCCCCGGAGCATAGCGTGGTTATCCTCCCCGGACGCGACGGTCTGCAGACCGTGCCGAGATCGACGACTGCTGGCGAGGCAGGCTGTCGTGCTCTCTGCGTCGCCAACTGGACGCCGGTCAAGGGAATCGACGTTCTGATCGAAGCGATGGCCCGAGCAGGCGACGCTATCCAGCTCGACCTCGTGGGCGACGAGCGCGATCCAGCCTATGCCCGGCAGGTCCGTGCCCTCATCCAGCGTCACCGACTCGGCGCGCGCATTCGGATTCACGGGCTACTCCACGGCGAGGCACTCGCTCGTCAGTTCGCCACGGCGGACGTCTTCGTCCTTCCGTCGCGCTTCGAGGGCTTCGGCATCGTCTGCGCCGAGGCGATGAACGCGGGCCTGCCGGTTATTGCGACGCGGGTCGGCTCGCTCCCCTGGGTTGTCGGGGATGGAGGGATCCTTGTCCCGCCGGGGGATGCTGCTGCGCTCGCGGCGACGTTGACTCGGATTGCATCCGATTCAACGCTCCGCCGCTGTCTGGGCCGCGCTGCGCTCGAGCGGGCGCGCGAGCTTCCGACGTGGCATCAGAGCGGCCAGCAGTTTATCAGGCTGATCCGAGATCTGCTCTCGGCACGGGGCCGCCGTACCGGCTAGACCCACGCCGGTCCGCTTACGGCGCGAAGCCGCGGGGCCGGTCGCGCATCCGTCGCGGGCCTCGGCGAGCTGGTCTCACGGCTCGCAGACATTGTCGGCCATGCCTGGACCAGCGGGTCGGCGGACTGAGCTGCCCCGGCGTCCACGCGGGCGGCGTGCTCGATTCGACGAGGCGGATGGGACATCGAGAACCGGTGTGATATCCCTGGGACCAGGATCGACGGGACGGTCTGGAACGAGCTGATCACCACCATACAGGATGTAGCTGGCATGCAACCAGCGCTTCGGCTGGATCACATTCTCACCTACACCGATGCGCCCTCGATCGACAATCAGAACGGGTTCATCCTCGGGCCGCACACGTTGAGGTGGCTCACGCCAGCGCAGATCTCTCGAGAGCTCGGGATATCCTGGCATCCTGCCTCGCATCCGTTCGGCGAGATCGCGGCCCTGCACCTACTCGCCGAGGATCTGCACCGTGCAGAGGCACGGGTTCGCCGATTGGGCGTGCCGGTCACCCGCCTCCCGAACCCGGATGCAGACCAGCCAGCGCTGCTAGTCGGGCCGGGGGCCAGAGATGGCCTTGTCCTGGCGATAACCCAGTATCCTGCGGCACGGTGGGCGGAGGAGCGTCGCTACCGCACCGGCGAGAAGCTCACGCTGGTGACCGGTACCTCGGCCA
>CADDYW010000015.1 GCA_902810745.1 Chloroflexota bacterium | reverse complement strand
GCCCCGCCAGCCCTTCCACTCCAATGTCCAGCTCCGCGCAACCGTGAACCGCGCATTGTCCACCGTCGCCTCGGCCGATTTAGGATGTTTGGCCTGCCCCGACTATCGCTCCTCCGGGCGCCTTGCTGGATTGACGGAGCTCTCCCGGGGCCGGTACAATTCCTCGACCGGCACACACCCTGCCCCGGAACGAAGCATGATTTCGTACTCGCTCCGTTGGCTGGCAGTCACCGGTCGCGGCGCGAAGATCACGAGCGCACGGCGTCACTCGCACGGTTGAGACGTTGCGCAAGGATCGTCTGTGCCTTGCCCTCCGCGCATTATTCAGTCGAAGGAGCCTGGTCTTGCCCGAGACCCCAAGCGTTTCAATCGTGATCCCCTGCTACAACGAGGAGACAAACCTCCGCGCCGGGGTTCTCGAGCGGGTCGCGGCGTACGTCGAATCGCGCGGCTACTGCCGCGAAGTGCTTATCGTCGACGATGGAAGCGACGACGACAGCACCGCCATCGTTGCCGATTTCGCCTCGCGTCACCAGCGCGTCCACCTGCTGAAAGAGCCCCATCGGGGAAAGGCGGGAGCAGTCATCGCGGGCGTGCTCGCGGCGACTGGCGATTACGTCCTTTTCTGCGATATGGACCAGGCCACGCCCGT
Source organism: Chloroflexota bacterium (assembly GCA_902810745.1). Classification (GTDB taxonomy): domain Bacteria; phylum Chloroflexota; class UBA6077; order FW602-bin22; family CADDYW01; genus CADDYW01. The sequence continues at coordinate 69,742 of CADDYW010000015.1, read as the reverse complement.
CGAAGATCTCGAGCGACTGCTTCCGTACCTCCGCGACGGCTTCGACGTCGTCGTCGGCTCGCGCGCCGAGCAGCGGGCCGGCGCTCCCGTCATTCGCAAGATCATGGCGCGTGGCTTCGTCGAGCTCCGTCGCTTGATCGTCGACGTCGGCGACGTGCGCGATACGCAGTGTGGCTTCAAGTGCTTCCGACGTAGCGTTGCTCAGACGCTCTGCTCGGCCCTGCGCGTCTACCGGGGCGATGCGGCCCAGGCGCGCGGCGCGACCGTGACCGCGGGCTTCGACGTCGAGCTTCTCTACCTCGCACGACGGATGGGGTGCCGTATCGCCGAGGTTCCGGTCCGGTGGCAATACGTCGGGACAAAGCGGGTCGATCCGGTTCGCGAGTCCTGGCGCGGACTGCGGGGATTGCTGGCCATCCGCCTCAACGATCTACGGGGCCAGTACCGCGCCATCGGCCCGGCGCGCCGACAGAAGGCTTTCTGACGATCCGGAGTTCGCCAAGCGGGTTCGCCACGTCCGGAACGAGTGCCGTCGGCTGACCTCCACGGGCCGAACAAAGACCTACTTTGCCGTCCGCGAAGCTGCCGCGCGAAAACCCGCGACGTCCGCGCCTCGCGTGCGGCGCGGCGGACGGCACCCGGGCGATGGGCCCATCTGCCGTTACCCAAGACCCAGTCGCCGCCAGGCGTTCAGTACCTGCCGTCGTGTATCGTCCAGACTACCGGAGTTGTCGATCAGGACGTCGCCGTAGATGAGCTTCGTATCGATCGGCTCCTGCGCACTCACTCGCCGCTCGGCATCTTCGCGGCTCAGGCCGCGTTCAGTAACCAGCCGCTGAATCTGCTGCTCGCGCGCGCAGGTCACGATCCACACCGAGTTGCAGATGCGATACGTGCCGCTCTCGATGAGCTTGATTGCTTCGACGACAACCACGCGCGCCGACGACGTGGCAATCATCTGGCGGATGGCCGCGCTGGTAGCTGGATGGACCAGAGCATCGAGCCGGCGCAGTGCCGCCGGGTCGCTAAAGACGATCTGCCCGAGCTTGCGGCGGTCGATGGTTCCGTCCGGGGCAAGAATCTGCGATCCAAACTCGCGTACTATCGCATCATAGACCGGGCCCGGTGGGGCCATCACCTGATGCGCGACGGTATCGGCGTCGATGACCTCCGCTCCAAGCTGGCGTAGCATCGTGGCGACCGTACTCTTGCCGCAGCCGATGTTCCCGGTGAGACCGATGACAAACATCAGGACAGCACCAGGGGAGTGGTGAGGGTCAAGCTGTTCCCGAACATCTCCCTTGCGAGGACGTCAGTACGGTCGGCGTCGGCCATTCTTGGATGGTGGCGCAGGTTTCTCCGGCGGCTCTGCCACCAGCGCCTCGGTCGTCAGAATCACGCTGGCAACCGAAACAGCGTTCTCCAGGGCGATCCGCGCAACCTTCACCGGGTCGATCACGCCCGCCTCGATCATGTCGGTGTAGGTGCCATCCATCACATTGTAGCCGATGTTATAGTTGTTCGCCTCGGCTTGCGCACGACGAATGTTCTCGACGACGACTGGGCCGCCGACGCCTGAGTTCTCGGCAAGCCGCCGCACTGGCTCCTCGAGGGCGCGGCGCAGAATCGCGACGCCGACGCCTCGATCGCCCGGCAGCGTTAGCCCCGCCAGCTCGATCGCCGCGTTCAAATACGCGATGCCACCACCCGGCAGAATGCCTTCCTCGATCGCCGCCCGCGTCGCGGAGAGAGCGTCTTCCACGCGCAGCTTCTTCTCCTGCATCTCGACCTGCGTGCTTGCGCCGACCTTGATGATTCCGATGCCGCTGCTCAGGCGCGCCAGACGCTTCTGAAGCCATTCGCGGTCGTAATCGGCATACGTCTCGGCAAGGATCGAGCGCAGGTCGGAGATACGCGCCTGCACCGCACTGTCGTGCTCGCCCGTACCAGTGATCGTCGTGCGATCCTTATCGCTGACCACGCGGCGTGCTCTCCCCAGATGCTTCAGCGTCACGTCTTCCAGTCGGTGACCAGACTCCTCGCTGATGACCGTCGCTCCCGTGACCGTGGCAATGTCTTCCAGCTCGATTTTCCGTCGATCGCCGTAGCCCGGTGGCTTGGTGGCAAGGATATTCAGCGTGCCGCGCATCTTGGTCAGAACCAGTGTCGACAGCGCGTCGCCCTCGACGTCGTCGGCGATGATGAATAGATTCTTCTCGCCCGCCTCGATCACGCGCTCCAGAACCGGCACGATCTCGGAGATCTGCTTGATCACGCGGCCGGTGATCAGTACGAGCGTGTTCTCGAGTACCGCTTCCTGACGAGATTCGTCCGTAATGAAGAACGGCGAGATCCACCCGTGATCGATCTCGAGTCCCTCCTGGAACTCGGTCGTTACGCCCATGCTCCGAGACTCTTCGACTGTAATCACGCCGTCTCGTCCGACCTTGTCGAGAATATCGGCGAGGAGCTCCCCGATCGTAGAATCAGTGGAGGCAATCGTCGCGACGTGGGCAATATCCTCGTGTCCCTGGATCGCGCGAGCGGCACGACGGAAATACTGAACGACGACGTCGAGCCCAGCGTCAAGCCCGCGCTTGATCAGCATCGGATTGACGCCATTGGCCATCTGGTGAAGACCTTCGGAGATGATTGCCTGGGCGATGACCGTCGCGGTGGTCGTTCCATCGCCCGCGACGTCGTTCGTGCGCAGAGCCGCAGCCTTGAGGAGCTGCGCCCCCATATTCTCGAACGGATTCAGGAGCTCGATGTCCTTGGCGACCGTCACGCCGTCGTGGGTGACCATCGGAACGTGTGGTCGTCGATCGATCGCCACGTTACGGCCACGCGGCCCGAGCGTCGTCTTTACTGCGTCCGCCACGGCGTCTGCACCTTTCTTCAGTGCCTGGCGGGCTTCCTCCTCGAAGAGCAGTAATTTGGGCATCTACACCTCCACGTGGGTTGGACAGGGGATCATTGACAAAACGCCCGGCGCTTCAAGTACACCGGGCGCTCATCGTCGGTCTGATCAGGCTAGAGCTTGGCGAGAATGTCACGCTCGCTCAAGATCAGGTAATCCTCGTTATCCAGTCGAATCTCGGTTCCAGCATACTTCGCATAGATGACCGTGTCGCCTTCCTTGACGTCAGGGGGCACCAGCTTCCCTTCTTCGGTCACGCGTCCCGGGCCGACGGCGATCACCTTGCCCTCTTGTGGCTTCTCCTTGGCGGTGTCCGGTAGAACGATACCTCCGCGCGTCGTCTCCTCGCGGGGAGTCGGGAGCACAACAACTCGGTCACCCAGTGGCTTGATCTGCGGCATTGCCATTAGCTCCTGCCAGTGAGAGTTCTCGACAGTCCCGTCGGAGGACCGCTAGACGTGGCCATTATATAGTGCCTTACGTCTGCGATCAAGGTCAACGGATGGGGGGTCTCGGCACTGACGGTCGTGGTTTGCCTCGAACGGGGTGGTTCAGCCGCGGGGCACGGCGCTGACCGCGACGGCGCGGATGGAGTATAATATCTACACGATGGCAGTGGTCTAGCCACGTGGGGATGAAAAGCACGGATGTTTGACACTCTCACCGATCGCTTGCAGGACGTTTTCAAGCGCCTGCGGGGTAAGGGCAAGCTCACCGAACGTGACGTCGACGAAGCGCTCCGCGAGGTGCGAATGGCATTGCTCGAAGCCGACGTCAACTTCAAGGTTGTCAAGGATTTTGTCGCGCGCATTCGCGAGCGCGCGGTCGGCGGGGAGGTTCTTGAAAGCCTCAGCCCGGCCCAGCAGGTGATCAAGATCGTCCATGAAGAGCTCGTTGCAATGCTGGGCACGGCCAGCCGAATCGATCTGGGCAGTGGTACTCCGACGGTCATCATGCTGGTCGGCCTCCAGGGATCTGGAAAGACAACCACGGCGGGAAAGCTCGCCCTGCAGCTTCGAAAATCGGGCCAGCGGCCGCTGTTAGTCGCGGCCGATATGCAGCGTCCCGCGGCGGTTCAGCAGCTCATCACGCTGGGCCGGCAGATCGATATTCCCGTCTACTCCGAGTCAGCTGGCGCGCCACCCGACATCTGTCAACGGGCGCTCGGTCGAGCGCGCGAGCTCGCGAGCACCGTCGTGATCCTCGACACGGCGGGACGCCTGCACGTGGACGATGCGCTCATGGAAGAGCTGAGCGCGATCAAATCGCGGATCAATCCCAGGGAGGTGCTGCTCGTCGCCGACGCGATGACGGGCCAGGACGCGGTGCGCGTCGCCGAAGAGTTCCATCGTCGTCTCGCTCTGACGGGATTGATCCTGACGAAGCTGGACGGCGACGCCCGTGGCGGTGCTGCTCTTTCCATCCGCGCGGTTACCGGGGTTCCGATCAAGTACATCTGCGTCGGCGAGAAGCTCGACGCGATCGAGCAATTCCATCCGGACCGGCTTGCCGGGCGCATTCTGGGAATGGGCGACGTCCTCTCGCTGATCGAGCGAGCGCAGGAATCTCTCGACCAGAAGCAAGCGGCTGGAATGGAGAAGAAGCTGCGCAGCGGCACCTACGATCTTGAGGATTTTCTCCAGCAGCTCCAGCAGGTGAAACGTATGGGACCGCTGAGTCAGCTTCTGGAGATGGTGCCCGGGTTTCGGAGCGCCGTCAAGCAGCTCCCGGCCGAGGCGCTCGACGACCGACAGCTGCGACGCGTCGAAGCAATCATCAGCTCGATGACGAGAGCCGAGCGTCGCGATCCATCGATCATCGACGGTAGCAGACGTCGGCGCATTGCCCGTGGTAGCGGCACTCAGCCGGCCGACGTCAACCAGCTCCTCAATCAGTTCCGTCAGGCCCAGAAGCTCGTTCGCCAGATGACGAACGCCCGCGGACGAGGTACGCCCTTTGGCCTCTTCGGCTAGGGAGCGAGAGCCGCACCCGCCAGTCGCCCGGCCAGGATCCCGCGCTTCAGCTCCACGCTTGTCGCGTCTTCCGCGTGGAAGCTCCGGATCAGGAAATCCTGGACCTCCGCGTCGAGTGGCTCCGGACGACAGGTAAACACGTCCACCGCGGCGTACCCATACTCTGGCCACGTGTGGACGGAGAGGTGCGATTCGGCGATTGCGACGACGACCGTCACGCCGTGGGGCTGGAACTTATGAGCAACGACCTGAATGACCGAGGCGGATACCAGATCCGCGGCACGGAGCATAGTCTGCTGAACGTGCTCCAGGTCGTCGAGAACTCCCGGATCGCAACCGTAGAGCTCGATCAACAGATGCTGTCCGAGTGCCTTCAACCAAACAAGCCCCTCCGTGATTATTAGCCAGACGAGGCTTGATACCCCCGTCTGGCCGTCTCTACACGATGCACAAACAACGCCCGGCAGCCAGTCGTCACCTTGACGCGCCAGGCGGACACGCGTAAAATCATAGCATAAGCGGACGGATAGCGCCACTAGTGCCCCGCCAACGGAAACATGAGGGGTAGCAATTTGGGAAAATTGGCCCTGCGGGCCAATTTTCCCAAATGCGTCCACCCATCAATTTCTGCTTGACACTAGTGCACGACCCGGGGAGAGCAGTCCGGGTCTGACTTTTGGAAGGATGACCGTGCGGTCCATTTTTCCAAGAGCGACTCCCAGACGTCTCCCGCGCGAAAACACTGGGCGCCGGCCAGGGCGTGGAGCAGGGCCCTCGCCGATAGATGGGCAAAGAACGAGAGGAGTACGCGGTAGCGCGACGTCAGAGATAGGGGTCAGCGGCTGAGAGCCCCTTCGTTGGCGCCCGCGGAAGGTCGCTCGGGAGCTGCGCTTCTGATTCCCACGGGCGTAGGAAGCGCCGGGTCTGCCCGTTACAGCTGCAGAGGGCTGGTCTGAACCTTGCAGGTTCAGGACGGCTGAATCAAGGTGGTACCACGAGTCCCCTTCGTCCTTGAGGCGAAGGGGATTTATTTTCCACCACTTTCTGGGGAGTGGATTTCATGGCCGAGATGACGACGGCTCACCAGATGCCCAAGGCATTCAATCCGCGGCTGGTCGAAGAAGAGCTGTACGAGCGCTGGCTGCAGTCAGGTGCCTTCACCCCGACGATCGACTGGAACACCAAACCCTTCACGATCGTCATCCCGCCGCCAAACGTCACGGGCGAGCTGCATTACGGACACGCCATGTTCGTCGCCTTCCAGGACCTCATGATCCGCTGGCATCGAATGACCGGCCAGCCGACACTGTGGCTGCCCGGGACCGATCACGCCGGCATCGCGACACAAAATGTCGTCGAGGCCGAGCTGGCCAGGGAAGGGCTGACGCGTTTCGATCTGGGACGCGAGAAGTTCGTCGCTCGGGTCTGGGAGTGGAAGCACAAGTATGGCAATATCATCAATACGCAGCTTCGCCGCCTGGGTGCCTCGGTTGACTGGACGCGCGAGCGTTTCACCCTCGACGATCAGCTATCGCGCGCCGTGCGCGTCGCCTTCGTGCGCCTGTTCGACAAAGGCCTGATTTATCGCGGCAATTACATCGTGAACTGGTGCCCGCGATGTACCACGGTTCTGTCCGACCTCGAGGTCGACCACGAGGAGACGGCCGGCAAGCTCTACTTCGTCCGTTACCCGTTGATTCCGGTGGACGAGGCGAAGACAGATCCCGACTACATCGTCGTCGCGACGACCCGCCCGGAGACGATGCTGGGCGATACCGCGGTCGCCGTCCACCCAAGCGACGAGCGTTACGCCGGACTCGTCGGACAGCGGGTCATGCTGCCCTTCATCGGCCGTGTCATCCCGATCATCGCCGATACCGCGGTCGATCCGGACTTCGGTACCGGGGCAGTCAAGGTCACGCCCGCGCACGATCCGAACGACTACGAGATCGGGCAGCGCCACGGTCTGCCCGCGGTCAACATTCTAAACCTGAACGGTACGATCAACGATCAGGGAGGACCCTTCGCGGGAATGGATCGGAACGCCGCCCGGCAGGCAGTCGTACGGCAGCTCGATCAGCAGGGGCTCCTGGTGCGCGTCGAAGATCACGTTCACAGCGTCGGACATTGTAGCCGGTGCAACGACGTGATCGAGCCGATGATCTCCGAGCAATGGTTCGTCAGGATCAAGCCACTCGCCGAACCGGCGATCCAGGCGGTGCGGGACGGTCGCATCCGCTTCATTCCGGAGCGGTTTGCCCGTGTCTACTTCAACTGGATGGAGAACATCCGCGACTGGCCGATCTCGCGTCAGCTCTGGTGGGGTCACCGAATTCCAGTGTGGTACTGTGACCGGTGCGGCCAGGTCATCGCGAGCGTGGATACGCCGACGTCCTGCCCCAAGTGCCAGGGGGCCGAGCTTCGGCAGGACCCGGACGTCCTCGACACCTGGTTCAGCTCCGGGCTGTGGCCATTCAGCACGCTTGGCTGGCCGGATACGACCGACGATCTGCGCTACTTCTATCCAACGTCAGTGCTCGAAACCGGGTACGACATCATCTTCTTCTGGGTCGCGCGGATGATCATGTTCGGCCTCGAGTTCACCGGGCAGCCACCGTTTCACACCGTCTATCTGCACGGTCTGCTTCGTGACGAGCACGGCGAGAAAATGTCGAAATCGAAGGGGAACGTCCGGAATCCCGTCGAGGTCATCGAACGCTTCGGGACGGACGCGCTGCGTTACGCCCTCGTCGCGGGCTCCGCTCCGGGCAATGATATGCGGCTCTCCGAGGAGAAGCTCGAGGGCGCGCGCAACTTTGCGAACAAGCTCTGGAACGCGTCGCGCTACGTTCTTTCGACCGGCAGCCCGCCCGTGTCTGCCCCGTCGTCCCGGTACCTGTCGACGTCCGATCGCTGGATTCTCAGCCGACTCAATCGGATCATCCGCGACACGACCTCGTTGCTCGAAGATTTCGAGTTCAGCGAAGCCGCGCGCGTGCTCTACGAGTTTATCTGGAGCGAGTTCTGCGACTGGTTCATCGAGATCTCCAAGGTCGAGCTGCGCTCGAGCAACGAATCACGACGTGACGCCACGCGCTGGACTCTCTATCACGTGCTCGAGTCCATCCTTGCGCTGTTGCACCCGTTCATGCCCTACGTGACCGAGGCGATCTGGGATCACCTGCCCGGCCGCAAGTCAATGCTGATCACGGCACCCTGGCCGAAGGCCGGACCGACCGACGACGAGGCCGAGCGCAAGCTGGACCTGGTCATCAATACCGTCCGAGCAATTCGCAACGCGCGGGCCGAGTTTCGCGTCGACGTCAATCGACGCATTCCCGCGCTCGTCGCGGCAGGACAGCATCGGGCGACACTCGAAGCAGAGCGGCCAGTCATCGAATGGCTCGGACGGGTTGAGCCGCTCACGATCGCGGAGACACTGGCGCAGCCACCACGGCAAGCCCTGCATCTTCTGGTCAGTGGAGTCGCGATCTATCTCCCACTCGCCAACATGATCGACCTGGATGCCGAACGTCAGCGCTTATCGGCAGAGCTTGCACGGCTCCGTACCCAGGCCGAGGCCCTGGATCGACGCCTGGCCGAACCAGGATTCACGACAAAGGCTCCAGCCGACGTGATCCAGAGAGAGCGCGCACGCCGCGAGGCGCTTGCAGAGCAGCTGGCCAAGCTCGAAGAGCGGCTATCCGCGCTCGCGTAACCCGCCCTCCGGGTCGCTCGCGACGGCAGATCGGCGACACGTGAACACACTACGTGATGCGTCGGATCGTCGTGCCGGTGCGAGCGCATTGGCGGGCGTGGCGGGCAATCCGTCATCGCATTCGGTGCACGTTTTGGGTAGAATATAGTCTGCGATAAGCGGCACGATGCGGTCGCACCAGGGAGTTTTATGCGTTATGTCACCTGAACGCCACGATTTCGACGTCGTCGAGCGCATCGAGAGTGACGCGGTCGGCAGGCCAGGGAGTCGGCGGTTTCGGCTGATTGTCCAGAACGACACGCAGACCGCATTCCTGTGGCTCGAGAAGGAACAGCTCCAAGCGCTTGGCCTCGCCGTGGATCAGCTCCTCATGAAGGTACGGGTGCTCTGGTCGGCGAACGATCCCAAGTCGCGGACGGCGTCGCCCGCGCAGGTCTTCAGCGGGTCCGCTTCGGTCGAGATGCGCGTGGGGCGCCTTGGCCTGGGCTTCGACGAAGCAACCAAGCTCTTCGTCCTCGTCGCGCACGACGTCGAAGCAGATCCCGACGACCCACCATCGTTTCGCTGTCTCTGCTCCCGCAGTCAGCTATCCAGGCTGAGCGAGTCGATCACAGAGGTGCTTGCCAGTGGTCGGCCGCGCTGCCCGGTCTGCGGGACCCCCCTCGAAGGAGGAAGTCACTTCTGCCCGGGCTCGAACGGGCATATCCACACGTCCTGACGCCCGAGTCTGCGCCAGGGCGTGCGTCACAGTCGGGGCAACGGCGATGCTCAAGGCATATGCGGAGTCACGAAACCGATGTTATCTTCACCCGCACCGTCCAGCCGATCGGAAGTGCGAGCGATGTAAGACCGGGCTCTGTGAAGAATGCACACGCGAGTACCGAGGGCAGTACCTGTGTCAGCACTGCGTCGACGAGCTCGAGTTCATGGAAGCCTCGAAGCCCACCGTCGCGGACCGCATCGGCGGCATGCTGCGTTCGCTGCGCAACACCATGATCATTATCAGCGTTATCGCGCTGATCTGCGGAGGGATCTTCTACGCCTTTCGGGGCCTGATGGATCAGCCAATCACGCCGGAGATGATGGCGAGATTCCGCTATGCCGCTGCTGGAACCTTCGAGACGCCCGAGGGAGTCAATGTGAATAGCACGGTTCTGGGCGCGCGCCTCGTCTTCTTCACCAGCCAGCAGCACGGATACGAGGCCACACACCTGATTAACGAGTACGTGGGAACCAGCTACCCGGGTTGGCGTTCGGCCAGTGCCACCTTCCCACAGGATATCGTCGTCGAGCAGCAGAACGTCTCGACTATCTCCAAGGTCATCCTGACCCAGCAGCCAGATGAGCCGCGGGACACCTGGGCGAAGGATTTCGAGATCCAAGCCTCGACCCAGGGACCGGATCGAGGGTTCGTGACGATCGGTAAATGGGAGCTGCGCCAGGTCGATGGCCCGCAACGGTTCACTTTTCCGGTCGCCCAGAGCCGCTGGCTTCGTCTGAGGATTCTCTCCAACTACGGCAGCCGAAGCTACACCTCACTCGGCGAGTTCGACGCCTACGTCGTCCGCAGCAATCCTCTCGGGCCGCCGATCACCCCGGAAGCGTCGCCCGCGCCCTGACCGCGCGGAGCGACGTGCCCAATGAATACGTGCTCGATCGCGGACCTTACGTCTTCGGCGCTTCCGGCTTCGCGGGTGTGCCTGGACCTACAGCCATGACGTTGTGCGATGGCGCGTAGACACTCCGCAGGACCAGCTCGCGGACCGATCCATTTCCTTCGTCGACGACGCGCCGCACGACGACGGTAAAGCCGTCTTCAGCGGCTTCGGTGTAAATCTTCTGCCCCGGAGCAAGCGTCGGATCGACCTGGACGCGAAGCGTGCGGTCCGTCTTGACGATGTTGCTGATCACTGGCTTATCGACGTGGACGGTCCAGGACGGGGGAGTGCCATACAGGGCGAAGTGAACGTTGGTCCCATCGGTCGACGACTGAATCAGGATCGGATTGGGAGTGTTGTTTTTGAACTTGAAATCCAGGCCCGAAGCATCGTCGACCGTGTCGTCGAGACCGGGATACCCATGGGACGCGTAATGCGCGATCCAGTAGGCGTGCCAGTGCCGTTCCTCGATCTCGTAGCCCGCCCAGAAGACTGGCTGGAAGAGCGTCGTGGAAACCTGGCAGATACCGCCGCCGACGGACGGAACCGTCTTCACCGATCCATTCGCCTGCGCCACGATCCCGTACCCAACTTGGAAGCCGCGATCGAGCGTCTGCGGACCAAGCTCTTGATTGAACGAGAAAATCTGCCCGGGCGCAACCACCACGCCGTTGAGCATCGACGCGGCGAGCTCCACATTGTGCTTGCGCGGAGGAATCGAGCCAGCGTAGGAGGTCGAGTTTTCCTGGATGAGCTGAAGGCCGGCGAGCTTATCGGCGTCACTCGCGGTGATCGCCGGAGCAATCGTCGCGATGGGAAGGCTTACCGTCCGTTGATCTCCGGTGGCTGCCTTCTGGATCAGATCGACCGTCGTCTCCTGATCAAGCTGCTGCCCGGCGATACCGTCGCGGATCGGCTGAACGTGCCCATTACTATACTGGAAGCGCGCGTTCAAGGCGGGCCGGTCGATACTGCTGGCAAGCCGAGCCACGTACGCCTGCAGCTTCGCCGGATCCAACGTGGGACGCTGGTCCCGCTGGGCCGACGGATCCGTCGGAAGCGCCAGCATCTTCCGCAGATCGGACGTCCCGAGCGTGTACGATTGCCCGTTTGCCGCGTTCAGGATAATCGGTGCGCCGATCAACGTGTTGGCCAGGGTCAGCGCGGAGGAAAGATCAGCCTCGGTTACCGCGGGCGGTGCCTCGTCAACCTTCGCCGAAACGGCTCGCCGGGGGCTGAACACCGCCGATTGCACCTGAGCTTTCGTCGCCGCCTGGTCGAGCGTTCGTTTTGTCTGAGATGGCTGCAGAACCACGCGGTCGTCCTGGAGGACGAGCCGGGCATCGCGCGCTGGACGATCGACCTGCGATGCGACCTCCTGCACGAAATGGTCGATTACCTTCGGGTTGATCTGGACAGCGGCGCCATCGCGTGAGCTCATCCCGTTCGGGAGAATCAGCGCAGACTGGAGCTCGTCGACGGTCAGCTGCCAGGTCCGGTCCTGGTAGGCCACGGTGACCGGTCCACTGAGCGCCATGGCAGCCATCTTCTGGGCCTCGGTCAGGTCCCTCGCCCGAACAAGTGAAGGCACTTCGACGACGGGCAGCTTGATCGGCCCGGTCACGCCCGCGACGAGCGCCGTCGCGATCTCGCGCTGCGCTCCGGGAAGATCGAGGTGGACACCGGGCTTCTCCGGAACCACGCTTACGGTATGATCCGGCAGGACCGCCAGCCGCGCGTCGACGGCAGGACGGTCGATGCTTCGGGAGATTGGTCCAAGCGCAGCCGTCCAATCAGTTGCTTCGAGCTGAATCGTCGCATCGAGGTCACGTGGACGCACACGGATGAGCAGCGGCGTACCAAGGCGATTCAGCACGGTACCGGATCGCCCAATTGAAAACGCGGAGCGAACCAGCGCGTCAAGGTCATAATGCGCGCCAAGCGATCGCCGCGATAGCTCCCACCGCTTACCGTTCGCCTCGACGACGAGTGGGACGCCGACCGAAGCAGCCAACCGCTCTTCCAGGAGGGATCGCGCCTGATCCGGGGTCATTCCGCCAACCGAGATGCCCGCCACCTCCACGCCCGGGAAAATCCGATCGTGGTAGACCTCGCGATAGACGACGAGACCGACGACGACCAGAAGCGCGACGATGACGCCCGCTATCCCAGCCTTACTCTCCGTTCGCGAGAAAAGACCCCGTCTTTGGTCCAGCCTTTGCGCAGACGCCCCCATCCAGCCCCGCCAGATCGTTAGCGATCGAGGTAACGCCAGAGCTCTCCGCCAAGAGACACCGCGAAGACCTGCCGATCGTCGTGATACGCGGGCGAGAGCGCCACGGCGACGATCGACGTCTGGCTCAAACCTTCACTCAGGTGCTTCCAGGTCAGCCCGCCAGTTGCTGATTTGTAAACGCCATCGCTTGTCGCGGCAAAGAGGGTGCGATCGTCTGCGTAGTTCGGCGAGACCGCGAGCGCGACCACCGACCCGGTAATCGGCGCGACTGGCTCGGCTTTCCAGACTCGACGACGAGAGAATCCTTCTGCCGAAACGCTCGGCACCATCGGCCGAAGAACCGCGTTGTGGACACCAGCGAACACCATACCGGTGTCGCCAAATGTCGCGGGAATACCAAACGCAACCCACCGATTGTTGCTGCGATAGGTCGTCAGGCACGTGAGCTTGTCGCCCGCCTCATCGCCTCGCCAGATGGCAGCGACCCCCGTTCCTTGCTTCGGATCGACCATGTAGGTTCCGACGAAGAGAACGCGGTCCCGATCGAAGGTCGGCGAGCAGGTAAGCGCGACGACCTCTTCGTTCAGCTGTTGCTTGAGCGGCTGCCAGTGTAGCCCATCGTCGTCGGACCGCAAAATTCGGTTATCTCCAGTTGCCACGAAGAGGGTGCTGTCCGACGGGTACGCGGGCGAAAGCGCCAGTAGACGTACGTCGGTCCCGGCCAGGCCATCGCCAAACGGCTCCCACGTCCGACCGGCGTTTCGGCTGCAGTATAGTCCCTCGGAGCAGCCGGCAAACAGCGTCTGATCCGACGCGAATCCGGGCGAGACCGCGAGCGCGGGGATTTGCATCGTCGGCAAGCCCTCGTTCGCGGGCTCCCACGTCCTTCCGTGATCGAACGAGCGCTCAACCCCCTGGTCGAGGCTTGTCGTGAACAGCGTACCATCCTGCGGGAAGCGCGGCGATAGCCACAGCCCGACGACCAGCCGCCCGGCAAGCCCCTCATTGACGGCGTACCAGGTCTTTCCACCATCCTCGGAGCGCAGCATACCGCCCTGCGCCTGGCCGGCGAAGGCAACCGGCGTTTTGTCGCCACCGCCCGCGATTGCAACGGCCATAACCGAGGACTCACTCACCCGCTCCCAGTGGTCGCCAGAATCCGTCGACCGGAAGATCCCGTCGCTCGTCGCGGCGAGAATCGTCCGATCACCGGCAAAGCCTGGTGAGAGCGCCAGCCAGTTGACACTCAGGTCACTCAGCCCCTCGTTGATCTGCTCCCAGGTCATCCCGCCATTCCGCGAGCGGAAGATCCCGTCCGCCTCGGTTCCCGCGAACAGGGTCTTGTCGTGCGCGAACGCGGGCGATATGGCGAGCGACTGGACGACGTACTCACCATCGCCAATATCCACGGCTCGCCAGGCACGTCCCGCGTTTGGGCTGCGATACAGCCCCGACGTCGTAGCTACGAAAACCGTCTGATCCTGAGCAAAGTCGGGCGACATCGCCACGGCGAGCACCGACAGGTCCAGAAGTCCGAAATTGCTCGGATTCCAGCTTCGCCCACCGTTGGTTGATCTCAAGATGCCGGATCCCTCGGTTCCCGCGAGGGCAATTCCGTCCTGACCGAAGCTCGGCGAAAGCGCGAGCGCAGTCACCGACGCCCCCTGGCTCCAGAATTCGACCGGAAACCAGCTCTCGCCAGCGTCGGACGACCGGAAAATCCCACCCTGCCGCGTACCGACGAAAACGACCTTATCCTTCTCAAATCTTGGGGAGATGGCAATCGCGTCGATGAAAGGACTATTCAGACCCTTACCCGACGGATTCCAGTGGACGCCCCCGTCAGTCGAGCGATACAATCCCGCCAGCGTACCGGCGAAAATGGTCTGATCGCGGTCAAACCGGGGCGACGGCGCAATTACCGATACCGTTCCGCCGGTCCGCGGTCCAACCAGCTCCCACCGCCCAGCCTCTAACGACTGCGTCTTTTCAATGGTCTCCATGTATCACCCGGGTTCCAGACTTCCAGTGTCCAAGTGTAGTTTATGCCCGGGGGGTTGTCAACGAACGAGCGCGTGGTCTCAACTGCCGGCCAGGCGCCAGATCTGTTGCTGACCGCCGAGCCGCGCGATCGCCTCGTCAATACCCTGGCCGGTCGGCAGTCGATAATCTCGACACACATCACGCAGCGGAACCAGGACAAAGAGCCTCTCGTGCATCGACGGATGCGGGACGATCAGGCCGCGTCGCGAGATCTGCTGGTCGCCATAGAGGAGGAGATCCAGGTCGATCTCGCGTGGACCCCAGCGGAAGGTCGGCGTTCGTCCCACTCTAGCCTCGATTCGGCGCAGTGTGATCAGGAGCTGAAGCGGACCGAGATCGGTTTGGACCCGGACCACGGCGTTCACGAATGCTGGCTGATCGCGGAATCCCCAGGGCTCCGATTCGTAGAGGTACGATCGGGCTAGCCCTTTGATCCCCGGCGTCGCGGCCAAGAGATCGATCGCCAGCCGAACGCGAGCCTGCCGGTCGCCGAGATTGCTCCCTAGCCCGACGTAGGCATCGATCACCGGTCACCCGTGGCGACGAAACCTCGAACCACCGCGTCGGCCATGCGCACTACTCGCGCGGACGCCCGCACATCGTGCACGCGAACAATGTCCACTCCCTGTGCGATAGCCAGCGGAAGCGTCGCCAGACTTCCTTCGAGACGTTCGTCGACGGGCACGCCCAGGATTGTCCCAATCGTGCTCTTGCGCGAGGTACCAATCAGAACCGGCGCGCCCAGGCTGCGGAACTCGCCGAGACGGCGCAAGAGCGTGAGATTATCATCAACTGACTTGCCAAAGCCAAAGCCTGGATCCACGATAACCTGGCCAAACGGTACTCCCGCGCGCAGCGCAATCTGGATGGACCGGTCGAGATACGCACGAACGTCGTCGACCACGTCGGCGTAGGTCGCGGGCCAGGGCACATCCCAGGGCTCGCCTGGCGAGTGCATGACGACGATGGGCACGTCAAAGGTCGCGACAACGGAAGCCATCTCTGGATCCCGCTGTAACCCCGCGACGTCGTTGATGAGATGCGCCCCTGCAGCGAGTGCGGCCTCGGCGACCTTCGGCTTCCGCGTATCGACCGAGATCGGGACGGAGACCGCGCGTGCCACTGCCTCTACGACCGGCACGACCCGCGCGCGTTCCTCGGAGTCGCTGACCGGTCGAGCGTGGGGCCTGGTGCTCTCGCCGCCGATGTCGATCAGATCGGCTCCCTCCGCCACCATGCGTACCGCTCGCTCGACGGCCACATCCACTGCACCGCCAATACCGTCTCCCGAAAACGAGTCCGGGGTGACATTGATTATGCCCATCACGAGCGTGCGCTGTCCGTAGGCGAGATCACGCCCACGGCAACGCAGGACGCCCGACCGGGGAAACGGGAAGGATAACATCGTCATCCCTTGCTTCTAGTGCCCCGCCAACGGAAATATGCGGGGGAGCAATTTGGGAAAATTGGCCCTGCGGGCCAATTTTCCCAAATGCCTCCGCCCATCAATTTCTGCTTGACACACCACTAGGAGGAGCCAGAAACAGCCTGAAACGTCAGCATCTCGAGCGAGCAGCACCCAGGTGGTCGTCCCTCCGCTATCGGCCAGGGTCCTATCGTCCGAGATCAGGCTACCGGCGGCTCAGTTCCCCTGTCCCACGTACGACTGTGCCCAGCTCAGCTTCGACGTCGTCTCCTGATAGCTGACCTGGGTCGAGTCGGACTCTTGCTGCCCGAGCCAGGTCTGGTATGCCTGGTCCTCGGCACGCTTCACCTGCGCTGCGTCGACCGGGTGATGCGGATCCTTCTCGAGAACCTGGATAATGTGATATCCGAACTGCGTTTTGACCGGCTGCGAGATCTCCCCGACCTTCAGACTGAATGCTGCCTGCTCGAACTCGGGTACCATCACCCCTCGCCCGAACCATCCGAGGTCGCCGCCCTTATCCTTCGTGCTATCCGTCGAGTTCTCCTTTGCCAGCGTGGCAAAGTCAGCGCCGTGCATCAGCTGCTCGCGAATTTTCTTTGCTTCGTCCTCGGTTGCGACCAGGATGTGCCGGGCGTGCACCTGCTCCGATGTTCGAGGAACATTCTTACCGTATTCGTCGAGCAGCTTCGCCTTGATGACCGCTGGCTTGAGGATCAGCTCATCGATCTGGCTCGAGCTGAGAAAGCGGCCGTTCCCGATGATCGTCATCAGCGCCTGTCTGGCCTGCTCAATCGTCACGAGCTTGCTTCCCGCAGGCTGCGCAGGCGCCGCCTCCAGCCCAAGCGTCTGCTCCAGACCTGGCGGAGGAGGACTCATCATCCAGCGCAGCGCATTGTCGATCTCGGGCTGGCTCACGACGATGTTCCGCTTCTTCGCTTCGCGCAGCAGAAGATGCGCCTCGACGAGGTCGGTCAGCGCGGTTGTCGAGAGGCCAGACTGCTCATTGTAGAGCGTCTGCAGCGTCTGCTGAGCACCGGCCTGCTGATCGGTCAGCGTGGTCGTCGCGGTCGCCGACGGAGCTGGGCCAGCCGACGCTGCTGATGGCGACGCGGTCGCGGTCGCAGCGGAGGTGGGAAGCGCGGATGGGGTTGGCAGGGCCGCCTGCGCTTGCGAGATCTGGCGGGTCAGGATTGCCTGGCGGGTCCCGAGGTACCGAGCATAATCCTCCACGGTGATCGTCTCGCCGCCCACGATCACGAGCGGTGCGTCGCCCAGGTGGAGAACCTCGCGCCAGTAGCCGTACGCGGGTATCAGGATGACAAGGAGAACGGCAATGATTGCTCCGATGATCGCCGCCCGTTGCAGTCGCCGCTCGCGCGAGCGGCGACCGGCCGTACCGGCGGACACAGGCCGAGCCGGCCGCCGCGCGGCGATCTCGGCATACCGAACGCTTCGCTTAGGGCGATACGGGCGCGTTTCCATGGGGCTGCGTCTTGGTGCTTGGCTCCGAGCCGATCACTGATTCTCCTCGCTCGCTGGCGACTCCGCCGACGGCTGACTACCACTCGGCGCAGCCGCTGCCTCTGGAGTGCCTGGTTGCGGCGCGGCGGGCGCGGGAGCAGGCGTCGCGGCAGCCGGTGCAGCCGCCTGTGGCATGAAAGGCGGCGGCTGGAACCAGCCACCCTGTCCTTGCGCCAGGATATGCTGCGCGGTAAACGGCAGCAATGCGACGTGGCGGGCTCGCTTCAAAGCCTTTGAAAGCCGCCGCTGATGTTTGGCGCAGGTACCAGTCTTTCGTCGCGGCTCGATCTTTCCGTGCTCCGAGATGAATCGTCGAAGCCGCGTCACATCCTTGTAGTCAATAATGTCAATCTTTTCGACGCAGAATTGGCACACCTTTCGACGCGGTGTGTAGCGTCCACGACCGCGGCCGCGTCGAGGCGCGCCGGCGGGCGCTGGGGCCCCGCTCGGTGCATCGCCCGAGGGCGCCGTCGAACCTGGTTCAATCGCCAAAATGTCCTCCTCGTTTTCCGTCAAACGTTACTCCGGGGGAATCTGACCCCCTAACCTTCTCGAGCGTCCCTGAACGCTCCTGGCTTGCTGCCATCTGGGTGGCCACCCGCGTGTCCTGGAGGAACAGCCCGTCCGTGGCACCAATCCTTGGCGTCAGGGCGCCCCGGAGCTTCGCGAATGTCCGCTCCGACCTAGAACGGTATATCGTCCGTTTCGATATCGCCTCCGAGATCATCCTCGGTGCCGGACGTACCGGCCGCGTCCTGGCCGCGTCCACGCCCGCTGTCTAGAAACCGGACGTCAGAGGCGATAACCTCGGTCCGGTAATGCTTCTGGCCATCCTGGCCATCCCACGAGCGCGTGCGCAGCCGGCCCTCGACGTAGACCAGCCGGCCCTTGCTCAGCACCTGGCTGCACGTCTCGGCGAGCTTATTCCAGGCGACGACGTTGAACCACTCGGTTTCATCCTGCGGCTGACCATCTTGTGAAGTCCACCGCCGGTTGACCGCGACCGAGAACGTCGTCACCGCTGCACCATTCGGCGTATAACGCATCTCCGGATCGCGACCGAGATTCCCGATAATCATGACTTTGTTCAGGCCAGCCATCTTCACTATCTCCTGCGCTTCTCAGTCACCTGCCCGAATCGCAAGCTCGCTGCCCGCGAGCCCCCTGTGAGCACCTGGACTCTATCGAGCGAAACCGGGCAGGGCACGCGCCGTTGCCCGCGGCCCCGATCCGCGCTCCAGTCCCCCTCGCGGACACGACGGCCAGACGGCACGTCAGTGCCGTACCACCATGTACCGCAGGACATCTTCGGAGAGCTTGAGGTTGCGCTCGATATCGGCAACCGCATCCGGCCGGGTACGGAACTGCATCACCGTGTAGGTTCCCTCGCGCTGGTGGTCAATCGGATAAGCCAATCGCTTGCGTCCGACGGGAGTCACACTAAGAATCTCTCCACCGCTCGAGGTAATCCACCCCTCGACCTTTTCGGTCGTGCCGCGCGCACTCTCATCGCTCAGGGTCGGACGAAGAATCAGGGTAAGCTCGTATTCCCGCACCTGGGGAACTCCTTTCTCTGGGTTTGGCTCGGTCCAGACGGCAGCGGGTGCCAGACACCGCCATCCGCGCGAGCCAGAAAGGACGCGCCGGCCTCTGCCAGCGCTATCTTTCGAACACGTTGTTCGCCGCCCGACGGACGGCGAACCTGCATCTGGCCTATTATACCACGCTTCATTCAACATCACTACGCACGGCAGACTGATGACAGCGTGTGGGCCAGCTCTAACGACAGTTGCTGTTGACGCGAATGGATCAATCCGGAATAATCCGCTCGATCAGGCGAGGATCGCTGGCTGGTTTCTCGCACGACCTGTAGGGGGTAGTCCAATCCCAGATGATACCGACGTCGGATCCCTCTCTGGTGGTATGCCCATCGTGCGGAAGACCGTGCTCAGCGGAGTGGTCCTTCTGTGGTACGTGCGGGACCAGGCTGAACCTGACGGAGTGCCCGAACTGCCGACGTACGATCCCTGGTCTTGCCTATTGCGTCCATTGCGGCACCCATCTGGGCGAATCTTCGGGGAAGATCTTCGCTCGCTCGGCACGCGCGCGTGATGGCACGAGCGGTCGTGCTGCCGCCGCGATCAGTCGATTGATAGGCACCTCACTCCACGCATTTCAGTCACTGGGGGCCTTCAGCAGACTCACGCTGGCCACGGCGTGCTTCATCGCCGGTCTGTTGCTTACCCCGCCGCCGGGCTGGACCGAGCGTGAGATCCTCGGCGGCTGGATCAGACTCCCATTGTATCTGCTCTCGGCCCTGTTTCTGGCCTCCGCCCCCTCCGCGGATCCTGCCAAAGCCGAGAGCTCGGCCAAGCTGGAGCGCTACGACACTCAAGCCCGAGCCGACGTCGCCGATGTGCCACCTCCCGACGGCCTGGAGAAGCCGCCCAGCTCACTGCTGCCTCTCCTGGTGATCGGGTTACTGATCGCAGGAGCCCTCTGCATCATCAACGTCGGTCGGCTTCAGACGTCGATCGCGGATCCCCTGGGGCCGCCGCTGTGGATCCTGTCGATGTCCCTGGTTGCGATGGTAATGGCCACGCCCGCGGCGCGGCTTGCCGCCTGGCCTGCGCGTTGGGGCAGCACTCCGTCCGCCACGAGTGGCGAGCCACGTCCTGATTACCGACGCTACCTCCCGTGGGTTCTGCTCGTCCTCGTCCTTGTCGTAGCAGCGGCGGTTCGATTTATCGCACTGGGTAGTATCCCAGTTGGGATCCATCCCGACGAGGGAGATCGCAGTATCACTGCGATGAGCATTCTCGATGGCTCCGACCAGCGATCCTGGTTCGACTCCGGATGGTATTACATCAACATGGTCTATTTCCGAGTGCTCTCAGTCGGGATCGAGGTATTTGGCCCTACCGTCGCCGGAGCGCGAACCCTGAGCGCGATCGTCGGTCTGGCCTTCGTCGGGGTAATTTCGTGGATCGGCGTGCGAAACTTCGGCTGGCGCGTCGGTCTGCTGGCGGCCTCGTTCGCCGCGACCGGCGCTCTCACCGTGCAGCACAGTCGCTTCGTTTCCGAGGCGGGCATCACCGCTTTACTCTGGGCGCTATCAATTGGCGGTTTTCTGGAAGGCGCGCGATCCGGCCGGTTCTGGGCTTTCGCCCTCGCCGGTCTGACCGGAGGATTATCTCTGTACTTCTACCCGTCTGCCCGGCTCTGGGCGGTAGGAGCATCGCTGACCACGGTCGTGTTCTGGATTCACGCCCCGAAGGCAGATCGACCAAAGCTGGTATCGCGTACTCTGGTAGCGGCTGCCGCGGCGTGTATCGCGGTAGCCCCATTTCTGGTGCACCTCGAGCAGCATCGGGACGAGGCAACGCTGCGCTATGACGAGACGTCAGCCTTGCTGCCGAAGAATCAAGTGCGTCTGAGCTACCTGCGACCGGGGATGCCCACGTCCGAAGTGCTCATCCTCCAGTTCGAGCGTTCGCTTGGCATGTTTGATCGGTACCCAGATGGTGGTGGATTTCTTCCAATGGGACGACCGGTCTACCCCCAGCCCCTCGGTGGACTGGCCATCCTGGCCATCTTCTACGTGCTGGCTCGAGCATGGCGAGATCCTCGCCACGCGGTTTTGTGCATCTGGTTTTGGATTGGTTTCAGCGGCGTCATTCTGACCGTAGAAACACCAAATTACATTCGAGCTACCGGGGCCCTTCCAGCACTACCGCTCATCCTGGCACTACTGGTCACCGACCTTGCAGCCTATCTTCCGGGATCGATCCCGCGCCTCATCTCGGCTCTGGAGCTGTCGCATCCAACCGGGCCGGGTCTCGCGCTCGACGAACGGAGGATAAGATACCTGACGGGCGCGGGGCTGGCAGTCTTCGCCGTAGCAGTGATGACGACCGACACGTACTACTACTTCGCGAGATACGGCACGATGGCCAAGCCGTGGGCCCCGATCACTGGTGAAGGAATGCAGGTCGCCGAGCTCGGCAAGGTGGGGCCGGTTTACTCCATGGAGTCGTCCGAGCACATGGTCAACTCGGGCTGGGTACGCTTCCTCGCCCAGCAAGCCGAGCGGGGACGCCTGGCGAACCCGGGGCAGCAGCTGCCGATTCTGGCCACGGGAACCCCTGTACCGCCAGCAGCTCCCGCGGGTCAGAGCGATGCACTTCCGGTCCCGGGTCCCGGGCAGGGATTATCCTTCCTTCTCTACCCGGATCCAAATCAAGCCACCTATGCCCAGCTTCTTCAGACGATCTATCCGTTGGGTCGCTGGCTTGCACCAGACGACGGGCGTAACACCTACCAGATTTCGGCAGACCAGATCGAGCGCACTCGCGGGGTGATGGTCCGGCTGGCATCTTCCACGGGCTCCGGTACACGAGTTCAGACGTTCGGGGAGATCCCGTCTGGGACCGTCCTCCCCGCGAACGTCGAGTGGCGAGCTGGAATACGCTTACCCGAGTCGGGCCACTATCGATTTCGGCTGGAGACCAGCCGACCGGCGAAGCTGTCCATTGACGACGTCGAGGTGCTTACGGCAGACCGTGGCGGCGTGTGGAGTGTAGAGATCGACGCGGCGCGTGGCCTGCATCTCGTCCGGCTGTCCGCGACGGTCGACGCGACCACGGACAGGCTCTCACTTTCTCGGCTCGGGCCGCTTGGCGAGAAGAGTCCAACCTCGCAGTTCCAACCAATCACGCCCGACCAGACGTACGCTCTGATGGACACGCCGTGGGGACTTCTAGGTCACGTGACGAGCGGCGGCAACGCCAAAGCAAGCGCGGGATCCGACCTGAGCGCCTCCTTTCTCGACACGACCGTCGCCGCGGCCTTCCTACACCAGTACGTCCCGCTGACCTCCACCCCTTATCGCATCGAGTGGGACGGCTGGCTTCTCGCACCACGCGCTGGAACCTATCGAATGGCCTTCTCGTCCGATGGCGTCGTCGGTCTGCAAATCGATAACCATCCGGTCGATGTCGCCAGTGTGAAGCCCGATTCTTGGAAGTCCGTGGGGTCTGGGACGACGGTTGATCTCCAAGCAGGCCCACACCCGGTCCGGATAACCCTGACAATGACGAACGGCGGTCGTTCAGTCGTGCGCTGGAACTGGGTTCCGCCGC
This sequence comes from Chloroflexota bacterium, assembly GCA_902810745.1. Lineage (GTDB taxonomy): Bacteria > Chloroflexota > UBA6077 > FW602-bin22 > CADDYW01 > CADDYW01. Next base: position 47,103 of record CADDYW010000015.1, on the reverse strand, counting down.
TTCCCGACGGTCGAGTCGACCCGAACACGTCGTTCACCGTCGTTCCTCCGACGGTTCTTCGGCCACTCACACCAGTTCGGGTGATCGAAACGTCGCGGAATCCCTGACGCGGCCGCGCCACGTCGCGAGCCCCTCGGTGATGATCGGGGCCGACACTGCATCGCGGTTTTCAAGAACACACCGCGGACCAGTGACCGACAGACGCCGAGCGCCGGTGGGCAAGGCATCCGTGCTCTTCTGGAACCCGTGAGAGGCGCCTGGTGCTCGATTCACAGCAGCTGGGAGCGTCCCGTAGACGCGGGGCATCGGCGGAGGAAACCTTACCCCCCGAAGCTTAGAACCTGTCGACTGGACGCATCCACGACGTAGACATTCCCAGCCGCGTCGCATGCCAGCCCGACTGGCTGATCCATCTGGCCGCTCGCTCCCACCTGATCGACGATCCTTCCCTGGCTATCGATGCGAATCACCCGGTGCCCCGGCGTATCGCTGACGTAGACACTTCCATCCGGGGCAACAGCCACGTGATCGCCCTTCACGCTGCTGAAAGCCGGTAGCAGCCAGCTTCGGACGGCCCGGAACGTGGAATCGTATTGGGTGAGATGGAAGTTTGCCGCGTCGGTCACGAAGACCGATCCGCGGGAATCGACCGCGACGCCAACGGGCTGAATCGGCTTGCTCGGCTTCTCCTGATTGAGATCGATCTTCTTCACGAGATTCCCGTTTGGATCGAAGATATCCACGTGTCCGGTTCCGGTGTCCGCGACGTAGTAATTGCCCGCCGCGTCGATCGCGACCGCACGGGGATGGTAGAAGCCGACCGGCGGACCGCCAAACCTTCCGAGGAATGCCCCTTCTGCTGAGAATCGGACGAGCCATCCATCCGTCGCGTCGAGGACGACCAGCTCGCCTTTCGAGTTCACGACAGCGTCCACCGGCTCGCTGAGCCCTCCCTCGCTTTCGCCAGCACCACCGAACGACCGGACGAACTCGCCAGACGCGCGAAATTCGTCAACCTGCCTGCTTCCGCTGTCCACGACGAACAGATTCCCTTGCTGATCCACCGTCACTCCGCGCGGATCCATCAGGCTTCCCTTTCCGCTCCGTGGCTTCGTGATCGTTCGACGCAGTGTCATCGCCGAAACTGGCAGCGTGGCAGGTTCCTGTCCTCTAGACGGTTGCGCGACCGGGGTCGGAGCTGGACCGGGCGGCGCCGGTCGGAATGGCTCAGGCGTCCCAAGCGGTCCGGCGCGCTCGGGATACGCCGCCTGCGGTGGGAAGAGCCGGTCACCGGGCAGCAGACCTCGCTGGCCTCCCGGCGGCTGCCAGTAAACCCGGATGAAAGTGTGACTTGAGCGGTCGAGGAAACGGATCGTGATGTCGTGCAGGCCATCGGTCAGGTTGACCGCGCCCTCGACGTATTGATCGAGCCCGTGGCTGTTGTCCACGACCAGCTGGTTATCCACGTACAACCAGGACGCGTCGATCGACTGCGTGCCGAAGCGGTAGATCCCCGTCGCGGGAATGTCGATCTTGCCACTCCAGTCCACCGTAAAGGGCTGGGGAAGCGGGAGAAGGTGGAAGTAGGTCGAGATGACCGGGTCGATCTGCTCGAGCACCGGACTCCCGCTCCAGTCCGGGCCCCGATAGTAACGACCGAGCAGACCGCGATTCTGGACCGGGGGCACGAACATCACGTTCGACGGAATCGGCGATAGGGCGGCGCCAGGCGGCTGCCAGTAAAGCCGTACGTTGTGCGGTGCGTTCATCTCGACAGTGAGGGACAGCGCGTGGGTACCCTGTGCGAGGTCGATCGACTTTTGCTCGCCACCTCGCAGAAGTGGCATCTCATCAAGGCGGAGCTGTGACTGTGGCGGGGCGTCGAGCTTGAACACATAGGTTCCCTGGCTCGGGGCCGTCAGCGTGGTCTTCCAGGCGACCGAGAACGGCACCTCCAAAGGAGTCGACTTCGACCAATCAAAGTCAAGGTTTCGGTCCTCGCGGACGTATGCCGGCCGAGTGCTTCCTGCTGGACCGGTTGCGTAGGTCCCGACAAGGCCCTGAATTGCGCCTATCTGGTCGGCCGGCACGGTCACCTGATATAAGATGGGTGGCGAGCGTGGCGTTGCCTGGTAGGCCCTGACGTCGGCGTTAGGATAGTCTCGATGCACCGCGTCGACCCAGCCCACGTTCAGGTCGCTTGCGAAGACGGTGGTGTTGCGGACGTCGTGGAAGGGCAGGTCTCGTGGAGGAACGAAAGGCCGCGCGTCGGTCAGCCAGGGAGCGAGGAACTTGATCGTGGGTGTATTGAGAAAGATCGGATCCAGAAAGAAGGAGTAACTCTCACCGAGCCGATTCGCTTCGCGGGCGATCAAGGTCTCCTGTGTCGAAAAGGCCGGCCAGGATGCGCTATCCCAGATCTGGCGAAACCAGTAGAGATGGGCGTTCGCGTAGCCAATTCCGATCAGGCCGCACGCGACAAGCATCGCCGGTACCCGCGTCGACATCACGCCGAACCAGTGGCGGAGTGCCCCCCACCCATAGGCGACCGGGATCGCGGCGAGCAGCGCCGTGACCGGCACCACGCCGATGCCCCGATACGACTGGGGTGCTTCGAAGTCGAGCGAAAGTATCGCTGGAAACAGAAGAAGGCCCAGCCACAGGATCAAGAGAAGAAAGCGCGGCTCGCGCCACTTGGCCGCGGCGATCACGATGCCAAGAACGAAGAGCGCAGCCGTCCCGTCGTCGAGCTCCGGAGCACCCGATAGGTTATGTCGACCGTTATTGTCGCCGTGAAGATTGAACATCTCGACGTGCTTGACGACGTTGGAGATCAGCGCGGCCCGAGCCTCATCGGGGGTCTTCCTAGAGAAGAGCGACGCAGCCTTTTCGCGCTGGAAGAACACCGACGGCTCGCGCCACGCGAAGACGCCGAGCGGAAGAACCACCATCAGGGCAATCACTGCCGCCAGGACCAGGGATGTTCCATACTCGCGGACGAAGGCCAGCCGCCCTTCGACAAGCTTGTGCACGACCCAGAGCAGCACAAGTAAGGGGACGATGCCGAACGCCGGGTAGGTGTTCAAGCCGAGTCCGATGCACAGTCCCGCAAGCATGAAATCGAACGAGTCGCGTGTCCGAAATCCCCGAGCCAGGAAGTACAGGGCATAGACGACGAAGAACGGCGCGGCGATACCATTCATCCCGAACCGGCTGAAATTGATGTGCCAGCGCGAGAGACTCAGCAGGAAGGCTGCGGTTATCCCGACCCGCTGCCCGAATAGCTCTCGTCCCAGGAGATAAACTCCCGGAATCGTCAGTAACCCGAGTGCCGCAGACGCGAGCCGAACGGCCAGGATGTTCGATCCGACCAGCCCGACCCACGCTGCCAGGTAGTAGAAAAACATTGCTGGGAGCTGAGTCAGGCCACCGATGTAAATGGGCTTGTAGCCCGGATCGGTCAAAATGCGCGTCGCGACAAGCCCATTCTCGGCTTCGTCAAACCAGACGCCCTGGGGAATCGCTGCCAGATCCCACAGTCGCATGCCCGCGCCGAGCAGTATCGTCGCCGTCATGATCGCGAGTACCTGCTGACGGCTGAGCGGGACGTCCGGAATGTCTCCCACGGCGCGGATCGCGTACATGATCAGGACGCCCGCGAGAGCGAAGGCGCCGATTCCAGTGCCGAGGTCGCCGGCACGAATGAACGACGACTGCGCGATGTAAGCAACCGCAATCGCCGTCACTGCGGCTGCGGATCCACGTCCGAGCCGACGGTATTCCTGGAGCTTCACCGTCCACGCTCCACCGCTGGTTCCACCCCTGGCGGGTGCGCATCCAGCCAGAGGCCTTCCAGCGAGAGATCGAGGTGCCAGAGGAAGATCAGCCCGACGACGACGACCGGGAGAAACAACACCGCGTGCAGTACCACAGTGATCCCCGCGGCAAGGGTGCCGGTGATCCCGAGCACCGAGAAGATCGCCACTGCCGCCAGCTCGAATGCTCCAAGCCCGCCTGGCGCCAATGGAACGGCTGTGGCCAGGTTGACCACGCAGATAGCAGCCAGCGCACCCAGCGGTGACAGTGCGACCCCGAAAGCAGCGGCGACCAGAAGATAGGTGATTGCTCCCACGAGCCAGATTACCACCGAGAGCACCAGGGTCTCGCCAAGGCGACGGGCATCGCGCAGAATCACGAACCCCTCAATGAACCGATCGAGCAGCTGCGCCACGCGCTCAGCCAGTGGCGTGGGAAGCCAAAGCAGAAGGTGAGAGGTCACGGCGTTCCAAAGCGGGCGAGCCGTCGAGAGTACCAGGCACAACACCACCGCTGCTCCGAAGGTCATCGCAGCCAGACGCATCAGCGCGCCAAGCCACGGCGCCACCGGCAGTGAGGGCAGCGCAACGAGCAGGAGGACCAGCACGGTCAGACCATCAATGACCCGTTCGATCGCCACCGACGCCAGCACCGTGCCTGGACTTATCTGCTCCCGTCGCCCGACAAGGTAGGCGCGACTCAGCTCGCCAATGCGCGCCGGAAGAAGATTGTTTGCCATATAGCCAATTGCCAGGACCGAATACAGCCGGCGCGCCGAGATCTCGTGCGCACCACTCAAGAGAACCCGCCAGCGGACTGAACGAAAGCCGAGGTCGACGAAGTACATCGCGACCGCGCCCGCGATAACCGTGTAGTTGACCTGGGCGAGCGAGCGCGCGAGCAGACCAAGGTCAGCCTGCCGCAGCGCCAGCGCCAGGAGACCCAGGCTCAGCGCAGCAGTCACGACCACGTTCCGCCCGCCGACCCGCGCGACGGTTCGGGTTTGCTTCTGATCAGTGGCCGCGCCCGGCATCACGTGGTGACCGCCGGGGGTACGTCGTTGGAAGTCGCAGATGTTCCCTCGGCTGAATTGATCTGCGCCAGGTGATAGCGACTGATGACGTCAGCAAGTCGGCGCTGGAACTGTGCCGAGCGGACGAGCCCGGCACGGTCGGCAAGGTAACGCGCCACCACTCCGAGCGTCGCCAGTCCGTAGATCACGCTGTTCTTCAGGTCGACTGACGAGGCCTCCGGGAAGTAACGGGTTGGAACCGGTATCTCGGCTATGCGAAAACCAAAGGCTACGGCCTGCGCGATGATCTCCGTATCGAAAACGAACTTGTCGGAGTTGAGAACGAAGGGAATCGTCGTGAGGAGCCGCCGGCTGTAAGCGCGAAACCCGGTGTGGCACTCGGAGAGGTGCTGCCCGAACGCGAGATTCTCGACGATCGTCAAGAAACGATTCGAAATGTATTTGTACAGTGGCATCCCACCAGCCAGCGCGTCCCTATTCGCCAGGCGAGAGCCCAGAACCAGATCTGCGTCGCCTCGCAGAATTGGCTCGATCAGGGCGGGAATCCGACGAGAATCATACTGGTAATCGGGGTGGAGCATGACAACGACGTCGGCCCCGTCCTTGAGCGCCTCGATGTAGCAGGTCTTCTGATTGCCACCATACCCGCGGTTCTGCACGTGGATGACGACCCGCAACCCCAGCCGCTGCGCAATCTCTACGGTGTCATCACGGCTCACATCATCCACAAGGATCACGCGATCAACGACACCAGCCGGGATATCCGCGTAGGTCCGCTCCAGCGTCTTCGCGGCGTTATAGGCGGGCATCACGACCACGACTCGCGGCTTCCCCGACACGTTCTCCTCCCCGATCGAGCGGCCCGTCGACGCCTAGCCATGACGAGAGACGCAGCAGTGCTGTTCCGGAGACGCGATCTCGCCCAGGCGATGCCTCGCTATCTGCGACCGACGACGAGCCATGTCCAGCGATACGCAGCCTATCGGGTTAGCGCACCGCATTCTAGAGGATGAATCCCCGCCCCGGCAAGGTACTTTTACTCATCCGATCAGAGATCATCTGCGGGACCAGCCGGGCCCGAAACGCGCCCAGAGTGGGCCGTTCAGAATGGATCTGCTCGCTGCGACCTACCCATCTTCTCACGTCGCGGGTGCGGGTCAAGGTGCCCTCTCGGCATCGAAAGGCTGCAGGTCAGTACCGCTCAGACGGTAGAACGATCTGCCAGGAAACTCGGCCATGAGCTTGCGGTCTTCGGCCACGCCCAGATCGCGCGCGAAGATCACGTCGCCGCGCAGCAGCGGATCATTCGCCGAGAAGACCATCCCGTATTCCCACCATTCGTACGACTGACCGACGTCAGCGAAGACGACCGCGTGATGGATGCCCGCGCGCTCGACCGCGTCGAGCTTGCTGTGATTCACGTAGTTGTAGCCGTGGTAGAGCTGCCACTGCCCGGGGAAATAGTAGGCAAAGTTGAACGCGACCAGCAGGGCGACGAAACCGTATGCAAGCACGGGCGCGATACGCGGTTGAATCCTCGGCGTCCGCACCGCGTCCGCTCCGGAATTGGCCCGGACATCCGAGACGCCCTTCCAGGCCAACGGTATCCGAAAGCGTCTCGCCAGAGCCGAGAACGAGACAATCCTCTGGGCCCGTTCCACCGTTACCTCGATACCACGGGCGGTGAGAAGCAGGAAGAATCCCAGCCCTTCGAAATAGAACCGCGGCCCGTACATGATGCCATCAGCCCACCACAGCCCGTACCCGACGATCAGTGCGACGAACGCCGCCCCCATGAGCCAATCCCACGCGCGGAAGCGTCCAGCGACAAACGGTAGGAGCGCCAGCGAGAGCGTGAGGAACTCGGGCCAGCCAAAGGTATGCTCGAGGAGCTCGAGCAGGTTGCGACTCGTGTTGTTCAGCGCATCGACAGGGGTGAAGCCCCAGGGGCCGTGCCCAGGGCCGAACCCCACGGTATCGAACGACCACCAGAGCTGCTGGGTCGGATAGAACGGATTTCCAGTGAAGTAGGCATTGTACGCCAGAAAAGCGGCGACGAAAGGGGTCGCCGTCACGGCCGCCGGGAGATATCGCCGGATCCCATCCGCGGGTCGCCTGGCGAGCTGCACCAGGGCAACCAGCCCGAATGGCAGCGCGATGACGATCATGGTATACGGGCGAATGAGGAAGCCCACTCCGAAGGCAGCTCCGCAGAGAGCCGCGGGCAGCAGTGGATGGCTGGACCGCCCGGCGCGCCAGAAACCCCAGGCAAACAACAGGCAGAAGAGCAGACCACTGCCATGCGCCATCATCGAAGCCGAAAGAAACAGAAAGAACGGCGAGACCACTCCAAGCGCAGCCGCAACCAGGCCGACACGCGGGCGATAGATCTCCGCGCCTAGCCGATAGATGACGTAGATACTGAGCGCTCCACAGATCGGATCGACAGCCCAGGGAGCTCCGGCCAGTACCCCGAGTGTCAGCAGCATCGGCCAGCCGGGAGGATACTTGCTGAACCAGCGTCCGTCCTTCATCACGATGAACTCGTGCTGGAAGAACTCGGGAAGCGCGGGCGTGGGAACCCATAGACGGCCCAGCGCAAACGTCTTTGCCTGAAAGAGGTAAGCCACCGAGTCCTGAACGTGAGGCATGCGCTGCAGGACGACGTCTGCAACGTAGAGCGTGGACGCGAGTGCAGCGCCGGCCAGAAGGAGTGCTCCGACCGTGGGTGATACGCTCCCGATCACCCCTCGCCAATGGATCGCAGCCTGATCGTCCCCTGCGTCACCTCGCCCATTCGCTACCACCGCAGAAGCTGGCGGCGCCAGTCGACCCGCGCGGCGATCCGACGTTTCCAAAGGCGGTGGAATCCCGGCGTGCCCCGGATCGCCAACGTCCTCGCGCCCCTGCTCCAGTCGACGTGCGCCTGGATCGGGGCTGCCGGACGGTTCGACGTCGGGCCGCGTCGGGTAGCCTGGCGTCGCGTAGATCACGGCGCTAGAGACCGCGCCAGCCTGCCCGATAGCGAACTCGGCGAGCGGATCGTAGGGACGGGCGCTCCGATTGAGATAGCGCGCCATCTGCCAGATCCGTGCTTCCAGGGCTCCCAATCCCAGTGCGCCGATCAAGATGCCGAGCGCGCCGGGGTAGCCGCCCAACGCGAGGCGCAGCACATCCTGAACGCTTGCGACCGCGCTTTGCTTGAAGGAGTGAAACGGTGCGCTGGCAATCGGCCCCTCCCACTGGCCGTTCGTAACCCGAAACCACATCACGTCGCGGTCTTCTGGTCGAAAATAGAACAACAGGCCATTCAGACCGTCCGAAGACAGGATCAAAACCCCCGCCGCGTTCCTCGGGCGCAGGACATCCGCGTCAAGCTCGAAGCGATCGGTCGTCGTGGCGCCGATCGACGCTAGACCTGGCCGAGGAGTGGTCATTCCGCCCAACGGGTGATGGAACCAGTCGCCGAATCGCGACCGCCAGTCTTGACCATCGGACGATTCCGCGGACGAGGGATAGATCACGCGATCATTCGTCAGGTCCTTCACCCGGACATTGGTCCAGCCACTCTCGGCACCAAGCCGGTAGAACCACTCCGCGATCGGCGTGGAAGAAGGCTGAGCACCTGAATCTGGAGAGACGGGCCACTGCACCGAAGCGTGAGGATCGGCGCCCTGCAGGAACAGTCCAATCTGCCCGCCGGCGTGCACCTCGGCGGGCGCGGTCACCGTCGCAGATCCAACGATCCCGGTCACGGAATCGCCGGAATAGATAACCGTCACGTGCAGGCGCCCGGTTGCTGCCCAGATCAGCCCGGCGCCACAGATCAGGTTGATGGCCAGCGCGACCAGGAAGGAACGAGACAACGCCGTCAGTGCACCGGTGGGAATTGCATCACGCGATTGTTGCCACTGTCGGTGACCCAGATATTGCCCTGGGCATCCACCGCGAGGCCGGTCGGCAGACGGAAGGATGCAGTATCTGTTCCCAGGGTGCCCCAGTTGGCCACGAGCTGACCGCTCGAGCTAAACTCGAGCACGCGGTTGTTCGCCGGATCTGTCGCGTAGACGTTACCCGACGCGTCCGCTGCCAGGTACGGCTTGTTCTCGACCGACTGGCTGTCCCACCCGTCGATTGGCCAGCTCGATAGCGGCTTGAAGCTCGGGTCAAACTTTTCGATGCGCTGATTCCAGGTATCGGCGACGTAGAAGTTACCTTGCCCGTCAATCGCGATTCCGACGGGCTCGTTGAAGTAGCCGAGGCCGGCACCGGGGCCGCCAAACGACGCCAGGTATTTGCCATTCGCATCAAACTCCTCGACGCGCTTGTTACCGGTATCGGTCACGTAGACGTTTCCAGCGGAATCGATCGCGATCGCACGAGGTCCATAGAATTCACCCGGACTGGCGGAAGGCTGGCCAACGACCTGACTGCCCCACGAGCGGATGAACTTGCCCGAGGCGTCGAACTCCTGCACACGGTGGTTCCAGGTATCCGCGACGTACACCGCTCCGTCTCGTCCGACCGCGATTCCCCAGGGCTCGTTGAACTGACCCGGACCCGTGCCCTTCGATCCCCAGGCTCGGACGAACTGGCCACGAGAGTCGAATACTTCGATCCGATTATTCTGGCTATCGGCGACGTAAACATCGCCCTGCGGACCAACTGCGACGCCCTTGGGAGCCTTGAACTGCAGGTCGCCCGTGCCGGCCGCTCCCACGACCAGGCTTGCCGGAACCGTCCGGTGACGCTGCGCATAGAGGGTGTCGTCGGCGGTCGTCGGGCTAGCCTGCGGCGCGGACCAGGGCCCGTAGGCCAGGTCACGGCGGACGAACATCATGAAATCGGTCGAGCCGAGTGGATCGGGCGGATCGCGGTAAAGCAGGAATCGCCACAGCTTCGCACGATTGGTCGGGCTCAGGAGACCAGCCACGATCGACTCTGGCGTCATCTCCCGGTAGTCCTCGGGGAACCACCACCGCAGGCGATAGCGCTGTGAAACGTACTTCGACCCGAGCAGCGCTTTGACCTGATCGGCGTGGCCGTTCTCCAGGCCAACCAGGACGACGGGCGCGTCCGGCGGAGGATTGCCGTTGCCGATATAGGTCCGCGATGTGTAGTCGCGCAGGTACCACTCGAAGGGCCAGGACACCCCGGCATCGTAGACCACGTTCAGCTTGCTCACGCCCTGTCCAGACCGGTAGGCAATGTCGTTGATCTGTCGCATCACTAGACCGACGTCAGGTGCCGTCTGGGTGTACACGAGCATCTCGACCGGAATGTCGCCGTGATAGTACGTCACCTGCCACGCCGTCCGAATCGAGAACGGAGCCAGCACCGCGATGGCGGTGAGGCCGATGACCTTCCACCCGGTCAGCGCCCCGATCCGATCCCAGTAGTGCCAGACCGCGTAGACGAGGCCAACGAGAATCGCCAGCATCGCGATCCACTGGAAAAGCTGATGCTGGGCCACGGCTGGCGATGCCGCGCCGAACGGCGAACCCGCGCCGATGATCGTCGCGGCGACCAGGAGGGCAAGCGAGAAAGTCAGCGCCAGCACCAGACCGCCCTCGCGAATCACCTTCTGCCAGGGTGTCGTGTCGATCAGTCGCCCTAGCGTGATCGCCGCCAGCAGGCAGAACGGAAGAGCCATCTCGATGACCATCCACGGCATCTTCTCGGATGCCCAGCCCCAGAGCAGCAGGGCGCCAGCACACCAGTACATCAGGAAATCGGTGAACAGGGTTCGGTTGCGCAGCCAGTAGATCACGCCGCCGAGAGCAATGCCAACGCTGAGAAACTCGTACAGTGGCAGGAGGATCAAGTAGTAGAACCAGGGCTGGCTGCCTCGAGCAACGCCTTGCTGGTCGATCCAGTACCGGAGCGAACCGAACACTCCCGAGCTGAAGCCGTTCGGGTTGCTGAAGAACGTGGTGTAGAGAACGATGAAGATGCCCCAGAAGACGATCGCGGAGCGCGTCCAGACCGGTCGATTCCACCGTACCCCGATGAGCATCCCAATACAGAAGAGCGTGGCGAAGCTGAATGCAAAGACCAGGTCGATCGTCGTCTGACTCGAGTTCTGCAGGAAGAAGTACGGCAGCGCCGAGAATAGCGGCAGGATCAGTGTTCCCAGCAGGACCAGGAGATCGGTTGCGGGCGAGGCCGCCTCCTTTCCCTTCAGGATCACGTCGAGCACATCCTGCCGGCTCACCAGCAGAAGGAAGGTAAGCAGGATCGCCATCAGGAAGTACGTATCTTCCTTGTCCGAAAACCCGAGGCTCGTGGCGACGACGGCGAGGTAGAGATACCAGGTCTTCTTCTCGCTGAGATAGCGGAACGTCGCGATAACCAGCAGCATCATAAAAAAGATCTGGTAGATGTCGTGTCGGATAAAGCGAGAGTAGTAGAGGATCGTTGGCGACAGCGCGAGCAGGGCTGACGCCGCTACCGCGCCAGTCCGCCCCAGTCGATCACGCAAGAAATAGGGCAGGCCAACCAGGATCGTGCCAAAGAGGGCTGGAGCCACGCGTGCCGTTGCATCCGTCACGCCCAGGAGGAAGTACACCAGAGCATTGAGCTCGAAAAGAAATGGCCCGTGCATCATCGGATCGTGGACGTAGCCCTTACCGATATACAGGTAGTACGAGTAGACGGCGTGCAGGCTCTCGTCGTGGTGAAGCATGCGCGAGCCCAGGTCCCAGAACCGGAGCAAGCCGGCGAAAAGTACTATCGCCACGAAGGCAACTGCCTCGCGGTCAATTGGGATAGCCGCGCTCAGCGGCCGCAGCCAGAACTGCTCCTCGTACTGTCGCTCGTATTGTCGTTCGATGACTGCCATCTACTACCCCCTTGTACCACGACCCGACTGCCGGGCCAGTCCTCCCGCCGACGCGCGTCGGCGGCAGGGCGAGCACCGCTCCCGGCGTACAGCGCGGGAAGGTTATCTCTGGGCGAGCTGCGTCTTGACGAATACCGTCACGTACGTTCCCGTCTTTCCGGCAGCCTCGCGATACATCCACCACCGCCACAGGCTAGCGGGCGACAGATCTGGCGGTGGCGCACTTGTCGATACCTGGAAATGCTCGCCCGCGTACGCTCCGCGTGGTGCCTTGTCATTCGATCCTACGATGGCGATGGCCGGCGAGTCGCTGATCTGCGTCACGACCCGAACGTTCTCCTGTCCACGAAGATACCAGGCCAGCGGTTCCGCATATGGCGCCAGCACCTCGATGTCACCGGTTACGTTTCGTCCCTCGATCTGCTGAGCAATACGCAGCTCATCCGTCACGGTAGCGACGTCTGCCACCATGCGTCGAACGTCAGGAGACGTGGCAGTGCCAAGGAAGAGCTCGGCCGGATTCAATGCACCCCCCGGATTGAGCAGCATCGCCGCGTGGATGTTGAAGGCCAGAAGGCAGCCGGCTGCGATCACCAGGGATGCATCCAAAGCAGCCCTTCCGTCATACGCAAACGCGTAGGCCGCGACGAACGCGAGTATCGCGAGTGGCGGAGCGAGCGCAACTTCGCGCGGAATCACCGGATCTGGCAGCGAGACGTGGCCGAACGCGATCAGTGTCGTCACGATCAAGGGGCAGACGACCACGGCGAAGATCGCGAGCCGCCGTGCCTGCTCTGCAGCCGAAAATCGAGGAATCAGTCTCGCGATCATCGGGCCCGCCAGCAGCGCCAACGGCAGCACGACCAGCCCGCTCCAGAGCGGCTGAGAGCCATCACTCAGCACGAGAAGCAGCAAGCCGGTGCACGCCCACCAGGCAAGAAACCCGCGCAAGGCTCGCCTCTCGCGAAATGCCTGTACCACCCCGACGACCCCGAAGACAACCGAGACCGGTTCGTAGCCGAGCAGCAGAGCCGGATACGTCCAGACAGCACGTGCGCTGATTCCACTGAAGGTCTGAGCCCAGAAGGCGAGCGGCCGCGCGATAGCATCGCCCAGACCTTCGGGATTCGTGGCGAAGCCGGTCCCGATCAATCCGACTGTCAGGGCAAAGCCGCCAATTGCCCGCCAGGCCACTGGCCCTGACAGTACGTCGATTCGCAGGCCCGACGCGAATCCTCGATCAGCGCCTGGCTCGCCCAGTGATCCACCGGATCGTGCCGAATTCACGAGAAGTGCGCCGTCGCGATCGGGTCTCCCCCGCTGCCCGTCGCGCGTGATGTCGTCAACAGTTCGCGATGACGAGCCCGCCAGTCCGTCCCCTCCAAACACGACTGCAAATCCGACCAGGATCACGGCGATATCGAAGGCGAGCGGGCCAGACATTAAGAGTAAGGCCGATAGGACGGCAGCCACGTACAGGTAGATCGGCCGTCGCTGCCGCGCGTAACGCTCACCCAGAATGACGACGCCAAGTCCCGTACCCAGCGAGACCATCGTCGGATCGACTGATCGCGACGCAAAGACGAGCGTCGGCGAGGTTGCTAAGATCGCCGCCGCGATGAGCGCTCCTTCACGCCCCAGGCGCTGCCGCAGCATCACGGGACTGAGTGCCACCAGCGTCCCGATCACCGCGGGTGCCGCCCGTGCCACGGCGTCAGTCGCGCCGAGCACGAGGAAGAGCATCGTGTTCAGATAGACCAGCAGCGGCGATGGTCCGAGCTCGAGGCCCTGGCGATGAAGAATGCGCCACGAGTCCATGGCCAGGGCACTCTCCGCTGGCTGCAGCGGGTTCGCGTCGACGTTGAGCAGGCGTAGCCCGGCGGCAACCGCCGCGATGACCAGCCAGAGAACAACCTCTAGCTGAGATCGAAGGCGCGCGGGCGCCGCCGTAAGCGTCCTTGGCTTCCGCTCCAACCGTATCGATGCCGGACCAGCGCTGGAGCCATTCCGGCGCGGCGCCGTACCGCGCGCTGTCACGTCAAGCCGTCGCTTGGGATGTGGCACTAGCTGTCACCACCACGCACTTTGTAGATCGTAACGCCCGGATTCTGATACACGATATCCATGAACGTCCCAAACTTATCCAGTCCGGCCTGATCGTTCGGGTAGGCCGCTCGCTCCAGCGGCCCTACGTACACGTACGATGCCTGGTACTTCTTGAGGAGCCCCAGCGCCACATTGCGGTCCGTTGTCCGGTAGATCGTATCGAGATCGGCCTTCCGCTGATTCTCGACCGGGATGATCCCGGGCCCGCGCCACTGAATCTCGTGAAAGTTCCAGCCCAGCACGGTTGGAAGGCCAGTCATCCAGGCAACCTCTCCGTTCGCCGAATACGACCCTCCGGTTGCTTCGACCACAACCGGGGTTCCAGAGACGTGCTGCTGCAGCCAGGCGATACCCGCGGCGTCGTCAGGACTGATGCTGGCATAGTAGGCGAGGCCGTCCAGTGTCGGCACCGTCCCAAAACCCTGCGAGCGTGACTCGAGTGCAGCAGGCACGTAGACGAAGCTCGCACCGACGAGGATGGACGCGAGTGAGAGCCACGCTCCGGCGCCCAGCCGCGCGCGACTGCTACCCGTGATATACTCGGACGAACGTCGAACCGCGGCGTGCTGGGCGGCTCTCGCCGTGCCTACTTCACGTGCACCATTGACGACGCCAAGCCACCGACCGCCCAGGTAATAAAGCGTGTAGGCGCCGACGATCGCGAGCATCACCCACGCCTGATAGTACAGCTTGAAAACGGTATTCATCCGGTCGTGGAACGAATCGTCGATGAAGACCAGCTCCGTCCCCAGCAACAGCAGCACGCTAACGAAGAGCAGCACAAAGATGTAGATATGCTCGGGCGCCCACGAGGCGGGGACAGCCCCTCCGGCGATCTCGGCTCGTTTCCCCTCGTAGTCGACGTCTCGCGCCCTTCCGCCAGCCCGTCCTTCGTGCGTACGCGTCGCCAGCACGGTTCCGACCACGTCGCTCCCGGCCAGATAGCGCAGCACCAGCGCGAGCGCCCCGACCAGCAGGGGGACGACCACGGCGAGAGCCGGAGCACGTGCCAGCAGGCTACCGACCGCGACGAGCGCTACCACGATCCAGGTAATCGGACTACGGGTCCAGGCGGGCCCCGCTTGCCCCACGGCGCCTCGAGGCAGTGGCGACAGTCCCAGAGCCAGCTCGGCGATGACGAGTGATCCGGCCAGGAACAGGAACGGTCCCCAGAAGATGACGAAATGGCGAAGATGACTGTGAATCTCCACGATCCCGAGAAGGCCACTGGCCTGCGAGCGGAACGTCACGTAGAAGGGCCAGTACAGAAGAATACTGGCTCCGAGAGCAACTGCACCAAAGACGACGCAGCGGCGCAGCCAGTCGAGGTCGAATCGAGGGCGGGAAAAGTAGCTCCGAACCGCGAACGCACAGACCAGCACGAACAGGTAGGTCAGGATATCCCACGCATTCAGTAAGAACAGGGAGCCGAAGAGAAACGCGATGAACACGAAATCCCAGATCCAGCTTTCTAGCTGGTCCAATCGCAGCTCCGCCGACGACCGGAGGAAGCTGAGAGCATAGCCCAGGCACACGAAGGCGAACGGGAGTGCCATGACGTGTGGATGCATATCCCCTAGCAAGAAGCTGAAGAACGGAAACTCGTTGATCGTGTTGTAGCTCTTCGGCAGGGGAGTGCCAAACGCGTAATCAGTAATGACCCGTGACGCGCGGAACCACCACCAGTTATCCTGAGCATCGTTCGGATACCACTGGGTGCTCTGGTAGGGATGATCGAGACCGATGATCGCGATCCACTGCCAGAACCCGGCCGATCCAATGCCGTGCGCGTGCAGGAGCTCCAGAAACCCTTCCCAGTTGCCGATAAACGTGACGAGGAATGCGCCGGCGAAGCCCCCGAGCCACGATGGCCAGCGCGTGAGATCTTCTCGCAGCTGTCCGGCCGAGACTGCCAGCGTCTGTCGCAGTCCTTCCACGAGCGCGTGCGCCAGGGCGAACGCACCAGTCGCGGTCAGCGCGAAGAGAGTCGCCAGCGCCAGGTTGAACGCGACCGACGGCACGACGCCAGATAGCTCGGTCAGGACGGCCATCAGCAGGTAGCCCAGGTAGTAATAGCTGATCGAATTACCCGAGAGCCACGGATCGATCGGTGGGAAATGCGGACTTCTCAGAATGGCGTTCAGGAACATGAAGTCCATGGGCTTCTCGGTCGCCTCGATCTCCGGGAAAAATGAGCGGCAGAAAGCCCAGAATACGAAGGCCGCGACGAACAATCCTTCGACCACGTAGATGTGAGACCGTCGATCCTTCCAGAGCCCCTTTACCGTGGCAACCGCGTCCGGTAGCCCGAGCCAGCCTACCAGCGCGACGACGACGACCAGCACCGCGATCATCGCACCGGTGTTGGTCCAAAAGCCGAAGATCGCGCCGAACCAGAGGAGGACGCCCACGACGAGCAATCCGAGCGGGCGCGCGAAGGCGTACCCTCGATCGGGGAGGCCGCCGAAGAAGCGCGCCGCGATCGGCAACGCCGCAATTCCGATAAGCTGGATTACCACGTACCAGCGGACAAGATCGAGCATCAGCTGCCCAGTACCTGATAGATTCGAACCCCGTCGTGATCGTACACGACCGACAGGTACTTTCCCACCATGCTATCAAACTTTGCACGAGCAGTCGGGTAGAAGCTCTGCTCGAGCTCCCCGTCGATGACGTACGTGACGTGATAGGCACGCAGCATCGCGATCGTCACGTCGGGCGATGGATTATCGTACATCGTCTGTACGTCGTTTAACCGCTCCTTGACGAGATCCTGGTAGCCCCAGCGCTGCTGGGTCTGATGCCAGTCCCAGCCAATCACCGTGGGCAGCCCGGTGTAGATCGAGAAACGCGACCCCCAGCGATAGATCGGACGATTGCCTTCGAGGATGATCGGCGTTCCGTTCACGTTATCCTGGAGCCAGATGATGGCCTCCTTGTCAGCTTTCAGATGCAGAGGATGGTTGTCGTCGACGTAGACCGCCCCGTCCATGTACGCCATCCCATCCAGCGTCGGAGCGAGGTTCGTGCTGAAGCGATTGGACACACGGGCAATCGTCCCAAGCACCGGGTAGACCGACGTCATCAGCAGAAATGCAACAAAAACTGCGGTCCAGGTCGGGCGTAGCCACTGGGGCCCGATCTTCCCCAGCCACTCGCGAATCCGCACCACCGCCACGGCGCTCGCGACACCCCAGAGGACCCAGATCTGCTCGTAGAACTTGAAGACCGTGTTCATCCGGCCGATATCACCGTCAATCGCAACCTGCTCCGTTCCGATTGCCAGCGCCAGGCCGGTGGAAAACAGGAGAACAAGCAAGCAATCGTCGGGGGAGCGGTTGCGGTTGAGACAAATGGCCAGCGATGCCACCAGAAGCACGATCAGGACGCCGGTGAGCGCCATGCCGAATGCAAACGCACCGGCGACGATGATGGCAAGCCACACCACGGCATACAGAGCCGCGACCTCGCGAAAATCCCAGCGCCTGACGAGCGCGCGCTGGAGGATCAGGACCCGTGGCAGCAGATCCCACCTGGTAAGGTACAGGCGCAAAGCTCGGAGGAGTCCGGTTCGCCGATAGAGGACCCATCCCTGCACCAGCAGGTACGAGACCATAACCACCACGAACAGGCCGTTGATGAGGAAGAACCACGAGATTTCCGACTTTTCGTCGATCGGGTGCACGCCGGTATAAAACGACTGGAAAGACGCATAGAAGGGCTGGTACAGCAAACGCCCGAGAATGACGATGGTAGCAAGCCGCAGCACGAGGGTGACAAAGCCGCCTAACGCCAGCCGCCTCGAGAGGTACCAGGGGATCGCCAGTGCCAGTGCGAGTAGTCCAAGGTACGTCGGATAGTCCCAGGTATTGGTCGGGTAGAGTGCCCCGAAGGTAAGGCCGGCGGCGAGGATCGTCGCGATTGCCGTCCCACGCGCGGTGCTTCCACCAGCGGACAAAGCGCGCCAGCCTTCCGGAGATGGCGATTCTGACGGGGATGTCCCGGCGACAACCGGTGATGCGACGAAGCCCGCAGCGGGTGCGGCAACGACGGTCTCCGGGAGGTGCGCGAGCAACCCGTGTGACTTCACCACGTTGATACAAAGCGCCAGGGCCAGCAACGTGAGTGGCAGCCCAATCAGATGCGCGTGGAGATCCGCGAACAGGAACGTGAAGTACGGAAACTCGTTGATCGAGCCTGTCCCCGGCAGGCCAAGCAGTGCCAGTGCCCGCGTGCTCGACCAGTACCAGTCTTGATTCAGGATGAAAGGCTGCCTGCCGACAATGATCTCGAATGCGCCTGCGACGAAGTCGACGAGGGTGCCGACACCGGGCACCTGCGTGGCCAGGTGAACCGGCGAGGCACCCGCGACCTGCTGCAGAAGCTGGAGAAAACCGCCGAGGTTTCCCACGACGCACACCAGGATGCTGGCCAGAAGGCCACCGCCAACGGCCTGTCGCGATGGCATCCCGTCTCCCCGATGGAGCAGCGCGAGCGCCGACGTAAACGCCCCTCCCACCGTCAACGCGAAGAGCAAGGGAATAACCACGTTGTATGACGTCGTGGGAAGGACGCCGGAGATCCGCGTCAAAGTGCCAACGATGATCTGTCCGAAATAGTAGTAGTTCAGGTACCCGCCGGAAAACCACGGGTCATAGGGAGGGTAGATCGGACTCTTCGCCGCAGCCGTGAAGTAGGCCAGATCCATCGGCTTTTCGCCACCGAGAGTCGGATGCCAGAGATCCGGATCGAGTGCGCGGATGTAGAGGTCGTAGAAGAAGGCAGCGAAAAACAATCCTTCCTCGAGCACGACGAGCCGACCGCGAGTGCGCAAAAACTTCAAGATCTCGTCGCGTTGGAAAAATGCCGCGACGATGCCGAGAAGCAGATAGAGACCAAAGATCGCGAGCGTTGCCGGTCGCGTCGCCTGGGTGAGCCCGGCACTCACGATGATCCAGCTAAGCCACGCCAGGACCAGGATCCCAAGCGTCTTGGAGACGAGGTATCCTCGGTCCGGGAGAAAACGAAACACCAGGAAGCCAAGGGGTAGACCAGCCAGACCACACAGGACGATCAGGACAATCCAGACGAGAACGGGCAGGTGATTGAACACGTCCTGGCGATCGAAGAGATCTCGGAACGTGCCCCCGGCGGCAACCGTCGCCTCCTGAGCCGGGGTGAAGACGAGAGGCTTGAAATTCGATGCAGGCCCACTCGAAAGTCCACGATCCGGCGCGGGAGCAGGCCCGATCAATGCCCGGAGCTGATCGGGAGACAGTCGCTGGGTTTTCTGGAAGATCAGAACCTTCTGATGATCGTACACCGAAAAGCTCTCGTCGGCGTGGCCGAGATTGAGCGTGATCGGCGCGGGCGACTGCTGGCGAAGCAGCGGCGGCGTCGGGAGGCCTGGATCATTCAGCGTATCGTCGACGAAGGCGACGCCGAGCAGATTCGGGTAGCGATCGAACGCCCCCACAAGCTTGAACCCCAGCTTCTCCCCGAAAAGCTCCTGGTAATAGCGGGTCGACATCGGGTACCGCTGGGGTAGACGCGGGATCGTTCCGTAGAGACGATTGCTGAAGAAGACCACGTAATCGGCCGCTTCCAGGTTGTTGACGATGGTCGTCAGCTTGGCCTGATTATCGTCGTCGTACATCGGCATCGTCACGATGTGGTACCGAAACGAGTCGGCGCTCAGCACACCGTTTCCAGTCGGAATCGGGACCGGCAACCCTTCTTCCCAGTGCTCCGTCGCGATGGTCGAACCGGGCGGCGCGTGCTGGTATAGCCAGAGAGATGCCTCGACCGGGGTCGACGTCGTTGAGTACATGTGCTCGAAGGCGAGAGCGTAGAAGACACTGAAGCCCACCACGATGGCGAGCACCGTCCTCGCAGCTACTGTCGGCCAGCGACCCCTGACCAGCCCTTCCAGCCGGGGCCGGCTGCGAATCCACGACGGCAGCGGCCGCAGTACCGCGGAGACGGAGTCGTTCCAGTCATCCTCTGACGTTTCGTCGATGGCAGGGGAGACAGGGACCCGCGCGAGCGTCTCTTCCTGGTCGCCGCTAACGAACCATTCGATCGAAAGCCCCTTGAGCTCGGCGAAGCGACGCGCCTCGGGATCGATCGGGGGAGCAGCTCGGACCGAGACACTAGACTCGGAGGTCGTGCGCGGCGAGGGCTCGGACGCGAACTTCACCAGCGTACCCGGCACCTCACCGTCAAGAACCAGAAGCTCGGCCGCATCGTCGCCGGAGAGGTCTTCGATCAGCTCGGGCAGCAGACGATCCGTTTCGTTCACTTCGTCGAAGGCGTGATCGTCGACCGAGCTGCTCCGTCGCGGCGGCGGTATCTCGGATGCCCCGGCTACCGCCAGCTCGCTGCCCAGCCGCCAGATCTTTAGCTGGTCGAGCAGATAGACCAGCGCGACGGCCGCGAAAAGCTCCAGCAGCGGAGTGATCGGGAGCAGGTAGCGCATGAACTTCGCGTAGAAGTTACCGGTGATCGCAAAGTATGGGATCACGTACGAGAGCAGGAGTAGCTCGCCAGCCCGAGGAAGCCGAATTGCCCGGACGATCATGTACAGCCAGCCGCCGATCATCGACAGGCCAAGTGGCAGACCGACGCCGAACAATACGAGAATCTGCAGAAAATACAGGTATGCCGGCCGACCAATGAACTGACGTGTATACGGTAGGTCGACGATGCCCCGAACCATGTTTCCCTGATCGGTGACGCCCGCGACGAAGGTATTGAAATCGATAATCGCGTATGGCTCGGCGATGATAAACGCGACTGCACCCGCCAGCATCGCCCTGACGAGAACAGACCACGTATGGCTCAGCTCATCGGAGGACGGGACACGAAGACAGGCACCTCGGGAGGATGTCTCGCGAGTAAACAGACGAAGAATGTACGCCAGCCCGACCGGAGCCAGCACTGGAGCCGAGCTGACCTTCGTTGCCAGGGCAAGTCCACTGAACACACCTGCCCAGACGGCTGATCGGGTACTCCCATTGTGGAGGTAGTGAAGCGACGCCAGAATAGCGGCGAGCGCCAGGCACGTCATGATCGTGTCGGTCGCGTAAAAGTGGGAAAGCTGGATATCGATGACGGAGAACGTGACGAAGACGGCGGCGAGGAAAGCGACCCGCTGACCGAAAAGGCGCTTGCCAATCTGGTAGATAATATACACCGTGGCGGTGTCGAACAGGGCGGAGATTGGGCGACCAATCAGGCGCAGATTACTGAGGTCGTTCAACGCAACGAGAAAGCCAAAGGGCGGAGCGAGGTGCCCGAGGCCAACGAGCAAAGCGGCGATCAGGCGCAGCAGGTAGAAGGCAAAAGAGCCGTATGCGAAACCGTGCGGATCAAGCGTACTTTGCGGGCTCAATAGCTGGGACCAGTTGAGCGGCCAGGAGAGATTTATCCCAGCCGTGGTCATGAGGATGTAGCGCTCGTCTGGGTGGTAGAGATGTCCTTGATCCCAGTCGACCTGGTAGAGACGCAGCAGCAGGGCAACCAGCAGGAGAGCTGCCACCGCCAAGGACTCGCGACGCCGACTGGCCCGATGCACGACGTCCTTTGGCCCTGTGGCCATCTCCTCCCTCCCGGTAATCCACGGAATTCTAGCACGGACCCAAGCGGGCTTACAATTTAACCAAAGGTCCTGCCATTATACGCGCCGCGACAACAGGCATTCGTGCAGCCGGAATGGCTGCATCGCGGACAGTTTGACAGGAGTCCAGGAGGAGATGATGTTCAGCAGCGCAGAGATTGCTGAGTACAATAAGGCCTTGAGCGAGGCACTTCGCAGCACTGATCCGCAACGTCTCCGCGATGTCGCTTCCACCTGGGGAAAGCGACTGCGCAATCGCGGGCTGCTGGAGCTCGCCAGGGCCAGCGACGAGGTCCTCGAGCGCCGCATGTGGATGATGATCCGCGACCGCCCGGACCTTTCCGACCTCCACGACGAAGCCGAGGCGTGGCTCGCAGGTCATCCCGCGAGGTAGAACCGGCACCATCCGGTTGAGCCAGCGACCAGTGCATCTCGCCGAGCGAGGGGACCCGCGGGCGTTGACCAGTACAAGAGCCAGCACCCGCGGCCTGTGCCTCGCGTGGCCCGTTCGCTCGTCCGCTCCCCGTTGCGGCAGAGAGGAATGACCTCTGCCCCGCTCACGAGAGAGGGGGTATTCTAGGTCAAGGTCTCGCCCGGTTTCATCTCGTAGATCGTCAGGTCGGGGATATCCGAGGTTAGCTCGCGAAGCCGGCCCGGGGTCCCGGTGAGCGCCGGGAAGGTTCCCCAGTGCATTGGAATCACCTGGCGAACGCCGAGCAGCCGAATCGCGTACGCCGCCTCGCGCGGCGACATCGTGAATAGATCGCCGATAGGGATGAAAGCGAGATCGGGCCGATAGAGCTCGCCGATCAGGCGCATATCCCCAAAGAGCGCCGTGTCACCAGCGTGGTAGAGACGGAAGCCATTCTCCAGCTCGAGGACATATCCGACCGCCTCGCCACCGTACACGATGGAGCCGTCATCCTCGGTGATTCCGCAGCTGTGGTCAGCGTGGACCATCGTCACTTTCACGCCCTGCACGGTCTGGCTACCGCCCTTGTTCATCGCCGAGCAGTTCGTCACCCCTTTGCGGCCAAGCCAGGAGCAGATCTCGAAGATGCCGACGGCCTGGGTCCCGGTCGCCTTGCCGATGCTGACGGCATCAGCAATGTGATCGAAGTGGCCGTGCGTGATCAGCATCAGGTCGAGCGATTCTATTCGCTTGAGACTGTCAGGGCAGGAGGGATTCCCCTGGACCCACGGATCGATCAGAATCGACTTTCCTCCCGGCGTGCGGATTTTGAACGTCGCGTGTCCCAACCACTGAATCGCTACGTCGCGGTTGATCCCCATGCTGAACCTCCTCACAGCGTCAGGTGAGTGAATCAAACGAGATTATGTTCGAGCTGCTTGATCCATGAGACGAAGCGCCCGGATGCGGCGACGCTCGCGGAGGAAGAGCGGGTGCCCACAGCCCGGGCAAAGATTGAGATGCGATACCTTATCGAGATATTCGACGACCGTCTGGACCACCTCTCCGTGACTCCAGGTGAGAGGCGACACGCTCAGCGGAGCGCCAGTGTACGGATCCACCTGCTCGGCAAGGACACCGCTGGGAAGGGCCCGACGTGCGGCCCATTTGAGCAGATCGAGCGCCGGTTGTAGGTCCTCTTGCGACCTGGCCCTGGCAATGGTCCATCGTGCCAGCCAGAGCGTGCAGATGATCCACGGATTCCCGGGACACTGCTGAAGATCATGGCTTACCTGATGGTAGTAGTCGTTCTCGTAACGGGCAAGACCTCCCACCTCCGTCTTGACCCAGAGCCGGTCGCGGACCGACTCCATCGTCTTGATGATACGAGGATCGTCCGCCGAGTACATCCCAAACAGGAACAGGCCGGCCACGCTCGAATCGACCGTCCAGTCCACCTCGACGCTGCCGTCGTCTTTCAGGTTGATCATACGAACGAATCGGCCGGCTTCGTCGCGCCAGAGATGCGTGTCCGTGCCAGCCTTGACCTCGCTTGCCGCCTGCTCGAACGCATCACGTGCATCAAGCTCGCCGAACGCATTGGCGAAGCGGGCGGCGGCCATAAGCCCGGCGTGCACGGCGGCTACGGTCCAGGAGAGGATCCCACGACGCTCCTCCCACAGATCCCAGCTTGGGAGAGGGAGACCGGTCTTCTGGTCCCGGTAGGACGCCATGAAGCCCCCCGCCCGGACGATCAGATCACGGTAGAAAGGTTTGATGAACTCGACCTCTGGGAAGTGCTCGAAGTAGTTCCAGAGAGCCCACAGGACGAGGCCAGTCTCGTCTTCCTGAATCGGAAGCACGCGCTCGTTGTTGGCGTACCACGGATGCCACGAGCTGGCCAGACTCCCATCAGGGTTGTACTTGTGGAGGAAATACCCTTCCTTCGTCAGCAGCTTCAGGCAGAATGTCAGGAACGCACCGCTCGGGGCCGAGTATCCGGCCTGAATCAGAGCATTCGCGACGAGTGCTCCGTCGCGTGGCCATACGTATGAATAGGTATCGCGATTGAACTGCGTCACGTCGAAATCGTTCGCGGCCAGGATTCCACCGTCATTGTCGATCTGCGTGCGCAGAATCAGCAGGCTCCGCGAGAAGAGCTGTCCGACCTCGGTCGGGATCTCGTCCAGGTTGTTTGCTTCCTTGCGCACCCACAGCCGCCAGTAGTGATTGGTACGATTGAGGAACATGGCAGGTCCGCGCTCCACCACCCGCCGGTTGATCGCGGTCACGTCGTCGAATCTTTCGCCTGCCGCGATCCAATAGAAAATCTCGCCGAAGCCCTCAGACTCGATCTTCAGGTGTAATCCAATCGTCGAGTCGACAGACCCCTGCGCGATCGGGTTGCCGCTCAGCAGGCCATCTTCCGCGTCACGCCAGGTCCCCTGGAGCCCATTGATCTCTTTCTGCCCGGTCGCGAACTGATCGATCCCGTGATCGTCGGGGCCTCGGTACCCATTGATCAGGAACCAGCGCAGGTCTTTGTAGTGGAATAGAACCTTGCGCTGCGGCTCGTAGTAGGCGGTATCGCCGACGTCGTTCTCGTAGACGTGGAAGTCGTGATGGAAGAACAGACGGATGTCTAACGGACTGCCACTCTCGCTCGTGATGCTCACGCGGCGGATGTACAGATTCTCGTGGAAGTCCACCGCGTCATTGCACACCATCGCCAGCGGCAGATCCGGGTGATGAAGGACCACCCGCGTAACCAGAGTATCGTGCTCGTACCCGAGCTCGCGCTCCCACCGATCGTCGTCGATCCAGCGGAACGTCCCATTGACCCAGATGCCAAAGCGAAACGGATGCCCTAACGAGTGATTCTCCTTACCGATGTGGGGAAAGTAGATATCTCGCAGCTGATAGCGCCCGTCGAAGTTGATCAGAAGTGAACCGTTCGCAATCGGTAGATCTCTGGCCATTCACTGCTCCTGGGCGATTCGACGCCAGACTCGCAAGACCTCGCCAACACTCCAGGCCTGCGCGACACACCCGCCAGCGCGATGCGGGATGTCGCCGTCGAAGATCTCGCCGATCGTTCCGAGACACCCTTCCTCGTTGGTTCGAATCAGCTCCGCCAGGATCGTCCGCATGGCCGACGGCTCACGTCCAGCGCGCCGCGAGGCGTCGACGTATGCGCCAAGCAGCCAGGGCCAGGCGGTCCCCTGGTGGTACGCGGCGTCGCGGCTCCGTTGATCGCCACCGTAGTGCCCGCGGTACTCGGGAGAATCCGGGGAAAGCGTCCGGAGGCCGCGCGGCGTAAGCAGGAGACTGTCGACCTTGTGCATGACCGACTCCCAGCGGCGCGGATCGAGTGTCGGGTAGATCAAGCCGATCGCGAAGATCTGATTTGGGCGGAACGTCGCGTCGTCGCCGTGCTCGCCGTCGACGACGTCGTAAAGATAGCCACCTTCTCCGTACCAGAATCGCGCATTGAAGCTCTCGTACGTCTTTGCTGCTGCCTCGCGGTAGCGACTCGTGTGCTTCCCGAGATGGCGGCTCCAATCGTCCATGAGCCGCATCGCGTTGTACCACAGTGCATTGACCTCGACCGGCTTTCCCCGACGTGGCGTTACGACCCAATCGTCGACCTTCGCGTCCATCCAGGTCAGCTGCACGCCCGGCACTCCTCCCTGGAGCAGGCCGTCGTCGCCATCGACGTGGATTCCGTAGCGCGTCTCGTCCTGGTGCCATCGCACTACCTCTTCCAGGGTCGGGTAGACCTCGGCGAGAAGATCGTCATCGCGGGTCGCGCGAATGTAATACTCCAGCGCCTGAAAGAACCAGAGCGTCGCATCGATCGCATTGTACTCGGCCGCCTGCTGCTCGTCGGGAATGCGGTTTGGGATCATTCCGTGGTCCACGAGCGACGCGTATCGTCGCAACGCGTCGCGAGCTTCTCCCGTCCGGCCTGTCGCGATCAGCAGGCCCGGTATCGACACCAGCGCGTCGCGGCCCCACTCGCCGAACCAGTGGTAGCCCGCGATGATCCCGGTACGCGGCTCTTTGTCGGAACCACTCGTCGGTCGCGCCTTGACAACGAAATGGTCTGCCGCGACGACCAGGTCGCGTACACGCTGATCCTGCGATGCAAAAGGCGACATCATCCACAGCTTGCGCTGGCGGCCGCGTCGCCGCTCCAGACTATCGGCAAAATCGCCAGGCAGGACCGACCAGTCCTCGGCACTCGCCTGGATCGTCAGCGAATCGCCGGGCAGCAAGGTCGCGATAAACAGGCCGGGACTGTAGAGATCCTCCAGGCAGTCGAGGCCACGCTCGCGTTCGCGACGATGTAGATACCGCCAGTACCAGATGCCCGTCTGGATGAAATGTGCCGGGGGAGAAACTCGCACGCGGAGCGGGCGGGCACCCTGGTGCGCCCGGATCTCGACTCGCTGATCACTCTCCTCGACCGCGAACACCCAGTCCGGCATCCCCACCGTTTCGTGATGAAAGTCACGATACGTGACGAAGAGAGAAGCCCGCAACACCACCGACCGAGATTGCTCCGAAAGGGAATACCGGACGTACGTCGTGTTCTGCCCGTGCTCCATCCACACCGTCTTGATCAGGCTGGCCTCCGGGACGTTGTAGGTAAAAGTCGGGATGCCATCGTCGATTCGGCACTCCTCCAGATGGACGTAGCCATTCGGATTGATCGTACCATCGTGGTACTCGTTGGTCCCGAGGTAGAAGGTACGGTCCTCGATCACCAGCTCCTCGTCGATCTTGGAGAGCATCACCGTTCGCTCGCGCGGCGGGTCCAGCGCAGCCACCAGCAGGCCGTGATAGCGACGCGTGTTCGCCCCGACGATAGTGCTGGATGCATATCCGCCCAGCCCGTTGGTTACGAGCCATTCTCGATCGAGCGCGGCGTCGAGCTGGCGACAGGTATCCCGACCGACGATCATCATCTCAGGCTGCCCTCCTGGTACGGCTGTGGACTCTCTGCTCGCTCGAAGTCGGACGGGTCAGACACGCAAGTGGACCGCGAGGACGCCGCCAGGCTGGACCGCTCGTATCGTGCCGAACACGGCGGGGCCGATTGGCTAAGGTCTATTCTACTCTGTCTGTCGAGCCGCGTCTAAAGTACCGGTAGTCAATACGAACGACGACCGCACCGTCGCGCCGGGGCTTGCCCGGGCGGGTGGATCCTGCTACACTGGGGCGCGAAGAAGCTTCCTCGGCAGCACGGGTGACGAGGCTGCTATCTACAGGCCCACGGACAGGGTACTGTCGGCAATGAATCACTGGCTTTCCGACGACCGAGAATCGGCCCAGCGCTGGGCCCGTGATTTGCTAGCCCGCTCGAACTGGGTCGTGCTCGACACTGAGACGACGGGGCTGGACGGAACCGCCCAGGTGATCCAGATCGCGGTGGTTCAGCCTGATGGCAGGCCCGCGATCGATACCCTGGTACGCCCGACCGGGCGGATTCCTCCCGACGCCATCGCGATTCACGGAATCACCGACGAGATGGTTGCCACGGCGCCATCCTACCGCGAGATACACCCGCTCCTCCAGGAGGTCGTCCGCGGGCGGACGATCATCGCCTACAACGCGGCCTTCGACCGTCGGATCCTCCGGCAGACCGCGCGGATTCATCGACTGGCCGATTTAGAGGCGACGTGGCAGTGCGCAATGGAGCAATACGCACGGTTCGTCGGGCGGTGGTCCGGATGGCGCGGGGGCTACGCCTGGCAGAAGCTGCCGCGTCGCCCCGAGCAGGCCGGGAGAAAACATCAGGCGATCGACGACTGTCAGGCGACCCTCGATCTGATCCGGCGCATGGCCACGGGAAGTCCGGATCGTTGGTGGTCGTAGATCGAACCCGGCGCGGCACGGGTCACGTCACTGCTCGGACGCGGGATCCCCACGTTCGGGCCCACGAGAGAGCAGTGCCTCATAGTGGCGTTTCAGGTTTACCGGTAGCATGCGAAGCAGATTCGCGGTCGTCGCGTCGGCGATCGCCTCCAGCGAGCTGCCGAACAGACGGGAGACGGCCAGGGCGACGAGCTTCACGTCGGCCGGCTCTGTCTTTCGACCGGGAAGTGGGTAGGAGTCGGTTTCCAGAACGAGCCGGTCCCGGGGAACCATCGCTACGGCCTGTCTGAGCCTCTCGTTCTCGACGCGGGTGACCGGTTTGCCAACCGATAGGCACAGTCCGAGATCGAGCGCCGGGCGCGCGATCTCAGTACCGTCGACGAAGTAATGGAGGACGGCGCCAGCATCGGGAACTCCCGTGCGCGCTAGGACGTCGAACGCCTCGTCGAACGCGCCTCGCACGTGCAGATTCACCGGCAGATCAAGCTTCTGCGCCAGTTCGATTTGCGCCGCGAAGGCTGCACGCTGCACGTCGATCCCGACTCTTGCTTCGATGGCGTCGAGACCAATCTCGCCGATGAAGCCGACGACCGGATCGCGTGCCAGCAGCTCGAGATCCTCCAGTGTCGCTGCATCCAGCGGCGCTTCCAGGTGCGAGGGGTGAAGGCCGACTGCGGTGACGACGCCCGGATTTCGTCGAGCGATATCGATGGTACGCCGCGATGAGGCAAGATCGACGGCGACGCTGACAAGCAGGCCAACGTCGGCGCGGCGTGCGCGCTGGAGGAGCCCGCGAACATCGCGATAGGCGTGAAGGTGTACGTGGGAGTCAGACAAGAGCACCTCTGGACCTCCCGTGGAGAGCCGCCGCGAGGATCATAGCACGACAGGGGCACACGTGCCTCAGGTAAAATCTATTGACGGTCCTTTGGACTGGGTGATAGGATGGTTCCGCGATAATGACTGACGTGTCAGTCATTATCGGGCCACAACGCGGTCATCATCTTTGGGAGGCGCCGAGTGAGACCACTGGCACGCGCGACGGCTTTTCTCGCTCCTTACTGGCTGACCGCGCTCGGCGCACTGTTCAGTCTGATCCTCGTCAACCTCGCAAATCTCGTCTATCCACAGCTGCTCCGTCGAATCATCGACGTCGGAATTGCTCGCCACGACTGGACGACGATTCTCCTGTCGACCGGGGGCCTCCTGCTCATCGCACTGATCCGCGGCGGGTGCACTTTCCTTCAGGGGTACCTGTCCGAGAAGGCTTCCCAGGGCGCCGCGTACGATCTCCGCAATCTCATCTACGGCAAGCTTCAAACGCTGAGCTTCAGCTACCACGACCAGGCACAGACCGGCCAGCTCCTGACGCGCGTGACCAGCGACGTCGAGATGGTCCGGCAGTTTACCGGCCAGGGTCTCCTCCAGCTCCTCGGAGCCCTCGTCACCCTGCTCGGGAGCGCCGCCGTCCTGATTGCAATGAACTGGCAGCTCGGCTTACTCGCTCTGCTGATGCTCCCGTTCATCTTCCTGATCTTCGGCCGCTTCGCGCGAACCGTCCAACCGCTGTTCGTCCAGGTCCAGGCGAAGCTCGGTGCACTCAACACCATTCTCGAGGAGAACCTGGCGGGCGTGCGGGTCGTGAAGTCATTTGTACGGGAAGATTACGAGCGCGAGCGATACGAGAAAGGCAACCGAGCGCTGCTCGCCCAGAATCTCGACGTCGTCAAGCTGATGAGCTCCAACTTCCCTCTGATCTTCTTCGTCGGAAACCTCGGGACGGCGCTCGTGATCTGGTACGGCGGCATCGAGGTCATTGGCCACTCTCTCACCCTGGGTGAGCTGGTTGCCTTCACGTCGTACCTCAACTTCCTCATGTTTCCGATGTTCATCCTGGGGATGATCGCGGCGATGCTGGCCCGGGCGGCCGCGTCGGCCCAGCGCATCTTCGAGGTCGTCGACGCGGAGAGCGAGGTCAAAGAGCGCCCCGATGCGATGGAGCTACCGCCAATCGTCGGAGCGGTCACGTTTGACCGCGTGAGCTTCCGGTACGCGGGCGCCGAGCGATATGCCCTTCGTGAGGTCAGCTTCGCGGTCGAGCCCGGCACGACCGTCGCGATCGTCGGGACGACTGGATCGGGCAAGAGCACTATCGTCAATCTCATTCCCCGCTTTTACGATCCGTCGGAGGGACGGATCCTGATCGATGGACACGACGTGCGTGAGGTGACGATCGACAGTCTCCGCCGCCAGATCGGCGTCGTCCTCCAGGATACGATGCTCTTTAGCGGCACGATCCGTGAGAACATCGCCTACGGTCGACCTGACGCGACCATCGACGAGGTGGTAGCCGCCGCCCGTGCGGCCCAGGCTCACGAGTTCATCCTCGAACAGCCCAACGGGTACGAGACCCTGGTCGGGGAAGCCGGTGTCGGATTGAGCGGCGGTCAGCGTCAGCGTATCGCCATCGCGCGGGCGTTACTTCTCTCCCCCCGGATCCTGATCCTCGACGATAGCACGTCGTCCGTCGACGCCGAGACAGAGTATCGCCTTCAGCAGGCACTGGATCGCCTGAT
Organism: Chloroflexota bacterium; assembly: GCA_902810745.1. Taxonomy (GTDB): domain Bacteria; phylum Chloroflexota; class UBA6077; order FW602-bin22; family CADDYW01; genus CADDYW01. Next base: position 16,821 of record CADDYW010000015.1, on the reverse strand, counting down.
CGAGGGTCGAACGACGTTCATCATTGCTCAGCGCGTGAGCAGTGTTCGTCGGGCGGACCTGATCCTGGTCATCGACGATGCCAAGATCGTCGCCCAGGGCACGCACGACGAGCTTCTCGAGTCTTGTCCGCTCTACGGCGAGATCGTATCGTCTCAGCTCCACGACGATACCGTCCCCACTCTTACCGCCGAGGTTCCTTGACAATGTTCCGTGGACCGCTTCACGTCGACAGCCTTCCGGAGGGAAAGGCAGCCAACTCCGGCGCGGTGGCAAGACGGCTGTTTGCCATGATGCTGGACTATCCGATTCGGATGGCAGTCGTTCCGCTCCTCGGAATCGTCACCGGGGCGACAGGCGCCCTGGCCCCCTATCTGATCGGCCGTATCTTCGATCAGTTTATCGCCCACGAGGACGTCGCCGGGCTCACACGGACCACCGTGATCCTGGTTATCGTTTATGCCCTCGGCCTGCTCGCTCGAATCACCCAGTCCTACCAGATGGGCTGGGTTTCCCAGCAGGTTCTCTACCGGCTCCGGACGCAGATTTTCCAGGCGCTTCAGCGCCAGTCGATGGCATTCTTCGACCGCAACGAAAGTGGCGATCTGCAGTCGCGACTGGTCAACGACGTGGACGTGATCAACAACCTGCTCGGACAAGGACTGGTGCAAGCGATCGCGGGCGTACTCGGTCTTCTTGGCATTCTCGTCGGAATGTTCTTGCTCAACTGGCGACTGGCACTGGCAAGCTGCATCGTCATTCCAATCATGTTCTTCACGACCAGCGTTTTCTCACAGATGGCTCGACGAGCGTTCCGCAAGACCCGCGAGACGATCGGCGATGTCTCCGCCAATCTCCAGGAAGACATCGCCGGGGTCAAGGTCGCGCAGGCCTTCAACCGCGTCGAGATCAATCGCTCGCGGTTCGCGGAGCGCAATCGCGCCAATCGTGACGCAAACGTCGGCGCCAGCGCGGTTACCTCTGCGTTCTTCCCGGCGATGGATCTCCTGAGCACCATTGCAATCAGCATTGTCGCGGGCTTCGGTGGATACCTGGTGATCAACGGCCAGGCATCCCTTGGCGTGATCGTCTCGTTCCTGAGCTACGTACAGCAGTTCTTCTGGCCAATCCAGCAGCTTGGCCAGCTCTATACCCAGGCTCAGTCAGCACTTGCCGCTGCCGAGCGGATCTTCGATCTCGTCGATCTGCCCGTTGATATGACCGATCCACCGCGTCCGGTCCAGATCGATCGGATCGAAGGTCGCGTCGTCTTCGAGAACGTTCACTTCGCGTACGATCCCAGTCACCCGGTTCTGCACGGAATTGACTTTTCCGTTGAGCCTGGCCAGACCGTCGCGCTGGTCGGCCCAACCGGCGCGGGCAAGACGACGATCGTCAATCTCGTCGCCCGGTTCTATGACGTGACCGAGGGCCGCATCACGATTGATGGCGTCGACGTGCGCGATATGAGCATGGCAAGCATCCGCCGACAGATGGGTATCGTTCCCCAGAACAGTTTTCTGTTCAGCGGTTCGATACGCGACAACATCCGCTACGGCCGGCTCGACGCCAGCGATGCCGAGGTCGAAGAGGCGGCGCGTCTCGCGCGCGCGGACGAATTCATCCGGAAGCTTCCACGGGGTTACGATAGCCCTGTCGGAGAGCGCGGGAAGAACCTTAGCCAGGGACAGCGGCAGCTCATCGCGATCGCACGCGCGCTCCTGGCAGATCCGCGCATTCTCATCCTCGACGAGGCAACCAGCAGTGTCGACACGCGGACCGAGCTACTCATTCAGCAGGCACTCGAGCAGCTTCTCCGGAATCGCACAAGCTTCGTGATTGCCCACCGCCTGAGCACGATTCGGAATGCCGACCTGGTCCTGGTCATCAACGATGGGCTGATTGTCGAGCGCGGAACGCACCAGGAGCTGCTCGCTCGCGGCGGGCTCTACGCCGATCTCTACCGTCGGCAGTTTCGGGATCTGGGCGAGCCAAGCGCGGTCAGCTAGGGATCACCCAAGCAGCCAGCGCCAGTGCAGTGGTGATCACGCGAGCCCAAGCTCTGGCGCAATCCCTTTCATCGCGTCGATGACGAACTGGATGTGCTCGTCGAGGGGAACCCCGAGGAGCTCGGCACCGCGAATAATGTCCTCGCGTCGCACCGCGCGGGCGAACGCCTTATCCTTCATCTTCTTCTTGACCGATGCGACGTCCACGTCATTCAGGCTCTTGCTGGGTCGTACCAGTGCCACGGCGATGATGAAGCCGGTCAGCTCGTCGACGGCGGGGAGGGCCTTGTCCATCCAGCTCTTCCGCTCAAGGTTCAGGTACTCGGCGTGCGCGAGGATCGCGTAGATGACATCCTCCGGAACGCCGGCTTTCCGGAGAATCGGCGCCCCTTCTGCCGGGTGCTGCTCGGCATTCGGATGAATCTCCCAATCAAAATCGTGCAGGAGGCCAGCCAGCCCCCAGCGGTCTGGGTCGCCGCCGAAGCGGGGAGCATACGCTCGCATTGCCGCCTCGACCGACAGGCAGTGCTTGATCAGACCATCCCCTTTCACATACTCTCTCAACAGTGCAAGGGCGCGTTCTCGATTCACGTCTCATCCCCTTGAGTTGATCTTTTCTCGCTCACTAAACACCCGATAGTCGATCGACGGAAACGGGTTGTCGAGTGACGCGGTAGTTTCTAGAAACCTCTCTTCTTCGGAGCCGATGCGTCCCGCCTCGACGATTGCTGCCAGACGATTGAAGCGTGCCAGATGGTGCTGGAATCGGGCAGTTGCGTACTCTTTTGCCTGGCCGGTACTGATCAGAAACGGCCAGTCGCTCGACTGGAGCAGCAAAAGCTCGCGAGCGGTCTGATTCAGCGCCTGGAGCTGCCAGCCGCTGGCAGACGGGTGCTCGGCCACGAGGCGCTCCATCCGCCGCTCGGCGCCGTGAATCAGCGGCCAGAGCCACTCGGTCTCCGGGTTCAGCCAGGTCCAGTGATTTCCCCCTGCGCCCCACGAGCTTTCGGGCAGGGTTAGCACCTCTCGCGGTGGGAACTGCTCGAGATACTCGTTCGCCGTCGTGAGCGCAACCCGATCGCTGCAGGCCAGCCGACGCAGAACCTGCTTGAGCCACTCGACCCCCTCGAACCACCAGTGACCGAAGAGCTCGGTGTCGTACGCCGACACGACCAGTCCCGGCTGCTGTTCCTGCTCATAATAGCTCAGGGCAATCTCGGTCACGAGGCCAACAAAATGATCAGCGTGCTCCATCGCGCGTTTCAGGCCCTGGTGCGGCTCGTAGAGTCGCTTGGCATCCAGGTCAACGTCAGGCCCGGTGACCCGCCAGTACTGCAATCCCGACGTGGGATCCTTTCGGTGGAACTCGCGGTACAGCGGGTCGCCCGGATAGCCCTGCCGGGCCGACCAGACCTGGGTCCCGGTCCGCGAATCGCGTCCGAACACGGCGACACGCGTGGACTGCACGTAGTAGGGTCGGAGCGTCGTTCGCTGGGTCGCGAATGGTCGGCTGTCTTCCCTGACTGCGATCTGACGCGCGGGAAGCCCACCGTACGGACCATGGACGTCGTCCGCGACTTTCCCGACCATCGATCCACCCTCGATGACGTGACTGTCGGTGAAGAAGAACAGGAGATTCAGATCGCTCAGAAACTCCTCGATCCCCGGCTTGTAGGAGACTCCCTCCACGACCTCGCGGTAGTAGGCAGGCCGATACCCGCATTCGGGCAGCCAGATACCGTACGGTGCGTGCCCGATGTGGCGCCGGGTCGTCTCCACGCCGATCTTTAGCTGCCCGTAGATCGAGGAATCACGTTCGAGCAGCGGAAGGTAGGCATGTGTCGCCGCAGAGGTCATCACGTCCAGATTACCGTCGTCGCGCAGACGGCGAAACGCCCCGACGACGTCGCGCCCGTACCGATGAACGAACGAGTCCAGGACATCCTGGTACCAGGCAATGTAGAACCTGGCAAGCTCGGCGAGCTGGGCATCGCCCCTGGCGTCGAAACGCCTGAGATCGGCGCGTGCGACCTCGATCTCTTCCTGGAGGTAGAGCTCGAAGCGCCGTCGGACGTCGGGATCCGAAATCTGCTCGAGAAGAATCGGCGTCAAACCGATTGTCAGACGAGGCTCGACGCCAGCGCGCTTGAGATCGAACAGGGCATTCAGCAGCGGGACGTACGTCTCGGCGAGCGCCTCGTGCAGCATCTCTTCGCCGTGCGGCCAGCGTCCAGCCTCGCGGACATAGGGAAGGTGGCTGTGCAGGACAAACGTGAAATAGCCTTGCTTCATCGCACGGCTCCAGGTACAGAATCACGGACGCGGACTAGAACAAAATACCCCTGGTCCGAGTACGGACAAGGGGCGATACCAGACAGACGGGCTGGTTTAGAACAGAGTCGTTACTTGTCGCGCTTCTCCAGGTCGTCCAGATCCAGCGTGTTGATGAACTCTCGGAAGACCGAGAGCTTCTTCAGCTCCTCCTCGCGGACTGGCTCCGGACGATCGCCTTGCTGCTCGGATTCGGTCGGGGTCTGCTCGCTGTCAAGAGCGACCGCGGCCCGGTCGAGGACCGACTCTTCCGCGTAGATCGGCGCCTGAACGCGCACGGCGAGCGCGATGGCGTCACTCGGCCGAGAATCGATCTCGACCTGCCGTCCATCCACGTCGATGCTCACCCGGGCGTAAAAGACGTCTTCGGCCAGATCGTTCACGACCACGCGGGTCACCCGGGCGCCCAGCTCGGAGATGACCGATTTGAGCAGATCGTGGGTCTGCGGGCGCGGCACCGGCACGTTCTGCAACTGAATCACGATAGCGTCAGCTTCGTTGTTGCCGATCCAGATGGGGAGGTATCGATCTGAACCTTTCTCCTTGAGGACAACGACGCGCTGGTACGTCTGCAAATTTACCCGGACGCTCTCCACGACCATTTCGACCAGCATGGCGGTTCTCCTCTCAACGGTTCCTCGACGTGACGTCGCCCGTGTCGTTTGCCGCCTACCGCACTATGTGTGCCAGCGGCATTGGGATCTGGCCCATCAACCCCACCATCCGATCAATCAGGCCCGATCCGCCACGACCACTCCACCGACACAATGTCCCGCGATCACGAGTCACGCAGCGAGCGGCGACTACAGTATAGGAATCCGCTTCTACGTTTGTCAAGTTGCCCCCACGCCGACCGCGGAGGACCCACCGGCCAAACGACGATGCGTGCAACGTCACAGCGAGGAGAAGCGAGATGGCTTCCGGAGGAAGGACGACGATGGGTCGTCTGCACAATCGTCGGACGGAGCGAGGAATCCCTGACCCGGCGCAGCCAGAGAATGCTATAATGCTGTCGTGCTACTGGCCATCGACGTCGGAAATACCAACATCGTTCTTGGCGGGTACGACGGGGACCGGCTCATCTCCAGCTGGCGCGTCAACACTGACCCCGCGCGCATGCCGGATGAGTACGCCGTGCTCATCGACGGACTCCTTCATTACGTCAAACGTTCTCTCGCGGACGTATCTGCCGTCGTCCTGTGCAGTGTCGTCCCGGCCCTGACGACGACCCTGGAAGAGATGTCTCGGCAGTACTGCCACGTCGATCCCATCGTGGTCGGCCCGGGAACGAGGACCGGCGTGAAGATCCTGTACGAGAATCCACGCGAGGTCGGAGCAGACCGCATCGCGAACGCCGTTGCTGCCTTCCATCTGTATGGCGGGCCCGCGATCGTGATCGACTTCGGTACCGCGACGACCTTCGACGCCCTCTCCGGTGATGGCGAATACCTTGGCGGTGCCATCGCTCCGGGCCTGGTCATCTCCGCGGACGCGCTCTTCCAGCGCGCGGCGCGTCTGTACCGCGTGGAGCTGAAACGTCCAAAGACTGCGATCGGACGTAACACCGGCGCCAGCGTACAAGCCGGGCTGATCTATGGCTACGTTGGCCTGATCGAAGGGCTTATCGCGCGATTCCGCCAGGAGATGGGGCCGGCGCGCGTCATCGCAACCGGAGGTTTGTCCAGCATTATCGCCAATGAGACGTCTGCAATCGATGTAATCAATCCTCTCCTGACGCTTCAAGGTCTCCACCTGATTTACGAGATGAATCGACCGGTATCGGTGGGCTAGAGGGGAGACGCGGTGGCCGATCCACTGGCTGGCAAGCGCATTCTCTTGGGCGTGTCGGCGAGCATTGCCGCGTTCAAGGCAGTCGCCCTGGCAAGCGACCTCATCAAGACTGGCGCTTCCGTCGACGTGGTTATGACACCCAATGCCACCCGCTTCGTCGCGCCACTGAGCTTCGAGGCGATCACTCATCGGCCGGTTTTAACCGACCTCTTCGACCCAGCAGCCGGTTCGATTGCCCACGTGTCGCTGGGCGTCGATACCGATGCGTTCGTCGTCGCGCCCGCGACGGCGGACTGTATCGCGGGTCTCGCCCTCGGGCTTGCCCACGACGCCCTCCTGGCAACCGCCCTTTGCACGCGTGCCCCCACGCTCGTGGCCCCGGCCATGGAGACCTTGATGCTCGAGCACCCCGCGACGCAACAGAATCTCGAGACGCTGCGACAGCGGGGCGTGACGATCGTCGAGCCGGCGGCGGGACGGCTTGCATCCGGACGTGTCGGGCGCGGCCGCATGGCCGAACCGGCGGACATCATCGACGTCCTTCGCGCGAAGATCGGACGGCCGGCCGACCTCGCCGGTCGGACGATCGTCGTCACGGCCGGTGGAACTCAGGAGCCGATCGATCCGGTCCGCCACATCGGCAATCGATCATCCGGCAAGATGGGATACGCTATCGCCACCGCGGCACGGGATCGCGGGGCACGGGTCATCTTGATCTCGGCACCGGCCACGGTCCCGCCACCGTCTGGCGTGGAGCTACGGCCGGTGATCACTGCGCTCGAGATGAAGGCCGCGGTCGAGGATGCCGTCCAGGGCGCCGACGCTCTGATCATGGCAGCGGCGGTCGCGGATTTCCGCGTCGCGTCGCGCGCCGAGCAGAAAATCAAGCGGACCGGCGAAGAGCTCACGCTGCACCTGATCCCCAATCCGGATATCGTCGCGGGGATCCGAAGCGACACGCTGGTTAAGGTCGGTTTCGCCGCCGAAACGTCTGATCTGCTCGCCCACGCGCGCGAAAAGCTCATCCGGAAGGGCCTGGATCTGATCGCTGCCAACGACGTTACCGCACCGGGCTCCGGATTCGGCGGCGATACCAACCAGCTCGTCCTTATCGACCGTCGTGGCACTGAGGTGCTCCCACTCCTCTCCAAGCGCGAGGCCGCGGACCGCGTTCTCGATCGCGTCTGCAGTCTCCTCGCCGAACGGAAGGCCTCGCTCCCCCTCGACGCCACCCAGAACGGCTGACGCGGCGCACGCCACTGAGCTACCTCCACGAAAGCGCAGGTCCGCCGCATCATCGGGTCCTCCTGGCCACCGGCCCTCCCTGACGGCCGGGTGATAACGTTCGCGCCCGGAGGACCACGGCGACGAGATCCGGCTGATCGGCACACAAAATGCCCCTCGACCTCCCCGGCGCCGGGCGCCGAGCATATCTGGCCGGAGGTTGCCGTGGCCACCAGAGTTGGAATCAACGGGCTGGGAAGAATCGGCTCACTCGTTCTGCGAGCCGGTCTGGACTACCCCGATATCCAGTTCGTCGCCGTCAATGATCTCGCCGAGACGAAATCCCTGGCGTATCTCTTCGAGTTCAACTCGGTTCACGGAGCATTCGACGGAACCGTCGAAGTGCTGGACGGTGCCCTCTCCATCGACGGGGAGCGCATCGAGGTGTTTCACGAGAAGGATCCCGCGAAGATCCCGTGGAAAGACGCTGGTGTCGACATCGTGATCGAGTCGACCGGGGTCTTCGAGAATCTCGCCGCTGCCTCGAAGCATCTCCAGGCAGGTGCGCGCAAGGCGATCATCACCGCCCCGGCGAAGGATGTTCAGACTACTCTGGTCATGGGCGTGAATCAGAATGCCTATGCGCCGGATCGTGACGACGTCGTCGCGATGGGCTCGTGCACGACCTACGCCCTTGCGCCGGTCGTCAAGGTGCTCAAGGACAGGTTTGGATTCAAGCGCGGCTTCGTGAACACAGCCCACGCGTACACCAATACCCAGGCGCTCCTTGACAAGCCGATGGATAACTTACGGCGCAGTCGCGCGGCCGCGATCAACATCGTGCCAACCACGACCGGAGCCGTGCGCGCCGTGGGCAAGGTCATTCCCGAGGTGGAAGGCAAGATCGAGGGAATCGCCGTGCGTGTACCCGTTCCCGACGCATCACTCCTGGATCTCACGTGTGAGCTCGAGCGGGAGGTGACGGTCGAAGAGGTGAATCGTGCTTTCGACGAAGCAGCCGAGAGCGAAGAGCTGTCACCCTACCTGGCCGCGATCGACACGCCCGTCGTTTCGACCGACATTATCGGCGTCGACCAGTCCTCGGTCATCGACAAGACTCTCACGATGGTGAATGGCCCCTTGGTCAAGGTGTGTAGCTGGTACGATAACGAGTGGTCCTTCGCATTGCGCGTGTGCGATCTGACCAGCTACATTGCCGAGAAGCTGCCCGCGCCGGTGGCACCGCGCGGTGCGGGGCGATCGACGACGTAGCGCTCAGACGGGAGTCAGGTACCGGGGGCGGGAGGCTCCTGGTACCTGGCGCCCGCGCGGGACGCGGTGACTACTGGACGATGCTCTCGTTTCAGGCCACGGGACGACCGAGAGACTCGTGAACCGGTGTCGATACTGATCAGTCAGAGGACGGGATCGGGGTCGGTCGGGTTGGAATCATGCTCTTATGGGGTCGCACGCGACTGAGCGGGCAGTGCTGGTAATCGGCAAGCGTCTCGTCGCAGTAGCCAAGGCGGAACTCGCCGCATTTCGGCTGAATGAACTTTTTGAGCTCAGGACACACCCGCCCGACCTCGGCACGCGTCTTCGCCCAGAAGTGACGGATCTCCCACTGGGCACGGGTACATAGCCTCTGGTCGGCAATGTGCAGCAGCTCCTCGAAGTTCACCGTGAACTGGATATTCGTGGCGGCGCTGTGCGGCAGGACGTATCGCGCATCCTCGCCCGGAATTCCCGCGTCGAGAGCCTCCTGATACAGTCGTGCCGCCTGCGACATCAGTGCAACGTACTTGTCGACCATGCCGGCCTTCACCCACGTCGGCGGGACGACGTACGGGAAGTCGGCTCCCTTGAACTCGACGTAGCGCTGGCTCTGCTGATCGAAGACAATTCCCACGTGATGGCGGACGAACTGGTGCGAGGTGATCCGCGACATGCCGCTCAGGCCAAAAGTGAAGTTCACCTGCTGCTTCGGCGAGCCATGGCCGGTCGGTAGCCAACGCTCGAGGAACTCGATCATCTTCTCGCGAGAGATCTTGCCCTCGTCGATCCGGCGCCGGATCTCCTGCGGCGGAAGGGCCGAATAGCACGTGCGGTAGGCAACGTAGATCACCGCGAGCGGATCGTGCGGATAATCGAGCAACTTGACGTCCGGAACTACTTCAGCCATCGTTCCCCTTCGTCCCAGGTAGGGCCTCGCCAGATTGCCATCTCATCGCGGCCTCCGAGCCCTCGGATGCCGCGCGTCATCCAAGGACAGACGAACGCGGGCGGTCACGAGCCCAGCTGATGCGCCGCGCGAATCAGATCCAGCCCGCGTAGCTACCGCCGCCGGCGTCCCCTGCTGTCGACGCGTGGAGGCCTTTGGGCGATCACGCCAGAGCAGTATAGCGCCTGGACCGTTCTCCGGGAAGGAGAGGGCGGTTAGAGCGGCGTGACGCCGACCCTAACTCCGCGCCACGGCATCGCCGACGGGTCGATAGAGAGCGAGGAGAGGCATCGCCCGACGTCTGGGCCCACCGTCTATCCTTCGCCCAGCACCTCCTTCGCGTACGCTTCGGAATCATCCTCCGGACGGTAGCCCAGTCGCTCGATCGTATCGGTGATATCCCAGTGGCGGCGGCTATTGCGGGAGATCGCGTAGAAGATCCCAAAGGATAGTGGGCTCTCGATCGCGCGCCAGACGACCTGTGCACAATCTCGCGGACTCAGCCACATCCACATCCCGATCTCGTCCCGTGGCTTCTCGAGAAACCAGCCGATACGCAAGCAGATGATCGACAATCCGTACTGATCGACGTAGAAACGCGCCAGTGCCTCGCCGAAGGCCTTCGAGACGCCATACAGCGAGTCGGGGCGCACCGGCTGGGTCGCGTAGATTGGCCACTGTCGGTCTCGGTCGTACATTCCCATCACGTGGTTTGTCGACGCAAAGACGATCTTCGTCACCCCGGCACGTCGGGCGGCCTCGAAGACGTTATAGGTGCCGACGATATTTCGGTCGCGCACACTGTCCCACGAGGCGCGCGGGCTCGGATCCGCTGCCATGTGAACGACCGCGTCGATGCCTTCCATCGCTGGCGCGATCTCGTCGAAGTTGGCTACATCGGCGATGCAGACGTCGGAAACGGGTGGATTCTCTGGAACATTGTGGTGATAGTGCAGACGCAGATCGTAGCGATCCTTGAGTGACTGGGCCAGCGAGCTTCCAATACGGCCCGCAGCGCCCGTGATCAGAACCCGCCTCTTCGCCGCCATCCGTCTCTCCTTCGATTCAACGATTCATCCGGGTTCCAGAAGAACAGTGATGCGATATTCCCCCGAGTGCCAGCGAGGGGTCTCGGGTATCGGATGCGCCGGATCGCCGATTCCTCGCCGCGGTGTGGACTGATCCCGCGACGAATCGATGATCTTTCCTTCGGAAGCCGAATAAACCGTTTCTATCCCTTTCCCTGTCGTACGGAATACACCTCGGAGCGATCAGGTACCAAGTGCGCCCGAGGCGACAGAGCACGAAGCGTCCAAGACGCCCCTCTGCGTTCGATCGATCATCGCGGCGTCGCGGAGCGCCCGTCGCCAGGACTGGCAAGCTCGGCGATTCTTCGCAGGTCCCGCGCGATGATGTCCCGCGCCGCCGCTATCTTCTCACGGTCAGAATCGGACATCGGGAGGCGCTCCTCGTACTGGGCCAGCCGCGCCTCGAGCTCCACGAGTATCCCAGCAATCGGCCGCAGAAGTGCCACGGCAGACTGCGGGCTCACGTGAAAGGGAGATGAGATCTGCTTCGGCATCAGAACTCCTTCGTCGTCGGGCCGCGATAGCCTCGCACCGTCTGATCGCCAGCGTGGTGGCGCGGACGAAGCCCCCGCGACGGCCTGACATGTGAAACCTGACGTGTAGAATAGGACAGACGATGAAGCTTTTGCAACGGTTTGTCGCTCGGATCAAGGCCGATGGCGTGGCGCGCCGTCTTTTGCTGCAGGTCGAGCAGGCGAGCACGCCGACCCTGCAGATTGTCGAGGCGATCGACGACGCGGAGCGGCGACGCCGTGACCAACCTGATCATTTCGGCCTCACCTACGCTCTCGGGCAGGCTTGCGAGCGGGTAGCGAGCGATCTAAGGTGGCACGAACGCGGGCAGTGGCTCGAGCGCGCCCTGGGGTATTACGAAGCGGCGTCGCGGCTCGCTCAAGCGGGCCGAATCGACGGTGCCGCCCGCATCGACGACGTGAAGCGGGCAGCATGGGAGCCCGGTCTCACGCTGGGCAAACGAGCTCTTCTGGCTGCCTCTTTCCGTGCGGGCGTACTGCTCGTCGCGGAGTTTCGGATTCGCAACCCTGCTGACGCGATCGGGCACCTCACGCGGGTAGTGAGCAATCTGCGTGGGGCTCATCCCGCGTGGTATTTTCTTGGCGAAGCATATGTTCTGAATGCGCAGTTCGACGAGGCGGAACGCGCGTGGACCGAGGGACTCGCGCGTTCGCCCGGCGACCCTACCCTCGAGGCGGTCCTGCGCAACCTTCCTGCCGATCGAGTGCATCACGCGGCCCGGACCGCCGATTGGGCAGGCGTGCTTCGCGAGATCGCACGTTTGCCACCCAACGGTCTCCCCGCAAGCGAGCGCTGGACCCTCGAGGGTGATGCTCACCTCGCGTTGGGCCATCCCGAAGAAGCGCGCCAGTGCTGGCTCCGAGCCCTGCAGGAGGATCCTCGTGCAGTTGGAGTGCGCAGGAGACTGCGCAAGCTCGAGAGGCTGACCGTGCTATAATGCGCAAAAAGGCTCGGAGGAGATTCGTGCACGTCGCGGTAGACGAGGATCTCCGCGCGCTTCGTGAGACCGCGCGGCAGGTTCGCCGTCTGGTCGTTCAGTCCGTTTACCGGGCAAAGGCCGGGCATCTGGGAGGACCTCTTTCGGCAGCCGATGTCCTGACCGTTCTATATTTTAAGATCTTGAGGATCGATCCGACGCGCCCCGATTGGCCGGATCGAGATCGCTTCATTCTCTCCAAGGGTCACTCCGCGATCGGGCTGTACGCGGTGCTTGCACTGCGCGGTTACTTTCCCGTCGAAGAGCTTGACACCTTCGACGAGATCGATTCTCGATTGCAGGGGCATCCCGACATGACTCGCACGCCGGGCATCGACATGGCAACCGGCTCGCTTGGACAGGGTCTATCGCCTGGCATCGGCATGGCCCTCGGGGCACGGCTGCAGGGCAAGGATTTTCATACCTGGGTCATGCTCGGGGATGGCGAGATCCAGGAGGGGCAGATCTGGGAGGCCGCGCTCGTCGCCGAGCGCTATCGCCTGGATAACCTCACCGCGATTCTCGACTACAACGGCCTGCAGCAATATGGCTGGACCGATTCGATCTCGAACGGGAAGCGATCCCCACGCATCTCGATCGAGAACCCGCGCCGTCTGTGGGAAGCGTGGGGCTGGAACGTCCTCGAGATGAACGGTCACGACGTCGGCGCAATCTTAGCCACCTGCCGCCAGGCGCTCGAGATGAAAGGTCGGCCGACGATCATCATCTCCCACTCGATCAAAGGAAAGGGCGTCTCCTACATGGAAAACGACTATAACTGGCACTCGAAGGTACTGACCGACGCAGATTTCGAGCGCGCGATGTCCGACCTGAGCCGTCCGCTCGGAGATGAGTGAATGGCTGAATCCGTCGCCATGCGCGAGGTCTTCGCGAACACGCTGGTCGAGCTCGCGGGTCTGTATCCGAACCTGGTCGTCCTCGACGGAGACCTGGCCAATTCAACCCGGGCCGAGGTCTTCGAACAGCACTACCCGGACCGATTTCTCGAGATGGGAATCGCCGAGCAGAACCTCATGGGGGTAGCCGCGGGACTCGCGACGACCGGAATGATCCCCTGGCTCAGCAGCTTTGCTGTCTTTCTCGTCAATCGCGACCTGGATCAGCTCCGGATGGTCGTCGCGCAGCCGAACCTGGGGGTGAAGATCGGAGCAGGCTATTCCGGGCTCTTCACCGCCCGAACCGGAAAGACCCACCAGGATGTGTCGGACCTTTCGGTGATGCGGGCGATGCCGCATATGACGGTGGTTGCGCCGGCTGACGGCGTCGAGGCACGCCTGGCGATGCACGTCGCGACCAGAAGTCCGGGTCCCTGGTACGTCCGCCTCGTCCGTGATCCGACGCCGGTGATCTTCGACGCGAGCTATCAGTACGAGCCGGGAAAAGTCGTACCGCTGCGCTCGGGAACCGACATCACGATCTTTGGAACCGGCGTGCAGAGCGTCCGTGCGCTCCAGGCTGCCGAACTCCTCGCGGGCGAGGGTATCTCGGCCGAGGTTATCCACGTGCCCACCCTGAAGCCACTGGAACCGGACGGAGTCGTGCGCGGCGCCGAAAAGACCGGTCTGGTCGTCACGACCGAAGAGCACACGATCATCGGCGGCCTGGGAAGTGCCGTCGCCGAGATCCTGGGCGAGCATCGACCCACGCCACTCCGCCGCCACGGTCTGATGGACGTGTACGGAGAGTCCGGGTCGAACGATGACCTCATCGAGAAGTACGGCTTGTCGCCAAAACACGTGGCCCAGGTGGCCCGCGAGTTGCTTCGCGCATCACGTTGAGCGCTGCCTCGCGCAGTGGGGAAAAGGATGACTCGGTCTCGCCTGGTCTTCTACGCGATCCTTGTCGCCGCGGCAGTGATGGTCGGTGGTCAGGCCGTGCTGGCGTCCAGCGATGCGATCGAGACGCCATTGCCAACGCCCGCCCGCAGCGTGCCGGCTCAAAACGACTGGCACGTTTCGGGAACGATTCAAGCAATGAACGGAGAATTCTGGACCATCGACGGTCAGGTGATCCGGGTGACGAGCTCGACACGGGTCTCGGGCGACGTGCCAGTCGTGGGTAGCTACGCCAACGCGACTGGCACGGTCCTTTCTGACGGAACGTGGCAGGCGAGCGAGCTACGGATCGGGCGTTCGACGGCAGGTGCAGAGTCCGGCCCGGCCGGTCCGGCCGTCCCGACGCCGATACCTCCGCCGACACGTCAACCATCCTACGGGGGACCACCCCCTGACCAGCCGCCAACGCCGGTGCCGTCCATTCGGCGACGACGAGACCAGCGAAGATGGCCCGGGTACGAACGCCACGACCGGGAGCCCTGGCGCGAAGGGGAACACTGGCGGTCGGTTCGCGAGGAGGACGATTGATCCGGGGTGCTCCGGCGGGGCACCTGGATGCGCGGTCAGGCGCCGGGGGATGCCTCTGACGACGGGTGATGCCAGCTCAGTCCGTGGCCCGCGATCACCAGGCCAGGCGGCGGCCCCGTGAGCGCTTTCGCGCGACATCACTCAAGCAAGCCCCAGTAGCTGTGGTTATCTGCTGGCCTGGTTTGACACCGGTCGGAGGGCCCACTATAATCTCAACGTACACGCGTATTTTCCGGGGCGAAAGGAACGAAGAGCTGTGCCCAAACGGACCTATCAGCCGAAGAAGCGCCGTCGTCGACGGGTTCACGGATTTCTCAGTCGGATGGCTACTGCTGGCGGTCGCGAAGTCATTCGTCGGCGCCGCGCCAAGGGACGCGTTCGGCTGGTCCCAGCTTGAGTTCGAGTGGAGGTGGCCGGATCCAGTGATCGCGGTGTGACCCGTTATCCGGACCGGCGAGAGGATTTTCTTTCTTCTGGCTCAGGTGAGGAGTCAACGGCCGCAGTCGACGCGGATCAACAAGCTCGTTCTCACTCCCGCCGATGCGATCGATTGCGAAGCAGCGCTGATTTCAGTCGAGTTCGCACGGAAGGTCGCTCGTGGTCGTCGCCGCTACTGGTGATCCAGGCAGCGCCGAATCGTCTGGATACGATCCGAATCGGTGTCATCGTCAGTAAGCGACTGGGTAAGGCGGTTCGCCGGAACCGGATCCGTCGCCTGATTCGCGAGGCGGCACGCGTGCTTTGTCAACGTCTGCGCGGCGGGTGGGATCTTGTGATTATCGCGCGATCCAGAATGGCCGAGGCGACGTTTGCCGAGGTCCAGGCGGCACTGGAAGAGGTGTTGACACGGGCAAGGCTACTCGATGGCCCGCCGGTTGCGACCGAGTCGCCCACCGGCGGGTTTCCGTTTGCGACCGAGGAGTTTTAGCCGGCCGGCACCGCGCCTGATGCGCACCCGAGTACGCGCGATAGATCGGATGGCTCGATGAAAACACTTGCGCTTGGAGTAATTCGCCTGTACCAGCTCACACTCTCGCGAATGCTGCCGCCCGCGTGTCGATTCTACCCGTCGTGCTCGCAGTACGCCTACGAGGCAATTGCGCGCTACGGAGTGCTACGAGGCGGATGGCTGGCCATCGGTCGACTATGCCGGTGCCACCCCTTCAATCCAGGCGGCTACGACCCGGTCCGTTAGAAGCTGAGGAGGCTCCTTTTTGGGTGCCATTGGTGAGATCTACAACGCAATGCGCGATGCCCTCGCGGCGCCGATGCAGGTCGCGCTCGTGTTCCTGTATCAGCACCTGGCTGCGATTGGCATCCCTAGCTGGGGCCTGACGATCATCCTGTTCACGATCCTGGTCAAGATCATCTTCTGGCCTCTAACCATCCAGCAGATTCGCTCGTCCAAGGCGATGCAGGCTCTCCAGCCGCAGCTGAACGAGCTGAAGAAGCTGCACGGCAAGGACAAAGAAAAGCTGATGCAGGAGCAGATGCGGCTGTACCGGGAGAATCGCGTCAACCCGATGGCTGGCTGTCTGCCAATGCTCATCCAGCTTCCGATCTGGATCGGCCTCTATCAGGCGCTGTACGAGCTGTTCGCGAAGAATATCCTCCAGGGCGGTTTCCTCTGGGTGGCCAACCTCGCGCAGCCCGAGGGTTTTCCCTACCTGCTCGCGATTCTAACCGGTCTGTCCCAGCTCGTCGTCCAGCGCATGATGCAGGTCCCGACAACCGACCCCCAGCAGCAGACGATGAACCAGGCCATGCAGTTTATGCCCATTATGTACATCTTCATCTCGTTCAAGATGCCCGCGGGCCTGGTGCTGTACTGGGTCGCCTCGAATGTCTTTAGCGTGATTCAACAATCATTCTTTTACGGGTGGGGCTCGGTACTGCCCGCTGGCCTGCTTTCATCCGGCGC
The DNA here is from genome assembly GCA_902810745.1 of Chloroflexota bacterium. Taxonomy (GTDB): domain Bacteria; phylum Chloroflexota; class UBA6077; order FW602-bin22; family CADDYW01; genus CADDYW01. The sequence continues at coordinate 344 of CADDYW010000015.1, read as the reverse complement.
TGCTTCGACAGCCCGGCCGGCTCAACGACAGCGCGGCGAGGAGCAGCGGCAGACCGAACGGCCGGCCGTGGAATCGCTGAATGGACGGGCGACTCCCTCGGCCATTGCACCCTCACCGGCGCCCCGCCGGGCAAAGAAGAGACGAAAATGAAGGCCCTCTCTGAGGAGGAGTACGTCGTGGAGAGCCTGGAAGTAACCGCGCGCACGGTTAGCGAGGCGATCGAAAAAGCCCTGTCGAAGCTCGGAAAGACTCGAGAGGAGGTCGATATTTCGGTCCTCTCCGAGGGCAGCCGCGGCATCCTGGGAATTGGTGGCGAAGAGGCCCGGATCCTGGTCTCACCCCG
>CADDYW010000014.1 GCA_902810745.1 Chloroflexota bacterium | reverse complement strand
CGGATCACGACCTCGCGCAGGTAGGACTTCCCCCGCCTGGCCGAGAGAATTCTCCCGCGACCGGCTCGCGGTCGAGCTGGAGCGTACCGGTCCAGATCAGGGAACGACCGGTGTTCAGCGCGGTGGGCCCGCGGTTGGCCCGAGATGCGCCCGAGGCTTTAATCAGTTTCCGTCGTCGAGATCGGTTCCCGGTAGATGAAGCGCTCGCCGTGATGATTGACGACCTCGTACAATCGCCCGTCCTTCGAGTGAACGTATCGTGGTCCAAGCGGGACCTTACCGTGCCCGCCGGGGATGTCCAGCACGTAGGTTGGTAGGCAGAGACCGGAGATGTGGCCGCGCAGTCCCTCCATGAGTTGCAGGCCACGCTCGATTGGTACGCGAAAGTGGTTCGTCCCCGGAGCGCGGTCGAGCTGGTGGAGATAGTAAGGCTTGATCCGTGCTTCGACCAGTCGTTTGAAGAGCTCGGCCAGTGTCCCCACGTCATCGTTGACGCCACGAAGCAAGACTGTCTGGGAGAGGACCGGAATCCCATGATCGACCACGAGGCCGACGTGTTGGACGAAGTCGGGACTGACCTCTCGCGGGTGGTTGACGTGCACGACCAGGTAGACCGGCGCGTAACGTCGGGCCATCTCGGCGAACTCGATCGTCAGCCGGGCAGGGAAGATGGCCGGTGTTCGCGAGTGGATCCTCAGGATCCGGACGTGAGGTATCGAGCGGAGACGCTTGAGCACCGTGTTCAGATACGTGTCGGGGAAGACGAGCGGGTCACCGCCGCTGAGGATGACCTCCCAGATCTGCGGGTGCTCGGCGATGTAGCGGAGTGCTCCCTCGAACTGGTCTTTGCGCAGCGTCCGAGCCGGCTTGCCGATGAACTCGCGCCGGAAGCAAAACCGGCAGTGTACCGCGCACGCCGCGGTGAGTAGAAAGAGCACGCGGTCAGGATAGCGGTGCACGATCCCAGGAACCGGGCTGTGGACGTCGTCGCCGATCGGGTCGCGAAGGTCGTCGGGGAGCACGACCTCCTCGTCGGGAAGCGGGAGGACCTGACGGCGGAGCGGATCCCGCGGATCGTGCCAGTCGATCAGGTCAAGATAGTAGCGCGGGATCCGCAGCGGCAGGACGGCGGGTTGGGCGAGCGTGGCGAGACCCGCTGCCTCGGGATCGATCCCACGCTCCTGTAAGTAGGCGTGCAGCTCCGCGAGCGTGGTGACACTTGTGCGGAGTGCCTCGGCGAGTGAGCTCACACGCGTCGATCAGGCGCTGACCCGTTCAATGTACTCCCGCGTATCGGGGTTGACCGCGATCGTATCGCCAGCCTCGATAAACGCCGGTGCGATGATCGTCACGCCATTGTCAAGGACGACGGGCTTGGTCAGCCCGGACGCGGTATTCCCCTTCACCGCGGGTTCGGCCTGGGCCACGGTCAGGACAACGCGCTTGGGCGGTCGGATGCCCACGACCTCGTCGTCGTGGAGCATCACCGCGTACGTGTCGTTCTCGCGAAGAAAGTCGACGATCTGCCCAAGAACCTCCGCCTCCGCCGTGTACTGATTAAACGTCTCCGGATCCATAAAGATCAGATGATCGCCATCTCGGTAGAGGAACTGGAGCTCGGTCGTGATGACCGGATAATCCTCCACCGTCTCGCCCGACTTGAAGGTGTAATCGATCATCCGCCCGGTCTTCAGCGACTTGAGCTTGGTTCGAAAGAAGGCCGATCCCTTCCCCGGGTTCACGAACTCCAGATCCGTGATCTGGTAGGGCTCATCTCGGAACATGATGTAGAGCCCTCGTCGGAAATCGGACGTCGAGATCTGCATGTCGTCTCCTTGAACTTTCAGGTTAGATCCGATGAGAGATGACGTGTGCGGTCGGAAGTCGCGAGCGACGACGGCGGATCTCGTGCCTGGCCAGCCTCGTGTGGGCGTTCGCTGACGCTCGTGCGATCGGGATGTCTGAACAGTTCATCCGCTGGGAACCAGAGGACGTCACGAATCGATGCTACGTCGGCAAACAGCATCGTCAGCCGATCGACGCCCAGGGCGATTCCCGCGCAAGGGGGAATGCCCATGGTCAGTGCTCGGATAAAGTCGTCGTCGACGTCGTACAGTGTCCTCCCCAATTTTCGACGCTCTTCGCGCTCGGCCTCCAGCCGGCGACGCTGCTCGGTCGCATCGGTCAGCTCGCTGAACGCATTCGCCAGCTCGATGCGAGCGATGTAGAGCTCGAAGCGCTCAGCCACCGATGGGTCCCGCGGACTGGGCCGGGCCAGTGCTGCCATTGCAATCGGGTAGTCGTAGAGAATTGTCGGAGCTGTGCGGCCTAGGTGCGGTTCGATCTCATTGAGAAAGATCTGGTGGTAGGCCTGCTCCCAGGTTGTCTCGGGCGTCACGCCGTACCCTTTGGCGCGGGCAACCTCGACCAGTCGATCGAGGTCGCGCTTGAGATCGACGCCCGCGTAGCGTTGGAAGGCTTCACGGACTGACAGGCGCTCCCAGGGAGAAGCGAGGTCGATCCAGCTGCCCTGGTAGCGAAAGCCATCGCCACCGGACCGCGGATCGATCGTCCGTGCCACGTGGCGGAACAGGTCTTCGCATTCGTCCATCAGCGCGGTGTAGTCGGCGTCGGGATGGTACCACTCCAGAATGGTGAACTCCGGATTGTGGAGGGCGCTGACCTCCTCGCGGTTGCGGAAGCTTTTGCAGATCTGGAAGATCGGCCCAATTCCCGCGGCGAGGAGCTTTTTCATCGCGTACTCCGGCGACGTCGTCAGATAGCCAACGTGGCTCTCTCCCCGAGCGGTTGTCCAGGTCGTTTGGAACACTTCGAGATACGGCTCCATGCCCGGGCAACGGACCAGCAACGGCGTCTCGACCTCGTGATAGCCACGGCCCTTGAAAAACGCGCGGATCGCATCGATTACCTGCTCGCGCAGCAGCCGTGGTGCCGCTGACGCACGCAGCGTGCGAATCTTTTCCCAGGTGGGTGGGTGAGTTGTCGAGTCATTTGAGACCATGGGCGTAATCCATCCCGAGACCGCGCGTGGGGCGACGTCCACTTACCGGCGATAAGGCCGGAACCAGATCAGACAGATTTTACCAAGCCGAGAGGAATTCCGCGAACCAGCGCGAAGAGTCGAGCTGAACTTCGCGGACGCGGCATCATCTTTGCCGTTCTTCCCCTTTCTCAGCCCGAGGGCTGGGGGAAAGGAGAGACAGATGGTGCGCAGAATTCTCGCGATCGTGGCCCTGGGCCTTCTCCTGCAGACGCTCGTCCTGGGCTCCGCGTTCGCTCAGGATTTCAGATCGCTCGTGTCTCAAGCAGCTGCCACGAACCAGACCTGGGTGAGTCAGATCGATCAGGCCCTGCAGGCTACTGATCTGGCGACACTCCAGGCCGGAGCGGCGACCGCGCTTGCCACTGGCCAGCGGGTCCAGTCACTTCTCCAGGCAGCTTTGCCGCTTGCCCCGGATGACGCGTCTCGATCGCGCGTGCAGGGAGTCCTGGCGCACGTAACCGCGGCGCTTCAGTCTGGACAGCAGGTCGCCCAGGCACGGGATTTCGACACGGCGCGCAGCGAGCTCAACGCTGAGCGGGGCGAAGCCCAGGAAGCTCTCAGCGAGCTAGCGCCGTTGTTCCCCCCGTCGCCGACGGCAGCACCAGCCGCCACGCCTACCCCAGCTGCCTTGCCCACGACCGGGGGCATGCCCGCGAGCGCAGTTATCCTGGGCGGGCTTGCGACGATTCTTGCCGGCTTCACCCTGCGGCGAGCCGATCAGCGCTCCGGGCTGACGGACTCGGGTGAAGCACGGCACGCTCGACGATAGATCCCGGAAGGGTTCAGCCCGCGGTGTCGGTCTCCAGCACGGAGCCCGACGTCCTCCCTACCGCACGAGCTTTGCGAAGGACCGTCGGCTGGTCTCTCATTGGGATCACGATGCGCAATCTCGGGGACTCTCCCCGACGGGGAGATGCTCCCCGAGATTGCGCCGCCATTCGACCCGTGGCCGTGGGCTAGATTGGCGGCTCGATCGTGATCGGAGTGTCCCAGTCGCTGAACTTCATCGTGACCTTGCCGTCGGACGTCTTGATCTGCACGGGAAGGTTGCTGGACAGCCCGACGCAGACCGTGCCGCCTTCATTGCTGTCCGCGGATTTGTAAACCCACTCCTGACACTGCTGGCCGTCCACCGTGGCAAGGTTACCCTTGGTCAGCGAATTGCCTTCCTGGAGGCTCTTGTTGATCTCATCTTCCGTGGTTTGAGGATTCGGTATCATCGCGGCTGCAGGCGACGATTGCAGGCTCATCTTGGTCCATTGGCCTTCCGCGTTGACGTAGACGTCCTGGCCAATCTCGATCATGTCGACCGTTTCGCCCTGCACGTTGGCCTTTATGTGCGCGCGGTCTGGACGAACGAACTCGATCACGACCGTTCCCGAGGAATCCTGCTCGTTGGATTCCACGTTCATTCGGTAGGACTTGGCCTTTCCCCAGGCTTGAAGCATTGCCTTGATGTCGCTCGTGCCCACCGCGGGACCACTCGGCTGCTCGCGGGTGGTGGCGGTGCTCGTCGGAGCGGTTGTTGGCTGGGGCGCTTTGGTTGGCGTCGGCGCAGCAGTCGGTGCTGCCGTGGTTGGCGAGGCCGGAGCGGTCGTCGCCGCCGGTGCGGCGGCTGAACCATTAGACGGCGTCGACTGGGATGGTTGCGGACTTCCTCCTGAACAGGCGCTCAGGGCAAGAATCATCACCGCACCGGCGGTGATGAGCGAGCGTGATTTCACGAGGGACCCCCTCAGGTAATTATTAGATGAGCGGACCACATCCACCGTGGTCCGGATCCCTGGGGATAGAATGAAACAGAGAAGCTCAGGAAAAGCGCCTGGGAAAAGGGTGAGCAGCCCACTGTTCCCGAGGGGAATCGCCGTTACGGCTCCTCCCGCACCCTGTTCCAGCGCGAATTGCCCGGATGGTCGCTCCGTGCCGATTCGATCGCGTGGAGCCCTGGCTCGTGCTCGACCCCACTATCCCCTCCCCGGGCTGCGAGCGTATCATAGAGCGGGGCCGAGTACAATAGCTAAATGATCCTGGAGAGCTCGGGGACGGCGCAAGGCAGAGTTGCGTCGGGTGATTTGCTCGGGGTAGACTGAAGCCGCCGTTGGTCGATCGTGACGCGGCGGAGGTGGCAGATGGACGATCGCGACGTCCCGGACCTCGACGCCATTCGGCGCGCCCAGGCGGCGCTGCGTGGTGTCGCGCACGAGACGCCACTCCTGCCGGCCGAAGGATTGAGCCAGCTTACCGGTTATCGGGTCTACCTCAAGGCGGAGAATCTGCAGCGCACGGGCGCCTATAAGATTCGCGGTGCCTACACGAAGATTGCGGGTCTTCCGACGGACGAGCGAGCCCACGGCGTGATCGCCGCGTCGGCCGGTAACCACGGCCTGGGTGTGGCGCTCGCGGCTCGGCTCAACGGCGTTCCGTCGACAATCGTCCTGCCAGAGGATGCCCCGGCGATCAAGGTCGCGGCGGTTCAGGCCCTGGGTGCGCGAACGGTTCTCCACGGCGCAAGCTACGAGGCTGCTTATCAGCATGCGCTCGAGCTGGCGCGGCGCGAGCGGTCGACGTTCATCCACCCTTTTGACGATTGGCAGGTCATCGCTGGCCAGGGCACGATCACGCTGGAGATCTTCGCCCAGCTTCCCGAGGCCGAGGCATTGCTCGTTCCCGTGGGCGGTGGAGGACTCATCGCCGGGACGTCGCTCGTGGCGAAAGCGATCAAAAAGGATACGCGGATCATTGGTGTTCAAGCCGCAGGCGCCTCGGCGGCGGTGGCATCGTTTCGCGCCGGCCGACGCGAGTCGCGCCCCGCGGTGACCGTCGCCGACGGCATCAGGGTGAGCGAACCCGGAGAGCGTACCTTCCAGATCATTCGCCAGTACGTGGATGCGATGCTGACCGTCGAGGAGGAAGAGATCTATCGAGCAGTTGTCTATATGCTCGAGAAATCCAAGCTGGTCGTCGAGCCCGCTGGCGCGGTTGGAGTTGCCGCGTTGCTGGCACGTCGGGTCGAGATTCCACCGAACTCGACCGTCGTCGCCATCATCTCCGGCGGGAATGTCGACCCGAACCTGCTTCACCACTTTATCGAGTACGGATTAGTCCACTCGGGGCGCTCGCTGCTCCTGCGCGCCCGCCTGCCGGACCGCCCTGGCCAGCTCATGCGGCTACTCGCTCCACTCAGCGAGCGGCGCGTCAACGTACTTCACATCGAGCACCATCGCGCAACCTGGGGCCTGCCGGTCGACGTGTCTGAAGTTCTTCTCCACCTGGAGACACGCGGTCCCGACCACTGCGTCGAAGTTATTTCGGCGCTTCGTGGGCTTGATCTGGACGTCGCGCCGTTGCTTCCGTTGCCCAAGTCAGAAGATGTTACCTGAGGGAGGATCCTGGATGGCTCGACACCTCGCGTGCCTGACATTCGATTTCGACGTCGTTTCTGCTTGGATCTTCCGTGGGATGACAACGCCGACGGCGATCTCGCGGGGCGAGTTCGGACTGGTCGGTGCGGAGAGGATTCTGGCACTCCTGAACCGCTACGACATCCGGGCAACCTGGTTCATTCCCGGGCACACGCTCGATACGTATCCGGACATCTGTCGGCGCATCCACGCCGCCGGGCACGAGATCGGCCACCACGGCTACCTGCACGAGCCGCCGGCAATGCTCAGCCCCGAGCAGGAAGAGGCGGTTCTGGTGCGCGGCATCGACGCCATTCGCCGCGTGACCGGACAGAATCCTCGCGGTTACCGGTCGCCGTCCTGGGATCTGAGCCCGCGCACGGTCGAGCTGCTACTCAAGCATGGCTTCCAGTATGACAGCAGCATGATGGCGCACGACGATCAGCCCTACCGCGCGCGCCAGGGCGACGTGATCGGGAACGACGGACGCATTCAGTGGGGCACGCAGACTCGCCTGATCGAGATGCCGATTAGCTGGTCGCTCGACGATTTTCCCCACTTCGAGTATCGGCGGACGGATACCGGGGTACAGCCCGGCTTGATGCGCGCCGGTGACGTCCTGGACAACTGGGTCGACGATTTCCGCTACATGGTGCAGAACGTCGAGTGGGGCGTGCTGACCTACACGTTCCATCCCCAGGTCGTCGGCCGAGGACACCGGATGCTGATGCTCGAGCGCCTGATCCAGGCCATCGCCGACCTCAGGGGAATCTTTGTGCGGCTTGACGCGGCCGCCGAGGAGTTCGATCGCCGGGCGGCTTCGGGCTGACGGATGCGCGTCAGCTGAACGAGCACCCGCGGATGGCTTGCCCGATCTCTCCCACGCGCGGCCTGGGCGCGCGCAATGCGCGATTCGTGACATCCTTCTGCCGAGACGCACGGGAACGACGCTCTGGGCCTCGCTCCAGAACCGGCCGCCCGGTCCGGCTCATCTTACGTCGTCCCCAGTGCGGTCACGCGCCGCGAGTGATCCCGCGTTCCTGCGCATCTCGCAGGATTCGCGCGAGCTTGTCGGCGAAGCGCACCTGGCTATCGTCCTCGGGGGCATAGCCGATAATTTTCTGGGCGTTGGCAATGCTCCAGAAACGATGGCTGTTTCCGCTGATGCCGTAGAAGATCTGAAACGGGATGCCGTTCTCGTCGCGGATATCGTCGGCCTCGATCGACTTGACGAAGAGCTGTACCTGATCTCGAACACTCAGGTACGCGCCGAGAGCACGGCGCAGCTTCTTGAGATCGCTGGCGTCGCACTGGTCGATGTCGGTTTCGCGCGGTCCGCCGATGCGGATCTGAACGTTCTCCAGACGGCGACCGTCACGCTCGCTCCCCGTGGCGAAGACGAAACCGAGATGCTCGTACGCTTCCTTGGCCCAGCCGTAAAAATTGTCGGACAGCGGCCGGGTCTCTGGCGTCACCACGTCCCAGCGATCCGACCAGATGAGCCTCTCATAGTAATCGGCGGCGTGATTCGAGCTGCAGACGACGACCCGGCGGACGCCCTCTTCGAGCGAGGTCTGGTAGACGTTGTAGGCCATGTCGACGTTCGTTCGCTCGGCCCAGTACCGGTCCTCCGGGCTCTTTGCTCGAACGAACGCGCAGTGGATGACCGCGTCGGCGCCGCGAAAGTGATGACGGTACGCATCGCGGTTGGGATCGGTGAGATCCGCGATGGCGATGCCAGGGACCTCGATGCCCTCGCGGTTCCGGGTGGACACGTCGAGGAGCGTGAGGTCGTAATGCTCGCGGAGGGCCGGTAGCATTCGTCCGGCGATGTAACCGGCAGCGCCGGTGACGACGACCTTTCGCTTAGGCATGGGAGAACCTCCAGAAGCTGCGCGATGCATCTAGCGCGCTCGAGATGACGTACGGGCGAGGAATGCCCTCGCCCGTACATTGTAACGAACCGCGCTGGCGTCTCGCTCGGCGCCTCGCGGGCCGCGCTCGAACGGCGAAGGTCGCGGGCTGACTTCAGATCGCGCGGCGCTCCCAGCACTTGTCCGCGAACCCAACGATGATCAGAGGTCGCCGGTCGCTACCGATGGGTGGGTCTATCACGCGGTGGGCTACCGGGCAAGCCAGAACGAACGATCCCTCGCTCGCCACCCTTCAGACTGGACACGCGCGGGCACGATCCCGCGGGATCGTGCCCGCCCGGTCTTCGACGATCACTGGTCTCTCGTGGCGAACGACAATCAGCTATAGCGCGGCTTGACCTGGACGTGGATGTAGCCAATCAGCAGATCGATAATCAAACCGAGAATCGAGAGATGTACCAGGTTGCTCAGGATGCCCACCACCAGCCCGACTGCAAGAACCCACCAGCCGGTCAGGCGGCGCTTCAGCATCCAATAGGCGCCGACAATGGCGAGGACCGAGTACGCGACGGCCAGGAGCCACGCGATGACGGCTCCGAAGCCGCCCGAAATTGCGGATGCACCACCGAGCGCCAGAAAAGGCATCACAAGGGCCAGGACCAGCCCGATGATCACGGTAAAGAACAGGCTGATGGCGCCGAAGACGATGCCTACCCAGGGGATCCAGGTCACGTAGAAGTTGAGCAGGCCCTCGGGCGCGGGCGGTAACTGCTGCCGGATCTGCTCAACATATCCGTCCCACTGGCTGATCGAGCCACCGCGAGCGGATTCGTCCATAGTATAGCTGCCTCCTCTCCTACCCAGACGCTTCCCAGCAAAGAATGACGTGAAAACCTTACTAGCGCCGTTCACCCAAGAGTATTAACCCAAACGATTGTGCAACGATACGTTCGGAAACGTCTCGGCTCGTCACCTGTCCCGCTGTCCCAAACACCTGGTACATCCAACCTGGTCTCGGGGCGCTGCCGGACCGCTGGCCCTTGCCGAGGACGCGGACGCGCTGCACCTCCTGCCGACAGAGTGATCGATCGGCTGCTCAACCTCCTGGCTTCGGCGGTGCGGGCGGTGACGCGGGTGTTGGCGTTGGCGCGACGACGGTGACCGTCGCAGACGCGGCTTTGGAGCCGCTGTCGTTGACTGCCGTCAGAGTATACGCCGTCGTCCTGGACGGCGAAACAGTAATATTCCCCTGACTGGTGGGATTTCCGACTGGCAGGCTCCGCGCCGTCCCGTCAGTGCCGCGTAAGGTGATGCTCTGAGCGTTCTGCACAGTGTAGGTGAGCGTCACGGACTCGCCCCGGGTGATCGTCACGGCGGGCGGACCGAATACGTCGACGCTGACCGCGCCAAGCCCTACCGTTACGGTCGTCTTGGCCTGTAACTGTTTGTTCGCGGCACCGGTTGCCGTCAGGGTGTACTCGGTCGTCCTTTCGGGTTTGACGAGTATGCTCGTCTGGCCGGGGCCCACTGCTCCAACGCCGGGCTGGATGGTGATCGAGGTCGCGCCGACGACGTTCCAGCTCAGCATTGCCTGCTCTCCCCGTGCGATCGACGACGGCTCGGCCTTGAAAAACGCTATCTGCATGGGCGCGACGGTCACCTTCACCGTCTTAACGTCCGTGCCGCCCCCGTTGCTCGCGGTGATGGTGTATTCGGTGTCCTCCAGCGGATGCACGATCTGCTCGGTTGCATCCGGCGGCTCGTCGACCTCCTGCTTCTGTGGGACGATCTCGCCGGCGCTCGCCTTGATCGTCAGCTTGGTGAAATTCTGGGCGGTCCAGCGGAGACGAACCTCGGCTCCCTGGACAACACTCTCTGGACTGGCCGAGAACGACATAACCTGGGGCGGATCGATGACGATGGTCTTGGTCGCGACGACCTCACCCGCCTCGTTGGTCGCGGTCAGCTTGTACACCGTGTTGTTCTTCGATGGGTGAACGGTTGCCTCGCCCGATGACTGCGGATCTTTCACCTCATCGCCAGGATCGATCGTCACCTTGGTCGCTCCGTCGGTCTTCCAGGCCAGCGTCACCGTTTCACCTTCCTTCCTGATGTGCTCCGGTGACGCGGTAAAGCTGAGAATCTGAGGTACCTTCGGAGCAGGCAGAACGTCGACGCTGATCGCGCGACTCGTCGAGATCCCCACCAGATTGCGGGCGGTGAGGGTGTAGCGAGTGGTCGCCGTCGGTGCAACCTGAAGCTTGCCGTTGTCCGGTTGAAGCTGCTCGCCTCCGCTGCTCGGATCGATCGAGACGCTCCTCGCTCGGTCGATCGTCCAGGAAAGTGTCACCGGCGTACCGACGATGACGCGGGCCGGATCTGCCTTGAAGTCTTTGACATCCGGGGGGCGAAGGAAGGCGAAGGCGAGGCCGGCCAGCGCCAGCAGCATTATGATGGGAACCATGAGCGGCTGAATTCGCTGAAACAGCGTTTGCAGCCAGTACGGAATGCGCGGGTCGCAGGTCAGACGGCCAATCATCTGATCTTTATCTGATCCGGCCTGCACCTTGACCGCGAAGGTGTACTCCCGCTCGCGCCCGAGCCAGTGCCTCCGAAGCACCCGAACGTCGACCTTGATCTGGTCCTTGGCGCAGTTGCTGAGCTGGACCTGCTGGCGGGCGCACGTGATCGCCAGGCCCTCGCCGATGGTCTCGATCGTCGCCGTGGTGAGGTCGTTGCCGTGATTCTCCAGGTGAAGCGTGAACTCGCCGCGTGAACGCGGAACCGCTTCCGGCTCCATCGAAATCTTGAAGTCTTCGAATCGGGTGACCGTGAGCTGGCCAGAGGTCGCCTGTCGCATCTGGGGCTCGCCCTGGGTTGTCGCGCTCACGACGAACTGGTGGACGCCCGCCCACGACTGGCAGTCCCGAGGCGGATTGATGTAGATTCTGAGCTGGCCGACGGCATCGGGAGATGGCGTGGCGGTATGCGCAGGCGTGTGGAACAGGCGAACCTGCGCAGGCCGAGCCTCGGTCCCGTCGGGTAGGAGAATCTTGTACCAGGTTTCCGGAATTCCTTCGATCTCGACCCGGAACCATTCGACGTGGCCGGTATGATTGATGATCGTGACAACCGATCGCACTTCGTGGCCAGGGTCCGTGGTCAGCTGTGTCGGCTCGACGATCAGCTCGATCTGCTCGGGGCCAACCATCGGAATGCGTTTGAGCTGGTGGAAGGTGACGACGACACGCCCGAGCTGGAGCGTGTTCCCGTCCTGTAAGGGCACCTCCTGACCAAGGTCCAATCTCGTCCCGTTGAGTAGGGTCGGGTTGGTGACCTCCGCTTCTACTTTCAGGAACCACTGATCGCCACGGTGGTAGAGCAGGCCGTGACGGCGCGAGACAGTCTTGCCGCTTGGCAGATCTCCCAGGTCGATGTCGGGACGATAGCTCCGATCGTCGGAGTGGCGCCCCAACCGGAGCTGACGCCCTTCCTGGGCCGCCAGGGGAAATACGCGCCCATCGGCGCGAAGCTCGGCTGTCGCCTCGAGCGCCCCGACGATGGTCGCGTCGGGGTTTGGCGACGGAGCCTCGACGCCGACTTTGAAGATCAGTGGGACCTTCCCCAGGACGATCTCATCGCCGTCCTGCAGGGCGACCTCTTCGCCCGCGGACAGCGTCCGCCCGCCGACCACGGTTGCATTCGTGGTCGTCGTCTCGGCCCGCAGAAACCACTGGCTGTCGCGTCGAAACATGTGCGCATGGCGGCGTGAGACCGTCCGACCGCCCTCGAGACCGCCGAGATCGATGTCCGGTGGGGGGCTTCCGTCCTCGCTGCGCCGACCGATGAGGGCGGAATCGCCCGTCAGGACCAGCCGCGTCTTTTCGTTCCCGGCAATCAGCTCCGCCATGGCCCCGTTCCTCTGTCCTGCTTCACGCTTCGAGCTCGATCACTTCGAGCGGACGCTGGCGCTGGCGGGCAAAAACGGCGAGGTTGACGCCAAGCTCGGTTGCGGCGCGGATCACGTCGCGCGAGAGCGGCTTCGCTTGCCCACCACCCTGCCAGGCACAGCCCAGGTCGGCAGTACACAAAACGAGTCCCCCTCCCTCGACGAGCGGCGCATCGTCCTTCTTTGCAGCCAACGGTAGCTCGCCAAAGACGTGACGGCTCGAGAGAACCGGATGGGAGCGGCCGACGGGCTCGAACTCGCGCGCCAGCTTCTTTGCCAGCGTCTCTGCCGATCCCACGAAGTCCGCTCGTGCGCTCTCGCCGCACGCGTCGAGTACCAGAACGCCGCCGTTGTCGAGGAACTCCCGGAGTGGGGGGAGCGCGCCGTCGCCGACGACGAACGAGCCAGACGCGGCCAGGTAGAGCAGCGAGACATTCGGTATCGAGTCTCCCAGTCGGACGCTTCCGGCCCAGCGCGCTCGATAGCCGGTCGTCAGCCCGATCTCGCGCAGAAGGAAACGGAGACCCAGCAGGTGTCGCCGCGCCGCCTCGTCGTCGTCGCCCACCACGACCTGGGCAACTGCCAGGTCCGGTCTCGGGCGGACCATGAGACGCTCGCGAAAACGAAGGTCGATCTCGCTTCTTCCCGGATTCAAGGGGTCGAGCGCATTGCGAACCGGTCCCTCGATCGTGATGCGGGCGAGCTCGAGAAGCGGCGGCGTGGGAGGCGTCTCCTGGATCAGCGCATCGCAGCGCTCGACGACGCGGGTATACTCGTCCAGATCGTTCCAGAAGCGTTGTGGTGCAGTCAGCTCCTCGCGCCAGCGCAGAACGACGTACAGCGTCGTTCCGTCCGCTGCGTCGAGGGTAAGGCGACGCTCCTGTCCGATCAGGATCGGGCGACCCTGGTAGTCAAAGGCGACACCGGGCCGAATGAGCAGGGTGTTGGGCACGTGAGGATCTGCCAGTACCTCGAGGCCTTCGACAATACCCCAGCCGTGCGCGGCCAGGAGATGGAGCCGTCCCTGGAGCCGATGGTAGTCGTGCGCGTCCGCCCACGCCTCTTCGTCGATCATCAGGCCACGGAAGGGGTTCACGCGTTTGAACTCGGTCACTCCCAGGGCGGTGAGCGTGGCGGGCCGGCCCGGCAGGCGCGCAGGCCAGTTGTCGGAACGTTTCGGCGACACAACCGGCGTGGGTGCATCGGCAACCGCACTCGGCGTTGGCGGTGGAGCAACCGGCGTTGGGATTGGCGGTGGTGCGGGCGGTGCTACCGCGTGGCCGTTCCCCTCGGCCATCGTCACCTCTGCCGATTGAAGAACCGCCTCCATCGGCGCGCGAAAGGTCAGGAGGACCTCGCCCAGCTGGATGCGAATACCGTCGACGAGCGGTGCCTCCTCGCCTCCTGGAATGCGTCGGTCTCCAACCAGCGTTGGATTACGGGCCTCGGGCTCCACGCGAAGATACCACTGGCCGGTGCGGCGGTAGATTCGGGCGTGGTGGCGAGAGACGGTCGGGCCACCGGACAGAGGCCCGACGTCAATCTTCGGAGGATCGTTGAATTCGCGGCCGCCGCGGCCGATGAGCGTTTCTGCCTCGGCGAGCTCAAAGCTCGTTCCGTCTACGCTCACGAGGCTAGCCATGGTCACCTCCCTTGGAATTGCCTGGCGCCGGAACGATACGAACCACGTGACCAACGTGAGCCGGTTTCAGCTCCTGAACCAGCACATCGGCATCATGTTGGGTCGTCCCCTGGCCCCCGTCTGTCGCGAGCGTGACAGCGATAAACTGATCGCAGCGCATCCCTAGATGAGTGTTCAATCCGAGGGAGGCATCCTGCCCCAGCCGCATGCCATCGAAATTCTCGACAATCAGAGGCCGAGCCCCGGTCCGGATCTTCAGCTCTTCGCGGAGTCCGCGACGTGTCCCTTTCCACCGGCTAAGCTCGACCGTTCGACGGATCAGCTCACGCTGGCGTGCCTCGTCCAGCCCGGGATCCAGCTCCAAGCCAACCCACGACGCCAGCCAGGGAAGGAAGTGAGCGGGCGCCATGCCAGGATCGAGATAGTGATGTGTATTATCTATCGTCTGCTCGATAGGATCAAGAATGCTCTGAAAGATGAGAAGAAAGCGCGCCAGAAACGTATCACTTTGATAGAGCGCGGGCAGGTACTGCAAGAGCTGACTGCGTAGCGTGGTGGCGCCCGGGGCCAGCACCAGAAGGTGACCCGGTAGCTCGATCGTCTCAGTACCATCGGCGGGAGCGAGCTCGACCAGGAAACGATACTCTCCCAGCGGAGCACGCCGGTCATCGAGGGAGGGATGGATCACCAGTAGCGCCTGAGCGGACTGGCCCGCGGGGACGCGCAGCCGCGAGGTCGAGAGGCTGAACCAGTGCTCGGGCAATCCCACAACCCGAATCGCGTACTCGTTAAACGAGTCGTTCCCGGCATCGACCGTCGATCCAACCTCGATGATCGATTCGGCGGTGGCCCCTGCCTCTACCTTGAGGTCGTCGTCAGTGAGCCGGGCTCGTGCTTCCGCAATAGCCATGGCAGCGTCCTTAGCGTATGAATCTTCACGGGATGATCTCCGGGACATCCCCGCGCGGTCTCCCGGCGGTGGCCGATCGCGTCGGGGAGCGTGTCCGAATCCTGAGCTACTCCTCGATCACCTCGATCTCGTGGACATCTGAGCAGAGCACCTCGGTTTCGCCTAGCTTTACCAGGCGAGTATCCGGTCCAATCGTACGGCTGCCGTCGGCGCCGTACGTGACCGTCCGGAACCGTACCTCGTCCACGTACTCGACCAGGTCGACGGCCTGGAGAATGGGATAGACGTCGCCGAGCGTCACCGACTTGCCGAATGGCCAGCCCGTCCCGTCAGGTCCACCCGACACGGGATGGATGAATGCGTACAGGCGGCGGCTTGCCTCTTCGCGGACCCGGTTCCGCATCGCTTCACGGTGGGCTGCCTCGAGGTCCGGTCGGGCCCGGATGACCAGTCGGGCGCGGATGCTCAGCCAGTGATAGTCAGGCAGTCCGACCGCTAGCTCGGTCGTCAGCGGGCAGCGCTCCTCGAGATAAGCGCGGACCTTGCGGAACAGCTCGCGCCGAACCTCATCGGCGAGCTCGAGCTGCGAACGGGGAATATACTCGTCGGTCGTGGGGACGGCGGGGACGAGAAGCACGCGGACGTGCTTTGGCGCAGCCCCATTGAGATCGGGTCGCGCCGCGACCGCGAGACAGTGGACGCGAGCCGCCTGCGGCGAGGCCTCGCGGGCGAGAAACTCGAAGTCCGAGCGCGTGACGGCGACCTCGCGCGTGCGCACCAGGCGCGCTCCCCGCAGTTTGAAGGCTTCGATCGACTCGCGGTCTCGTCCTCCAGTCGCCGGGCTGAGGTTGCACACCCATTTCACATAAGACATGTCCGAAGCGGACTTGGGCACGACCAGTGTTCCGCGCCCGACGTTCCCGACCGCGCCTCCACCACTGCGATAGCGGGTAAAGCGGATGAGACGGTCCTTTGGCGGGACGCGCCCGTATTGACGCTCCTGCCCGGTTGGCTCGCGCAGCCGTGGCCCGAAGACGACCTCGCCGTTCAGGCTATCGACGACGAAGTGCGAGTCGGTCGGACTGGAGGCGGCGAAATCTTCGACCTCGGTCCAGCGCTCAAACGTACCATCGCCACGGTCGACCTCGACCGTCTCGGGTGCGTCATCCGAGAGGCGTCGGGGCAGGATCGGAGGATTGAGCAAGCTAAAACGCTGACCGGGCGTCCCATCGCTCCTGCCAAGGTCCTCCGCGACGATCTCGAACGAGTGCGCGGCCGTGACCATGCCGCCGATGGTTTCAGGCTGGAACGCGTGGATCACCGGTGAGCCATCGTAAAAGCGCTCGTCTGGCCGTCGTCGTGCCGCGCGGCACCGGATCCAGCACGCTTCCAGCGCGCGGTTCTCCACTCGGATTTCCTGAAGGGTACAGGTGCGTGGAATCACCAGGATAATCCGTCCATCACGGTTTAGCCCTCGCGTGTTGTCCAGCCGTGGACCGAGCTCTGCGCACTCGGGCTCGATCTGGCGCAGCAGCGAGAGCTCCTCCGGGGGTGGAAGCAGCGGTGCCCACGTGGCCCCATTCCAGAACTCCCAGGTGAGGGGCGGGTCATCCTGATCGATGTTGGGGGCGCGCAGGGTCTCGCAGTGAACATTCAGCCGAATAATGTGGCCGGCCATGTTATCGGCGAAGCCAAGATAGAAGGTGTCTCCCTCGACCGGCGTCGCCTGAAAAACTGCAATCTCCGCCCGTTCCCACTGAAGGCGAGGAGTCACGTCCTCATAGACATAACCATCGCCGGATGCTCCTGCCTTGCGCCGTGCCAGCACGCAGTACCGTATCGTTGGCACGCGGAGCTTCAGATCGGCATCGGTCGTAAAGTTGATCGACAATCGCGTTTCGGTCTGTCGTGTTCCCACCTCGACCCCGCGACGAATGATCTTCATCTCACGCTGGGGAGCGGTCAGCCAGAAGGTCAGCTCGGTGCTGGCGGGGACCGCGGGCGCGGGGCGAGCCCCGATGAGCTCGAGGAACTTGAGGAAGTCGCGCTCCGGAACGCCATTCAGACGATACAGGAGAATATCGGTCATCCAGGCGAATAATTCGATCAAGGTGATCCCGGGATCGGCAACGTTGTGATCGGTCCATTCCGGGCAGTACTGCGGGATCCGTCGCTTGGCCTCGTCAACGAGATCCTGGAAGTCACGTGGATCGATGATCGGGGTGGTCGGAGGCATCGCGCTCACTCCTCTCCTGGGATGCGATAGAACGGATAGACAAGACTGCGCTCGTCGTTGGTGGACTTGACGATGTAGCTCACCACGATCAGGATCTTCGCCGGATCATCCGGGTCGGTCTGGACGTCGACGTCGGTGACCGTGATCCGCGGTTCCCACCAGCCAAGTGCCTCCATTACGTGGTAGCGAATCAATCCGGCCGTCGTGGCGTCATTCGGGGCGAAAACCAGGTCGTGGATAGCGCAGCCGAAGTGGGGGCGCATTCGCCGCTCGCCCTTGGCCGTCGACAGAATGATGAAGATCGCGCGCTCGATTGCCTGATCTTCCGTGGCGAGTGCGATGCCGCCGCGGCCGTCGACCCCCATCGGGAATGCCCAGCCGGCACCTCGAAAGCTTCGATCCGCCTCCTCCATCTGTTATCCTCCGATCAGCACGTTCGGCGCGCCGGGCCCGGTGATGGTTCCGACTGGCAGCGGGGCCGGATCGTTGCAGGTCATGACCGTATCGCCGACCCGTGCCGCCGGTTTCCCATTGATCATCACCGTGGCGCTGCCCTTGACGATCGTTCCCTGGTTCGTCGGCGGGATCTGGAAGGGCCCGGGCCCAGCCGGAATATGGGGCGGATTGTTCGTTACCGTACTGCCGAGAACTGCAGCGGGCGACCCGCCGATCACGACGTTCGTGCTTGCACCGCCAGTGATGGTTCCCACGAAGGGATGCGGCAGCGGCGTTGGAACCGGTCCGCCGGGCGACGGAACCATGATGATGTGAATGTCGGTCGCCGTGACCATATCGCCGACTCGAGCGGCTGGCTGTCCCATCGATCCCCTCTCAGTTGATCTGGACCATCGCGCCCTGGATCTGAACCTGAGCGTTGCCCTTCAACGAAAGCTGCGTCTGTGCCTCGATGCTTACCTGCGTCCCTTTCAGATTGACGTTCCCGGCGTTGGTGCTGACCTCGACGTTGCCACTGTTCGTCTTGACCGTGACGTTGCCGGCCTGGGACTCGACGTCGACGTTCTGACTCGCCTTGACGGTCACGTTCTGCTTTGCCTGGACCGTGACGCTCCCATCCACCTGGATGGTGAGGTTATTGCTCGACGACTCGATCTTGATCAGATTGTTGCCGGTCTTGTCGGCGATCGACACGCTCTCGGAGCCCTGTTTGTCGTCCAGGCTGATGACGTGCCCGGATTTGCTCGTGATCGTGATCTTCTCCGCGTTCTGGGAATCGTCCAGGCTGATGACGTGCCCGGCGCGCGTCTTGATGAGCCGCTCTTTGACCTTGCTCCCCTCGAGTACCTCGGCATTCTTCTTCGGCGGCTTGTCCTGACCATTCCAGAGGGCACCAATGACGAAGGGACGGGTGACGTCGCCGTGCTCGAACGCGACGAGCACCTCGTCATCGACCTCGGGGAGGAAGAAGAAGCCACGCTCGGGACCGGCCATCGGGCTGGAGATGCGTGCCCACCAGCTTTGCGATGAATCGTCCAGCCACGGGAACTTCACCTTCACCCGCCCGATGCCACCTTCCGGATCGTTGTTGTCGGTGACGATGCCGACGACGACGCTCGGCACGGACGACGTTCCAGCTTCCCTTGGCTGGACCAGCTCGAGGAGGGAATTCGACTGGCGCCCACTGACGACGAAGGCGGTGGTGTACCCTTCGTCGGCGTGGATACTGTGAGTCGCCGACGTGACGTAATACTTGCCGGATAGGCGGGTGCCAAGGGTGCTAATCTGAATCGTCTTTCCTGGCTTGATGTCCGGGTCGCCGAGACAGATGCCTTCTGCCTGGATGAATGCACCATCCAGCTCGTTATAGACGGCCCTCGCGAGGCTATCGGCCGCCGCCTGGTTGGCGACGGGACGGTTGACGACGTAGACCTTCGATTGGCCGAATGAGCTACTGGTCACCTGCGCACCAGTCTGCGAGTCGCCGATCTGCGGTGCCATGTCGCCGGACGACGCGTGGCCGACGATCGCCTGCTTACCGTCTGGATCCCAGCCACGTACGATCACCTCGTTCACCTGGAATGCCGACGATGTCGACACCCGCAGACTGAGCAGGGTTTCCCAGAGCTTTTGCTCCGGCGCCGCATCCTGTCCGCGCTTTGGCTTTCGGAAATAGAGGGTTCGGTCGTCGACGAACACCTCGAAACCATTGCGCGCCGCGAGCTCTTTCACGAAATCCCAGTTCGTCTGGTTGTTCTGGAGGACCCAGTCTCGCATGGGCGACGTGGATTCGACCTGCGCCGATAGACCAACCGACGACGCAATCTGGCGGACGATATCGCTGTCGGACATATTCTGGTAGGTCTTGATCTGGCGACCGCGATGGAGGCGATGAGCGCGATCGTAGCCACGCACCGTGATCAGCGGGGGATGTCCGAGGTTCACGTCCATCTCGACCGAGGTGATCTCACCCTTGATCACGCTGGATGGAGATTCTTCGCGTCCCATCAGAATCTCGACGGCCATCCCGATCTTGAACACGTTCTGATCGATCATCTTGAAGTACGACGTTTGACCGGGATTGGTATCGTCGCCGACGTCGTGCAGACGAATGATGAACATACTCGGGAGGTGCAGGCTCTGCTCGACGACGACCTCGGAGACACGTCGCATCTGATCGGTCGGGATGTGACTGCCGTTGACCTTGATGTGGAGGTTCGACGTGAGCTGCCGTGCCGGTGCGACCATGCTTTCTCACCTATCCACGGACGGAATCATCTAGGAGAGCGGCGGAATCGCCAGCTTCTGCCCGGGCCGGAGCCGGAGCGGATTGTCCAGGTGATTGAAATCGGCGATCACGCGCCACTTGCGCGAGTCGCCATACTCCTGGAACGCGATAGTGTCGACGGTTTCCCCCGGGCCAACGACGCGGATCTTCTGGGCGTGCGCCACTGACGTCGGGTTCTGCGGGGGGTAGGTGCCTTCCTGCTCGACCTGCTGGAAGGTCACGTCGAGGGTGGCACGCACGGGCGTGCCATCCGACAGGAACAGCGTGAACCGCTGGGTGATCTCGGTAATCACTGATTTGAAGCTCCAGGAGTTGCCCCAGCGGAAGCTGACGCGTGGCGGCCGGCCGCTCTGGCTGTGCGGGTCCTTCAGACTGGGATCAATCTTCATGAGGTTGAGCACCTTCTCGGTGTAGTTGCGCACGTCCTCGGGGGTTCCACCGCGCAGCGGCGCTGAATACGTGTCAAACAGGAGTGATACCGAGAGGGTCATCGTCCCCCCGCCCTGAAAGTTCACCAGGGGCAGGTCACGCCCGATGATATCGTTCCGTTGCCAGGTGTTACTCTTGGTGAAGCTGTATTCGGTCGGGTTGAACAGGCATTCCACGACCTTCTGATTCTTGTCTTCATTCCAGATGTAGGCCTTGACCGGCTTCCCGGAGGCCGAGCTGGTGCCAACTGGCATGGCGCTTCTCCTCGTGTTCCGTGGTTACCACGGACGAATAGCCCGATTGACTCCCATTCGCTCCTTCTCGATGATGAGACGCTGCTTGATCAACGCGTAGACCTGCCGTGCCAACGCGTCGAGGTCGGGTCGTTTGGGCTCCTTCGCTGGCTGGGTCGCCGCCTCTGTACTCGACGACGCCGTGGGCGTCGCCGCACGGCCAGGCTCGACGGGCGGACGGTTACTCGGCGCGCGCGCGACATCTTGCTGGCGCAGCGGCAAGACCTCTGGCGCTGCGCCCTTCGCGAATGTTAGCGGCGGATAGACCGCGGCGGCTGGAGCGCGCGATGGCGGTGACGGCTGAACCGTCGCCCCTGCTGCCACGTGGGTAACCGCTTCGCCGATGGCCGGGTGCTGGACGCCGGAGCCAATGGGCATGGTCATTGGAGGCAGCTCTGGTGCTGCTCGCTCGACGTCGAAGATCAGGACGTTCATTGGGGGGGCCGATGGGCCGACTGATCCGACAAGCGGGATAGGTGCGCCCAGGGAGTCGCCCTCCCCCGCCCCTGATCGTGCTGACGTCGGGGTTCGCAGGTTAGTCGTTGGCAATCCCTCAAGCAGGCCGGATACGGGTAGCTGCTCCACGGGTGATCGGCCACTGCCCGGCTCGCGATTCCAGGGTGGAACGAAGAGCATCGAGCGAGACGCGAGCTGAGTACCCCGCTGCGAGGAGGAGGGCTCGATTCCCTCGTGCTGCGGAGCTGGCATCGGGCTCGGGCCGCTGCCCGCGTCGTCGGATTCCCCTGGCGAGTCGGCCGGGCCCCCCGCCGGACCCAGGATCGAGGCAAGCACGGTCGGCGGCTGGTGCCTCGGCGGCGTGACCGTGTGTCCGGATGTGCGTCGTCCCGGAAGAGTCCAGGCGGCTCCGAGAGCCGTCGTGCCCGGGGCCGACCGGACCGACAACCGGGGCGATGCAGTGCCGGTCGAAGCGGTATCGGCCGCCGCCGAAGCACCTGGCGCATCCTGGGTTCGCTCTTCCACGAAGGGTGTGAGAGATACCGCCGTCGTGGCGTACGCGCCGAACCGGGCTGTTTCTCCCGGCAGGACGACCTGAAGCCGACCCGGTCGCTGCGCAATGGGGACTGCGCCTTCCAACCAGCTCAGCGCACCCAGGGAGACGGGGCCCCGGGGGCCGATCACGCTGAGCGCGCCGGCAGGCAAGGCCTGGGCGCTCTGATAGGTCGAGGCAGGCACCGCGCGCCCGCGTACGAGCTCGATCTGAATTCCCCGGTGCCGGAGACTCCGCGCGACCGCGGGGGGCACCGAAAGCCTGCTCGGCTCGCGCCACGGATCCTGGCCAGCGACCCAGTCGACTACGACCTGGACGCGCCCGGTACCAGGCAAGCGATTCGATTGAGACACGGTCCCTCGCTGCGTGCCTGGCTGTTCCCGAGTGGGAGCTGGCTCGCGGCCCATCCGCGATGAATCTGCCGCTGAGTCCTCGTCTCGAGATCCCACGCTCGGCGACGTCGCGTCGGCGGCCCAGACCAGATCGAGGTGGTGGCCAGAGATCCAGTCCCGGCTTGGCATTCCAGCGGGACGCGCGACTGATGAGCCAGGCAACGTTTTCCTCCCGAGCATTGGCGAACCGACCGACGGGCGGGTTGGTGGGACCACCAGCTGAAGAAAGCCGGGACGCTGGACGACGACCGCGGCTCGATCGAGGAGATCGAGGTCACTCAGGGCGACCGGGCCGGTCGGACCGGGCAGGCTCAGCTCCGCCGCGCGTCGCTCCTGGTTGGCAGAGTAACGATGCGTCGGCACGGCGTGCCCCCGAATGAGCTCGACGTGAAGGCCAAGAGCCGCGAGGGCGCGTTCCGTCTCGGATACGCGTTTCGCGGTGTCAGGTCTCTGCCACGGGTTCTCGCCCGCCACCCAGTCGAGAACGATGCGGACCGGCGCGAGGGTCGCGGGGAAACGTGTCGGCCGGGAGCGCGGGAACGAACGAGATCCAAAGGGAAGACCCTGCGGTGGAGATAGCTGGCGCGTGGCCCTTGGTCCGGCGGAATCCGCGACAGATCTCCTGCCGAGACCCGAGGGCGCCGAGGGCAGCACATCCCGCCGCGACCCGCTCCCCGGCCGGATAGATGGTCGAGCGTCGGACTGCCGTCTAACTGTCGTGGACGTCGGTCGACTGACCTCGCGGGAGCCCGTGATCTCTGGAGCCGTGTCCGCGTCGGAGGCACGCTCGATCGCTTCGGCCACGGTGCTCACCGCTTCGAGATCGTGCTCGGGCTCGATGCGTGGCAGAATGCGGGGCGGCGCCTCACCGTACGACTCGCGCCGGTCACTCGGCGCGACCAGGACTCGTATAAGCCCAGGACGTAGCGCGACGAGCATCGACTGCTCGAGGACGTCGAGGCTGTCCAGCGTGACAGGACCCGTCGGGCCGGGAATGCTAAAATCGCTGGCTTGCCGAGCAAGGCTTCCATCGTAGCGGTGCGCAGGGACGGCGCGCCCACGGTTGATCTGGACCGACACGCCGCGCGCTTCGAGCAATCGTGCTGCTTCTCGGGCTCGCGCCAGCAGCTCGTCGCGGTGTCGGGGCGATTCCCCGGCTACCCAGTCCAGGACGATCCGAACGCGGCGGGCTTGCGCAGCCCGCGGGAGTAGCGCCTCCGGATCAGTCTCGCGCTGGAGCGCCGGTGGCGGGAGCGGCGGGAGTGATACGGTGCCTGGCTCGCGTTGCAGTGAGGTCCGGACGAGCGGCCGATTCGCCCGCACAGGGGTGCGTGATGGCGTCAGCATCGGCTGCGCAGTCGCCAGGTGAAGGCGGGTCGTACCCGCGAGGCGAGGATACCGGCCGAATGATGAAGGTACTCCTCCTGGGAGGCGAGCGGTTGGAATCGCGGCCGGCGGCGCAGGCTCCTGGAGCGCACCGACGGCCTCCGTCTCGTCGGCCTCGGCGAAAGGAAAGATAGGCGGCAGCTCCGGGCGTGAAGGACCGGAATCCGGGGTGAGTTGCCCTGCTACCTGGCTCCGGTGTCCCGCCCTCGTCTCTCCACTGGCCGACGCTGGAGGGATGATCACGTGCAGAAATCCCGGTCGCCCTGCTCTCAGCACTGCATTCTCGAGAATGTCGAGGTCTCCTGACCCCACCGGGCTGATCGACGCCAGCGCGGCGAGGGTAGACGCCGGCTGGGCCGACGCAGGGTCATACTGATCGGGCGTGACCGGCCGTCCGCGAACGATTCTGATCTGCGTGCCCTGGCGCGCGAACGACTCGATCAGCGCGCGAGCCTGCTCGACGAGCTCGGGTCGCTGCCAGGGCTCGGGTTGACCGTCTATCCAGTCCAGCTCGACCTGAATCGTGGCGAATGGGCGATCGAGGGGTGGGTAGACGTCGTCGGGTGCGGCGCGGGGTGACCCGGGCGGCAGCGCGCGCGAGGGGCTCCGGGTGCGCTCCCGGACACGTGACGCGAAGCCCAACGATGGAGCCGGACCCAGGAGGTGTCGGCTAATGTCCTCCGCGAGAAGGATTCCCCGCCGGACGAGCGCGTTTGGAGTGAAGGGGCCGTTCAGTGGGCCAAACGGTACCGCGGCCAGTGCGGGCGGTCGCGAGATCGGCAGCAGTGGGCCTGCCGCTAAACTGCCGACGGCAAACGGGGCGGTGCGATCGAGGGCGATCATCGAGCCGCGCACATTCGCTTCGAGACGCCCCTGTAACGTCACAATTCTGCTCGTGAGCGATTGAAGCGAGCCTGGTGCTCCGCTTTCGACCTCAGCCTCGACGAGCGCTGCCCAGAGACTGATGACCTCTTGCAATGCGCGTGCGGGATCCGTCGATGCGAGCAGCTCGCAGGTGCGCAACCGCGCGTTCAGGTGCGCTTGCCGAAGAGCGCCCAGTCGTGCTCGCGTGTCGGCAACGTCGACGCCGAGACCGCTCGCGCGCTCCAGCTCGCGACTCAGCCGTCGGAGCGAAGGGCGCGAGAGAGGCGAACCAGGCAGAGGCTGGTCCGGGTGGAGCGTTGCTTCGAGATCAGCGACGTGGGCGGTCACCCGTGCACGCAGAATCAGACCGAGGCGCCGTTCCATCTCGGCAGCCTCGATCGACTCCGCCTGCTGCGCCTGGGCGATTGCCTGCTCCCACGCGGGAAGAAGGTGATCCGGGGGCAGCAAGCCGCGGCGTGCGCGCCGCTCCCAGCGTCGGAGCTCTTTGAGCAGCGGCGAGGCCCGTCGTCGTCCTGACCGTTCCGGTGCCATCGGAGCGCCCCCTATCGCCTGCGTGCCAGCAGCCGTCGGCGAACGTCGGTCACGCGATTGGTTCGTCGCGTCGAGCTATCTCCCATCGACCTGTCCGTGTTCCCTCACTGTCGCTGCCAGCCGGAATGGGCGATCTCGAGCGTCTCGACGGCGATGGCGTTACCATCCGAACGAAACTCGGGCCCTTGCCACTTCACCGGATACGCCTGGATGAGGTCCCACCGCGCCTTCGGTTGTGCCGTGCCTTCGACCTTATTCTCATAGAGAATGATGGACACGGGTTTGGTCTGGATCTGGCCCGCGATGACACTGGAGTACCACTGCCAAAGGTCATCGGTCTCGACCCAGCCGCGGCGCAAGGTGATGTTCGTGTAGCGCGTTCGGGTGGGCAGCTTATGAACATAGTCGTTCAGACCGCCCTCGGCGTATTCTGTTACCTCTGTCTCGGCGCTCAGGCCGGAGCATTCGGTAAAGTACGCACTTGTGAGCCCGGCGATCTCGACCCAGAACTTGGCTGCGAAAAATGGATCCGCGACGGCGTACTGTACGGCCATCGTCTTCTCGACCTCCCCTGCTTCTGCACTGCGGCCAGCGGGTCCGACGTGCAGCCCGGTGGCGGCGCAGCGCCGTTCACCTCGATATCCTTGCGCGTAGTCCCCGTGGCCTGATCGTTCACTCCTGGTACGCTCTCGTCATCGGCCGGCGGGCGCGCCAACCTTCCGCCGGATCGCGGCGGCGAGTGCGTGACCCCAGATTTCTGCTGCCTGCTCGTCAGTCAGCCGATCGAGGTCAAGCTGCACGTCGACCTGCAGCCTGGCTACCTCGAGGTTCACGGCACCGATGACGGATGACGCGAGCACGCGCTCGCACACCTCGAGCGCACGGAGCGATACGGCGTCCAGCCGCTCACGTTCCGTGCGACTGATTGGCTGACCATCGCTTCCCGCGTAGTTCCGAACGTACTTCCCGACACTCAGGCCCCCTCCCCCTCCCCGATCGCGTGCCAGTACCGTTCGCTCGATCGCCTCGGCCTCGGCCTCGGCGACGTCAGGGCGGCCGTGATCCGCGACTGCGCGGTCGGCGCGGGTGGTCTGCTGGCCAACGTGCATGAGCTCGTGGGCCAGCAGGGCCTCGCCCCGCCTGGTCGATGGCTCGAAGCGCCCCTGACGGAAAAAGACGTCGTGCCCGATGGTGAATGCCTCGGCGCCGAGCGCCCTGGCCGTCGCGGTGGCAATGGGGCCCGTGTGAATCCGCACATCTTTCAGGGCTGTTCCGATCAATGGCTCGAACGTCGCTCGCTGGTCCTGGGCCAGCGGAGCACCCGGCTCGTGTTCCGAGGTCAGGTCCCGCACCGTGGATCGGATGTCTGTCGAGTCGGTCTCTGCCCAGGGTTCACGCGGCGCGGGCGGCGACGGTGGGGGTGGCGGAGGGACGACTGGCCGACGTCGGAAGCGCACGAACACGAACGACGAACGGCCATCCCCATCCTTAAGAAGCCGGTCAAGCCGTGCGCGCAGATCTGCTGCCGTCGCGTCGTTCGAAACAGCATCGGCGATCGGTAGCTGATCTTGCGCGGCACCGGAGTCGGCGATAGCGCGCTCCGCGACATCGCGGTGGAGAAAGTGACCGATGCGCTGCCGCAGGGCGGGCGCATCGGCGATCGTGAAGGCAGTCGGTAGCCTGCCCAGGGGCTGAATCGTCGACAGGCGCCATGGGTGTGAGACCAGCGGGGCCGAGTGGACCGGCGACTGGGCTGGCCGCCCGGTCAAAACTGGCATCCGCTGACTATTCCGGGAGCGATCTTGCGCGTCTAGCACTCTCAACCACCCTTACCCGACCGTCGACTTACGCGTCGCGAGCCCGCGAGGTCGCACGATTGTTCCCTCGTGGTTCGGCTATTCCCGTTCGCGAGCGATGAGCAGGTCATCGCGCATGATTCGGTAGACACGGTCGGCCAATGCCTTCGGGTCGACGACCGGCGCTGACGCGTCCGATGCGTCTTTCGTCTGCCTGTCCTCAGCAGCCGTCGGCTTTGACGCGTTCGGTTCAGCCGTGGTGTTCGACAGAACCATCTCCGCCGGTGGAAGCGTCTCCGCCGCGGGCACGACGGCAGCAGTCGCGGGCGCCGACGGCGCCGCTCGGCTGGTGACTCCCCGCGTCACCGTAACGTTCGATGTCAGCTCGCCAACGTGAATCGGCATGGCTCTCCACCGATCTTCCGCCGTGTGAGCCGACGGTCGTCGGCCCGTCGACGGCTCCGCCGCGCCTCCTTCGGCGTCGCCGTCGGTTGGATCTGTCGCGTTTGCGCTACCGTCCCCCGCTGATCTGTCGGTTGATCTTGCCGATCTCCTCGACCCAGCGGCGCCGGTCCGCGTGCTCCAGCCTCAGGATATCCTCCAGGGGCCAGTGGAAATGGTATGCGATGTAGGCTACCTCCTCGTGAAGGCGATCCAGGGGGTAGCCTACGATTCCCCCATACCGGCCACCGTGTCTACCTCGAACTTGTGCCCGCACTCCGGACAGGTCACGGTGATCTCGGTGCTCGCGTTCTCATTGATCCGGCGATAGAGTGCCTGGAGGTAAGCCAGATCCGATGAGAAGATGCCCTCGATGATACCGGGGTTGATGTCGGAGAGCGAGCCAAGTTTCGTAATCACGCGTGCCAGCAGGATGATCGTCAGGTAGGCCTGGTTCTGACGGACGCGCGGGTCGCGCAGCGGTGCAATCTCGTCGTAGGCTGTCGCCAGCCGCATCGTGCCGCGCTTGTGCACGTTGCCGTCTTTGTCGACGTATCCCCTGGGCAGGACGAACTCGAACTCGGTCTGCAACGTCTCCGACCGTGGACTCATTTAACGCGCTCCAGGCCCTCGTGGGCGATCTCGATCGTCTCGACGATCACCTCGTTACCACCGGCGTTCATCCCAGACGCTTCCCACTTGCAGGGCCACCCGTTCTTGAAGTTGTAGCGGAGCATCTCGGTTCCCTTATGGTCGTATCCGACGATCGAGCCATCTTTGCGGGCGCCCTTGATATCCCCATCGAGAACCTTCTTGCGCCAGTTCCAGAGGCTCGGGTCGTCAATGATGCCGCGCTTCAGGACAATGTTGCCCCACTTGGTGTTGCCTGGGACCTTGATCACCACGACCTTGCCATCTTTGCCCTGCTGCCGGTGCTCGATGACCTCGGTCTCGTTGGAAAAGCCCTCGGCTTCGCGGAAGAACGCGGTCTGGATGCTCTGAATCTCCAGCGCGAAGTTTAATGTTGCTACGGGATCCTTGACCTCAGGCATTCTTAGTTACCCTCTCAATGTCGTCGTCTCACGTGTCACGACACGCGCGCTCGCTTTCGCGAACCGTTCTCGAGAACCGCCCACGCGATTGCCCCGCGCTTGAGCTCGGAGCGGTGGCCGGTTCACGCCTCGATATCACGCTACGCCGCGGCTCCACCCGTCGGGAGCTGGCGGATGCGGAAGACCACGAACTCGGCGGGCTTGACCGGGCAGATTCCCACTTCGATCACGACCATACCCGCGTCGATGACGTCGGGGGGATTCGTCTCGCTGTCACACTTGACGTAAAACGCCTGATCGGCCGTGGCGCCGAAGAGCGCGCCGTCGCGGTAAGGTCGCATCAGGAAGTTCGTGATATCCCGCTTGAGCTGCTGCCAGAGGCTGAAGTTGTTTGGCTCGAAGACGGCCCACTGCGTTCCCTGCTTGATCGACTCTTCGATGTAGTTAAAGAGCCGTCGCACGTTGATGTACTTCCAGGCCGCGTCGCTGGAGAGAGTGCGCGCGCCCCAGACGCGGATGCCGCGGGTGCCAAAGGTTCGGATGCAGTTGACTCCCTTGGGATTCAGAAGACCCTGCTCGCCGTGGGTAATCTCCTGGGTCACGTCGACCGCGCCGCGCACGACTTCGTTCGCAGGTGCCTTGTGGACACCACGCTCGGAGTCGACCCGTGCCCAAATGCCGGCCATGTGGCCGCAGGGCGGGACCGCCAGGAGCCGCTTGCCGGTCGGGTCGAGCGGATCGAGGACCTTGATCCAGGGATAATAGAGCGCGCCGTACTGCGAGTCGATCATGGTCTTGTTGCGCCACTCGAGCATACCCTGTGGATCCAGCCCCGGAGGTGCATCGAGAATGGCAACACGATCCTGCATGTTCTCGCAGTGCGCCAGCATCGCCTTCTGCAATCCCACGAGCGCGTCGTCGTTGATCAGTCCGCGCTTGTAAGCGCTCATCAGATCAGGTGCGCAGACGATGGTGATCTCGTCAACCGCCTCCAGCCCTTCGATACCGGAGCGCTCCTGGACCTTGCCCATGAAATCGCTCGTCGTCACCTGCAGCGCGGTGGAAGACGGCGCCTGAAGGTTGAACGTACCCGGGCGCGGAGCAGGCAACGCCGCTCCCTTTGTCGACGGCGTGAGCCAGATGTACTGCGAGACGCCGTTCACCAGTGTCTCGACGTAGCGAGGGCTCTCGCGATCCATCGTCGCGTTCTCATATTCTTCGAGGACTTCCTTGCCTCGCTTGACCGTTAGGCGAAATGGAGTCAGCGAGTCCGGAACGCGCGGCGCGCCATCGCCGGACCGAGTCACGGGGGATTTTGGCTTCGAGGCATCCCCGGGCTTGGCCTCCTCGGCCGGAGGAGCCGCGGGACCAGGGGGCAGGGCGGCAAAGGCTTCGCCGTAGTCGATATCGACCGATAGACCGGGCGTGTTCAGCCCCTGGCGAATCGCGTAGACCTCGAGAGCGGACTTCGCCCCGCCATCCGCGGCGGGTGGCACCATCGTCTGCGGCGCTAGCGACGGCGCAATATTGATCACGTAGCAGGTACCACCGCCATTGGCGAAGTAGCCGTAGACCGCGTGCGCCAGGTAGTAGCCGTCGTGAAAGCTGCCAAACTTATCGACAAACTGAGACCAGTTGGTGATCAACGTCGGCTTATTCCGCGGGCCCATCTCGGCAAAGCCGATAAACGCGGCAACCGATGTACCAACTCCTTCGATGGGCTGACTGCCCGGCGGCATCTCTTCGACGTAGACACCCGGTGTTTGATAGCTTGTCGCCATCTAGAAGATCCCTCCTGTTCGATCCACTCGTCTTGCGGGATGCTCGAAAGACTCGGAGCGATGACACCGTGGTTCTGGATGCTATCCTGCCTTCTTCCCCCCTTTCCGTTGCCCGGCGCGGTTATCTGCCGCGCATTCTCTTGCGATCCAGGGTATGAACGGGTGTGGGGCGCAATCAGCCACGCCGCACCCTTGCCTCAGCCTCAGACCTCCAGATCGTAGCTTGGCGCTGGCACCGACGTACTGACTGCCACCTCTGCCCTGCCCTCGGCGCGCACGACCAGGGTGATCGGGCCCCGCGGGGCCTGTGCGAAATCGAACCGCCCTTCGTCGTCGGTGGTGACGCGCTCGCCGGTCTCGCGGATGAGTACCATTGCACCCGCGATACTCTTCGCTGGATCCTGCCGATCGCGGACGCGGCCGCGGACCCGAAGCGCATCTGCGGTACTTCGCGGATCCACGCCGTTTACTCGAATCGTCGGAGCCTTCAGCACCAGCGGCGTGACTTCGACGACGTCGGGCCGTAGCGCGAGGGTTACGACGTAGGTCAGCACCGGTCGAATCCGATTGTCGAGAGCCTGCCAGAGGTCGGCGTAGTTCGCGGGCATCTGGTCGGGTTGAGCCACGGAGGCCGCGATCGGAAACGGCTGCTCCTTCAAGGCTCCGCGAAGGAGATCCTCGGGGAGGATCGGGTGTCGGACAAGCGTCGCCAGAACCCGCCAGAGCAGCCGATGTTCGTCCTCCGGTACGCGTGCCCACGCGCTCACCTGGTACGTGGCGTCGATACGGATGGGCCCCTTCTTTTTCGTCGCGACGTTGTTTTCGTAACGTACTTCCCAGCTGTTGACGCGGAGCTTTACATTCTCGCGCACGTCGTACAGAAAGCAGTTGACCGCGGGCCGGGTCAATCGGCCCGACCACTCGCGATCAGGCGTATCGAAGCTGATCTCGATCTCGGACGGGTCGAGTGGCACGTCCCGGATCAGCATCTGGCGAATCGTCTCGTCCAGATCCGCGAACACCGTCTGATACTCCACAAATGCTGCATGACAATAGCGTGGTTCGGTTAATCCTGGGTTATGATCGGGTTAACCAGACGGCTGCGGGCGCGAAGGTTCAGAGATTCCTGTCCGGGGGGTCCTTGAGCAGACCGTAATAGTGCTCGAAGTCCCCTTCGCCGACCATCTTGCCGAGCTTCTGGTACTCGCGGCGCGTCGCGTGGACAAGGTGCTTCATCCCGATCGGACGGTGCTGTGCGGCCGCCAGGAAGGCTGCCGCCAGGGCGATGTTGCGGATGTGCCCGCCCGCGAGTCGAAACTTTCGTGCGAGGAATGGTAGGTCGACATCCGAGTCGATGGGAGCCTCGCGAGGAAGCGCCCGGCGCCAGATGGCGAGTCGCTCGGACTCCTCCGGCATGGGGAACTCGAGAACGAAGTCGAGTCGGCGGATGAATGCCTCGTCCATGCTTCCACGCATGTTGGTCGTCAGGATCGCCAGTCCATCGTAGGCTTCCAGCCGCTGCAGGAGGTACGCCACCTCGACGTTCGCATACCGATCGTGGGCGTCGCGAACCTCCGATCGTTTGCCGAACAGGGCGTCTGCCTCGTCGAAGAGCAGCACCGCGTCACCGTGGTCGGCGGCTCGAAACACTTGCTCGAGGTTCTTTTCGGTCTCACCAATGTACTTACTGACGACGGCCGCCAGGTCGATGCGATAGAGCTCCAGGCCGAGTGAGCCGGCGATGATCTCGGCGGCCATGGTCTTCCCCGTGCCCGGCTGACCGGCAAAAAGCGCAGTCAGCCCCAGGCGTCGCGCGTGCTTACGACCGAATCCCCATTCCTCGAGGACGATCGATTGATGGCGCGCCCTCGCCGTGATTTCTCGGAGCTGGGCCAGACCATCCGGGGGGAGGACGATATCGTCCCATCCGTAGCGCAGGTCGAGGCGGCGGGCGAGGCCAGCCAGTGGAGGGGCTGCAAGAGCGCGCGCGGCGGCCCGCACGTCGTCGGGAGCGATCCGATTGTCCCCGCGCCAGGTCGCGTGTAGCCGCGCAGCGGATTCCACCGCCTGGATTGCCTCGGCATCCAGACGGAATCGCGCCGCGACCTCGTCAATCTCCTCGGGCGGCAGGCGGCCGTCAAGCCGCTCGCGCCAGATCTTGATTCGGGCAGATGGAGCGAGCATCGGCATCTCGACGCGCATCGCCGGGACCGTGGGGAGCCAGGCCGCTGGCTCCCAGCGAGTCTCGCCGATCAGGAAGGTGGGGGCACGTCGCTCGGTCAGGAGCGTGCGCAGCACGTTACGCGCGGCTTGCACCTCGGGGTCGTCGGCGAGCAGTCGGTCGACCCGGTCCAGACCAAGAACGGCTCTCTGTAGACGTGCTTCCCGCGCAGCAAGAGGAAGTGCAGACGTGGCACGACCAGCGCTCAGAAGTGCGTCCAGGTCGACAAGCAGGAGGGGGCGGTCGGCGGCACGGCAGGCGCCACGGAGAGCGGCCCGCTTCGCCGCGCCAGAGCGGCCGTGGAGATAGATCACCGGGCCAGGCGACGGGCTATCGGATGGCATCTCCAGGAGCCGCTGGATGCTTGATAAGAGGTCGTCAGGCAGGGCGCTGGCCTCGACGCTATCATCGGGCTGGAATAGCTTGCCGAAGCCGACGAGGCGAGCATCCAGCTGATCCGATCCCAGAAGGAACTCGACGACTCGATCGTCGACCCGCAGTGGACGCGAGAGCAAGGGCCAGCTTGCCGCGGTCTCGTCGGCAAGCACCAGCAGCCCTTCGGAGAGCAGGCGCCCTGATGGGGTGAGCCTCTGACGGTCGGCGACGCGCGCCTCCAATCCTGGACTCAAAAGCCGTAGCAGGAGATCCCCGGTTGGGCGCCGACGCGACACATCATCCTGCAGATAGGCGTAGAGGCGCTCGTAACGCCGGTCGATCTCCGGCGCAAGACAGATCAGCAGTGTCTCCTGCTCGAAGGCATCGAGGCCGAAGATTCGAGCGAGCTGATCTAAGCGGGGAACGAGTGCACCTGCGGGACCATCGAGAAGTCGCTCGGCGGCCCCGTCCGGGGGTATTCCTTCGAGGAGGACGTCCACGTCGGAGTCGGAGATGTAGAGCCCACGAAGGGGATCGTCGGCCCGCCCATCTAGCTCGGCACGCCACGAATCGACCGCGCTGCGCAAGCGCACGTCGAGGCGGACGAGGCCGGCGCGCAGTGCCTCCAGGTCCGCGGGTCCATGGGCGATGCTCACGGGTGTTCCTCTATCTCCGCGGCGTCTGCGCGCCGCGCGCAACGCGAGATGAGCGCGTTGGCGTCCACCGGCGTTTCGCCCTCCTGATGTCCCCGGGACTCACGCGTTGCAACAGGAAGTCGACGTGCCTCGCGGGTCCGAAGCTCCGGTCAGACCTTTCCCGCGAGGGCCAGGCGAAAAACGCGCTCGGTTTCTTGCTCTGGTCCGCAGTCAAGCTCCGTCTGGAGCGTCTGCACACAGAACTGGTACCAGGCTCGGACGCGGCTCCGCTGTCCAAGGTGCGCGTGGCAGATCATCAGCAGGCGATAGGCATCTTCACGGCAGCGGTCCTTGGCGAGAATCTGCTGGCAGCGAACGATCCCTCCCTGATAGTCTCCCGACGCGACCGCCGCCTTGGCCAGGCGAGAGAGCACGTAGAGGTACTGATCTTTCAGTGCCTCGCGACGGAACATCGGCCAGTCGTCAGACAGCTCTTCCAGGAAATCCCCGCCGTAGAGATCGGCGGCGCGAGTATACAGCGCGAGAGAGCGGGGCGTCCGGCCCTGGATCTCGAACGCACGGCCGAGCGCAAAGCAACGATCGAACTCTTCGACGTCCACCCAGAGATGTGACGCGTTGAGCTGGTATCCGCAGCCGTGTGCCTGAATGGTTAGGGGCGAGGAATCCGCGCCTAGCTGGCCGAGTGTCTGGCGCAGGGAATGAACGGCGACCTTCAGGGACGTGCCCGCCGCGACAGCATCCGGATTTGGCCAGAGTGCTTGAATGAGCGTGTCACGAGGGATCGGCCGTCCCCGATGGTTCACGAGATAGAGGAAGAGGACGCGAGCTTTGCTGGAGCGCCATCCTTCGACTGGACGTCCGTTCACGCAGAACCGGAATGTGCCCAGGCAGCGCACGGCGACCGGGGCGTCCCCCGCCGGAACGAGGGCAGGGGCAACGCTGTCCTCGGGACGAATGAGCAGTCGAAGAATGTTTCTCACCTGATGGTCGATCTGGGCAAGACGGGAGTCAACGGCCGATTCTAGCCTTGCGAGCGCCTCGGCGACTGCTTCGGGATCGCCAGACGGTCCGTGTCGGCCGCGGTAGGCGAACGACTCCACCCGACCGGCGCGGCAGGTGGACTCGGCTCCCCGCGCCACAAGCGACATTGTCCCTACTCTCCAACTAATGTTGGCCCAGAACGGCGTAACGATCGAGATACCGTCGATCAGCGTTGAGCGACACGCGGTCGCGTCCAACAGGTCACATCAGACGAGGAACAGACTAGGCATCATCCATTGGCTGCGATTCTACGCGTGGCTCGTCCGATCTACTCGCCTGCTCCGTCGGCACTTTGCCAGGGCGCTCGTCCTGCTGCTCGGTGGCTGGCAGGATTGCTGGCTCGATGAACTCTCGGATGAACTGAATCATCTTCTCTTCATCGCGAAAGTACCGGCCACGCCGGGTCGCGATATGCTGGATGTGGCCGCGAGGCGAGCTTGCCGTGCCGTCCGTCCAGATTCTGATGATAAACGTCTGGTACTGCCCCATGGTCCGTTCTCCGGGTGCGTTCCTCCACCGTCTGGCGCGCGTCGGATGTCTGCTCTGCGATTCATCGGGGCAGCCTCGCGCCGCTATTCGGTGACGAACGTCACGGTCGCGTCACCGATCTTGATCTGGTCGTTGCTGACGAGCTTCCGTCGTGTAATCACCTCGCCGTTGACCCGCGTGCCGTTCAGGCTCTTGAGGTCTTCAATCCAGAACTCCCCATTCTCGATCACAATCTTGGCATGACGTCTCGAGGCCATCGGGTCGCGAATGACGACCGGGTTGGTAGCTTCGCGTCCAAGTATTGTCTCGGCCTGCTGGATGGTGAACTCACTCTTCGCTCCGTTCTGCACGACGATGAGCTTCCCCTTGGGCAAGCGCGGTGTGCTCGGCGTGGCCATGCCGCTGATAACCGTCGCGTTGCCCCCGACGACGGTTGCTTCGACTGGTGGCAGGATAGCCTCGGTCCGATCGGTGACGGCGGGCTGCTCCCGTGGAGCAGGTGGAGGCGGCGCTGCGACTGGGGCGGGAGCTCGTGGTCGCCGGAGCAGCAGAAACGCCAGGAGTCCACCAACGATCACCACGAGTGCGACGCCTCCGGCGATCGCGTAGTAGATAGGGTTCGTCGAAGCCGGGGCCGGTACCGGCGTTGGAACGGCAGTTGGGCTTGGCACTGCCGCGACGGTTGGCCCTGCCGCCGGCCTGGCCGGGGTCGAGGTCACCGCGGGTGTCGGTGGCACGACCTCGACCGCGAATTCGCGATCGGTCGTCGTTCCGGTCGGGTCCTTCGCTCGAATGACGACCTTGTGAATCCCTGCTGTTTCCTTGGACGTATCCCACTGAAAGACGAACGGAGCCTGCGTGACCGTTCCCTCGGATTTGTCGTCGACCAGAAGCTCGATCTGCTGGACCGAGCCGGACGTCAAGCTGATGTTAATCGTCTGGACGCCGGTGACCTTGGTTGCATTGGTAAGTCCGGTGACATTGAGAGCGAGCTGTGGCTTGTGGGCGACGAAAGAGCCCTTGACCTGCGAATCCTGCCCCCGGTAGGTCGCTTTCACGTCCAGGCCGTGGCTCTGATCGTCCGCCGGGAGCGTCGACGTGTACTCGATCACGTACTCGCGGCGCAGCTGATCTCCGATCGAGAGAAAGATTTGTTTGAGCTGATCGCCGGTCGCCGCGAAAATTGCTTGACCGCCTGTCGAGGTGGCAAGCCTGGTGAGTACGTCCTTCTTGACGTCGTTGCCGAGGCCGATGGCAAAGAGTGGTGCCCCGGAAGCCTTCGCAGCGCTGATCGCTCCATCGAGGGATTGCTTGCTTCGGTTGTCGTCACCGTCGGTCATGAGCAGCATCACCTTGCGACGCTGGGGCACCGCACCCTGAAGAACGGCCGCTTGACTCACCGCGTCGTAGATCGCCGTGTCTCCCTTCGCGGCTAGCTGAGCAATCGCCTTTTTCAGAGCAGCCTTGTCGTTGGTATAGCCCTGGTCGATCTTGACGGTGTCGGAGAAGCTGATCAAAGCCGCGCTGTCGTTTGGCCCCATCGTGTCGACGAACGCGGTCGCCGCCTGCTTCGCGCTGTCCATCTTGCCCGCGTCGTTCATGCTGCCGCTGACGTCGATGATGAAAACGACCGCCACGGGCTCCTGACTGTCGATGATCGGCTGGGACCGAATCGACGTCACCGGTTTGCCATCCTCGACAAGCTGAAACGCCTGATCATCGAGGCCAGTGATCGGGACACCCCCGCTATCCGCGACGCTGACATAGACCCGAACCTTGGGGAACTGAGACGAGTCGATCTGCTGGATGGCCAAGCCGATGCCCGCGGCCTCGGCGACCGGTGCAAGCAACGTCGCAGCAACTACGAGAGCGGCGAGACAGCGAAAGATCCTAGTGAGAGACGTCGCAACCTCCTCGATCGGCAGGCGTCATCGTTTGATTGCTAGAATACCCGGGCGGCGTAACCTGAGCATTACCACCGCATTACAGATCTCGGGTGGATTCGTTCGACTGCTCGCGCAGTTTTGGTAATTCGCATGTAATGGGATCGTTATCGCCGCTTCGTATAATAGCGCATTACTAGTCCTGAGAGGTCGGATCTCACGGAATGGCTGGGCGCCGACCCAGGTGT
Organism: Chloroflexota bacterium; assembly: GCA_902810745.1. Classification (GTDB taxonomy): domain Bacteria; phylum Chloroflexota; class UBA6077; order FW602-bin22; family CADDYW01; genus CADDYW01. The sequence goes on along the minus strand of CADDYW010000014.1, from coordinate 37,380 downwards.
TCGGAGCGGCGGGCGGTCCTCCGATGATCCGAGGAGCGAGGCGCGGAGGCTCAGTGTCGATGGAAGGCGTGATCCCTAGCCCGTCCAGCAGGACGTCTCGGGTCGTCGACGTGATTGCTCAGCACCCGGGGGTTGTGCTCCTCGCCGCGGCGGCGATCCTGGGCTTGCTCGCGTTTCCTGCCCTGGCTGCTGCGCTCCAGGATCACGACACGCTGATCAACGATCGACTTTCGCTCATCAATACGATCTGGCTGGTCATCGCCCTGGCGCTCGGTGTTGCATGCCTGGTCGCTCGCTCTTCACTCAGTCGCGATCTCGGAGAAGGAACGCGCAAGCTCATCGCCGGTAGCGTGGCCGCCAGCGCGCCAGCACAGCGCGGCAAGGCAGGGACGCTCGATACGCCGTCCCTCGGCGCAGCCATCGTGCGTGGTGTTCTTGATCTGGTCTTTCTTCTGATTATCCAGGGAATCGTGCGAACACCACTGGTGCAGGTAATCTCTGCGTTCGAACCAAAGGCATTAGTCGACGGCGGGTTTGTCGTGCTCGTCGTCCTGATCGCGTTGCTGATGCTGTTCAGCCTGTATCGCACGAGCCAGCCACTCACCGAATACCTGGTCACGGTGGGGCTGGATCGTATCGTGCCGACCGCCGGGTTCGCGGCACGCGATCTTCCTGACGCCGTTCCGACGCGCACCGTGACGCGAACGCCGGTCGCGAGGAGCGTCGGCGAGGCCGGAAGCGAGCCGACGGCCATCGCGCCCGGGAGAGTGCCAGGGTCTGAGCAGCCGACGATCGCGGCACTCCCGACGATGGTGGCATCGTCCGAAGCGACGGTCCTGGCTGTCGGGGCTCACGATGTCTCGTCGGCCGAGGCAACGATTGCCGCGCCGCCGGAAAGCTCGGCGACCATCGTCGATCTTCATTCAGGCGGTCCGAGGACGAGCTCCGAGGCAACCGTTCTGGAGGAGACCCCGCCACCGGAATCGCCGGTAGATGCGACGGTAGCCCCGGCTGCCCCCGAGGCTCTCGTGCGCTCGGAGCCCGGTGCCACGATTGTCGACGCGGCGCGAACGACGGGGCAGGAGACCGAAGCTACAGTCATCGCCGCGAACCATCCGGACGAGCCAGGCGAGCAAGAACCCTCCGTGCCGGGCAGCTCCTCAGAGCAGACGACAGCTGGCGACGCGGGACCTGCTGCAGAGCGAACGCTGGTTTCCGACCAGCCGACGGCTCAGGAGACTGGTGATACCGCGGCGGAGGAGCACAAGCCTTCGCAGGACAACTGATATTCTCGAGTCCGAGGTTGGTCGGTAGGAGGCGCCGAGGATGGCGGTCGAGCTTGGAGGCAAGACCCTCTGGGATGGCGAGTACGAGATCCTGGAACCGCTGGCACAGGGGGGAATGGCAACGGTCTACATTGCCCACGCGCGGTCGCTCGATACAAATGTCGCGGTGAAGGTCCTCTCGCCGCGCCTGGCTCGCGATCCAGCCTTCCTGGAGAGGTTCCACGCCGAGGCGACGAACATCGCACGCATCCACCACCCGAACATCATCGAGGTCTACAAGTTCGGCGTCGAAGACGGCATTGCCTATATCGCAATGCGCCTCGTTCCTGGTGGTACGCTGAAGGACCGCCTGCAGATGATTGGCGGCCAGATGAGCCTGAGCGCCGCCGCGCGACTGACCGCGCAGGTGGCGTCGGCGCTACAGTATGCGCATGAAAATGGTCTCATCCACCTCGACGTGAAGCCAGCAAACATCCTTCTCGGCAGTGCCGACTGGCCGCTTCTCTCGGACTTCGGGATCATCCGCATCGCCGGCGAGGCGCGCGAGGATGGTCACCGGGTCGCCGGCACTCCCGCTTACATGTCTCCGGAGCAGTGGCAGGGGGGTGAGCTCGATGGTCGCAGCGACGAGTATTCGCTCGGGATCATGTTCTACGAGCTCGTGACTGGGCGTCGCCCCTTCTCTGGAGAGACCTCGGTGGAGCTCAAAGCCCAGCACATGGATGCGACGCCGCCGCGCCCACGTGAGATCAACCCGGGAATTCCGGGCCCGGTGGAAGAGGTCATGCTCCGTGCGCTCGAGAAGCGACCGGAGGATCGCTTTCCGACAATTGGCGAGTTTGGGGCAGCCCTGGTGGAAGCGGTCGAGCGCTCGCGAGGAATGCAGCTCGAGACAAAGCAGGCGATCATCAAATCGACTCCGAATCTGGTCGCGCTGATTGGCCTGTCCGTAGTTGCACCGCTCCTGTCGAGCCTGCCGAACCCGGATCTACCGGTGTTTCGCTTCTTGACCCTTAACTGGCCGGTGAGTCTGGTCACGGCGCTTCTCCAGATCGTCCTGCTGCTAGGTATTCGCTGGCACCTGATTGGCATCGTTACTCGCTTCCTGGGAACCATTGTCGATGCACTCGATCAGTTCACGCGCGTGTACGTTCGGCTCGGAACCGATGCCGAGGGGGTGCTCCGAATCAAAGCCTGGCGTAACGCGGTGGTTGGCTCGGGCGAAGGAATCGTCAACATCGCCTATCTGTACATCATCTATCAGATCGTCGCGGTACCCCTGTCGAAGACGACGGCGCTCGCGATCGATCCCGGTCTGGAGCAGCTCATCGCGACCGGGATTGTTGGTCTGGTCGTGCTGGTCGCGGCCGCAATCGTCGTCAAGCTGTTTCGAACTGCCGGGCCGGTCATCGCGCTCTGGGCTCTGACCGTGTGCTGGGCGTTCATCAGCGCGATGCCGCTGGTAGACGAGCAGCTCTGGGGAGGGGTTTCGCTCCAGTGGTTGATCAAGCTGGGCATCGGATTGGCGGTCCTCGCGACCTGTCTCGCGGTTCGTAAACGTGTGCAGGCTGTCGCGCGTGAGTATGTTTCGACGCTGGTTGATCAGCCGGCGCGGGGGCTTCAGGGGAAGCTGACTCCCGAGCAGCTCACCCGCCAGCGCGAAGGGATTGCCGAGGCGACGGACGGTATCGTGAACGTTGTCTACCTGATCGTCGGGTACCCGATCATTGCCCTGCCGCTTCGGAACGTCCTCATCTCGTTTGTGAGCGAGACCGTCGCGGCGATTCTGATTACGCTGGGCGTCATCGCCGTCGCGGCATTCCTTGTCAATCAGCTGCGCATCGCGAGTGGAGTGGTCCCGGCGACGCTCGGCCTGCTGATCTGTGCGCCGATGCTGCTCGGGCTTCCCCTGTTCCAGGAGGGACTGCTCGGGGGACCATCGCTTCAATGGGCCGGCCGGTTCTTGATCGGTCTCGGAGTACTCGCACTGTTCCTGAGCATTCGAGGGCGCGTCCAGGCAGTTGGTCGTGCTCTGATCGTCCCGGTGATCGATCATCAGCTCAGTAGCCTGCGCCCGTCCCGCAGCGAAGCCGAGGAGGCAGCTCGAATCAAGGTGCTCGAGGGTTCGGCGAACGCGCTCGTCAACGTTCTGTATCTGATCGTCGCGTACTTTGTGATTGTCGGACCGGTTGCTGGCGACGTGGCGGGTGCGCTGCAGCTAAGCTGGGTCAGTGCGATCATCTACGCGCTCTTCGTCTTGCTGGTTGTCTACGTGCTCTATCGATTCGTACGCGGAATCCTCCCAGCGCTTCGTCCGGCCGCCGCGTTGGCCTAAGCCGTCGCGCTCGTGAAGAGTCGGATTTCTTCGGCGTGGTGGTTGTCACCTTTGCTCTTGACACCCGCCTGGGCCGATGCTAACCTGCTGGACGCTCTTGACCGTCGTTGGCGTGCGCTCCTGGTGGTTTTGTCCCCGGAGCGGCCACTGGTGGCTGGAAGTCGACCTCGCGGCGTGCAGCTGGCACGGGTCTACTGGGTGCGACGTCCGATCGCCGGTTTGGCCGTTCAGATCTGGCAGGAGGATCAGCAGGATCCACCTGCGGCCGAGTCGGACGGTTCCCGGCGGCGGGCGGCGCGACCGGTGTGGGGCGTGAGAGATGGGGAGGGCTGGCATGCCGAACCGGGCAGGTCGCAGTTTGGAGACGGACCCTGCGGGTCAGGTCGCTGCCCCTGGCCCCAATTCGGCGGTCACGCTCGGCCTGCTTATCGCGGCCCTGGAGATGCAGCGCCGCACGAGCGTGGCTCTGTACCACCTGCTGCGTGGTCTCTCCAGGGTATCGGAGCGGGAGATTCGCCGTGACGTGCGAGTTAGAGCGCGGCTGCGGCATCGGATGCCGCCGGGCAGCGCTCACCGAGAGGTCCAGCGCCCGGTCTCATCTCCGGTTCCTTCGCCGGAGGATGGTCGTCGCCCGATCCTCGGGCACGGGCCGTCGCTCCAGGTTCGTTGCTTCGGTCGATTCGAGGTGCAGCGCGATGGGGTGCCGATCGCCCAGTGGCGTCGTGGCAAGGCAAAGCTGCTTCTGAAGTTTTTGGTCGTGCGGCGACAGCCGGTGCCACGCGACGTCCTGATCGATCTTCTCTGGCCCGAGGCAGATCCGCGAAGCGCGATCAATGGGCTTCGCGTGACCCTGCACGCGCTGCGTCAGGCACTGGGATCGCACGGGCTGGGTGGCCGCCCCGTCCCGGACTATGTCATCTATGATGGCGGGAGCTATAGCGTGAATCCGGCGGCCAACCTCTGGGTCGATGCCGACGAGTTCAGCAACCTCTTTTCGACCGGAATGCGTTTGGAGCGACGGGGTCAGATCGCCGCGGCGATCCGTCACTTCGAGCAGGCCGAGCGACTGTATCGCGACGATTATCTGCTCGAGGATCTCTACGAGGACTGGACCCTGGTACGGCGGGAGGAGCTGAAGGATCAGTACCTCATGCTACTGAACAAGCTTGCCGATGCGTGTTTGGACCAGGGCGACGCCGAAGGATGTATTCTGCGCTGCCATCGGATTCTGCAGAAAGATCCCTGTCGCGAAGATGCCTACCAGCGCCTGATGCGTTGTTACGCCGCGCTGGGACAGCGAAGTCACGCGCGGCACTGGTTCGACATCTGCGTCCAGACACTGCGGCGAGAGCTCGACGTCGCGCCGGCGGAGCAGACGCTGCAGCTCAACGAGGCGATCTGCCTCGGGAGGAGCCTCGATCTGCCGGTGCAGCGGTCGATCTCCCCGGCCATTGCCCGCCGTCATGCCGGTGGTCCGATTCGTATCGAGACGCGCTCGTGAGCAAGCTGTCGTCGACGTTCATCCTGACTCAGGTGCTGGTGGTAGCGTTGCTCGGCCTGGTGGCGCTACCGGCCCTGTTCAGTGGGGGGCGCGCAGGTCCGCCGGGAGGTGACGGCGTCTCGGCAGACGCGGCTTTCTGGCTCATCGTCGGACTTGCCCTCAGTCTCTGGCTTCTTGCGCTGGCGCCAGGTCTCGCCTCGGCGGTGGCGGTCGTGATCGGTCGTCTCGAGCCGCGCGGAGGAGTCGCCAGGGTACAGCGGCCAGCAACCGGTGCGATTGCACGCCTCCTCGTAGCCGTCGTGGACGTCGCGATTGTTCAGGCGATGCTGCGACAGCCGGTCGTGTCGGTCCTTGGCGTCGTGGCGGATCCCACCACGGTTGATGTGACGTTCGCGACCGGCACCCTCCTGGTGCTGATACTGATCCTTGTCTGGCTGCATCGGTCGGCGCGACCATTGATCGAAGCGGCAGCGTGGCAGGTTCTGGACGCGGTCCTCGCGACCTCGGGATCGGAGCAGAGCAACGCCCTCTCGGACGAGGCGGACACGATGCTGGCTACGGTTCCCGCGCGGACGCAGATTGTTGAAACGCGTAGTATGCCTACCCGTCCCGCGGTCAATGCGCCGACCGCTACAATGCTGGAGGACGATGCAACGCGGCCCACGCCACGAGGACCGTCGTCCGGCGGAGGCGAGGCGACAGTGGCGGCCGAGCAAACCGTGGCCGACAGGACGATCGCGCGTCACGATGCCGTCGTGGCGGGAGGCACGGAATCCCAATCGACCGAGACCGGGGTTGACGGGCCGTGAGGAGGTAACGGCATGGCAGTCGTCGTCGGGGCGGCGAGCGATCCCGGGCGCGTGCGGCCAAACAACGAGGATAGCTACGCGATCTTCGTTCCTCCCGACCTTCCCGAGGGTCTCGACGCGATCCTGGTGGTCGCCGATGGGATGGGCGGGCACCAGGCCGGTGAGGTCGCGAGCAGCCTGGTCGTGCAGAAGTTTGCGAACTGGTTTGCGCGTAAGGCCGGCCCCCAGCGGATTGACGCGCACCTGGATCTTGGCGCTCTCCTGACCCGGATCGTTCAGGAGGCTAACGCAGACGTCTTCCAGACGGCCGCGAGCGACCCTCGGTTGAGGGGCATGGGCACGACGGTGATCGCCGCGGCACTGGCGCGCGACCGTCTGTATCTGAGCTCCGTGGGCGACAGTCGTGCCTACCTGATCGACAGCTCGGATATCTATCAGCTCAACCACGATCATAGCTGGGTGGCCGAGCAGGTGCGGGCGGGCAGGCTGACCAGAGCGCAGGCCGAGAGGGATCCGCGGAAGAACGTCCTGACACGGGCTGTCGGCGTGCTTCCGTCTGTCGACGTCGAGACCCAGACGTTCGAGTTCGGTCCCGGTGACAGCTTGCTGCTCTGCAGCGATGGCCTCACCAACATGGTCTCCGAGCAGGAGCTGCGCGAGATGGTGCGTCAGACGAGTGATCTGACCGATGCGGCGAATCGTCTGATTCAGCTCGCAAATCAGCGGGGAGCACCGGACAACGTCACCGTCGTCATCGCGCGGTACCGCGAGGCGGCGTCACCGTCGCGACAGGATTGGGAAGCCGAGACGCTGCCAGGTACGCCGGCCGTGCAGCGACGCGTGTAATCGTGGCGGAACGAGAGCGCCGAGCGGATCGTCCGGAACTCCGACCGAGAATTGCCTCCCTTACTGTCACTGCGAACAGGAAGGTAGACATGCATCCCCGGTCCATCGGGGGTCGCCCGCGGGTGGTGTGCCGCCAGACGGGCGTCGTTATTCTCCGCTGTCGGTGGGCGTCGCGGGGATGCGCCCCACCGCTCGTAATGCCGTCCAGACGCGCTCGGGCGTGAATGGGAGATCCAACGATTGGACGCCGAGCGATCGCAGCGCGTCGAGCACGGCGTGCGAAATCGCGGCTGGTGCGGCGATCGTGCCCGCTTCGCCAACGCCTTTTGTTCCGAGGGCATTGAGCGGTGACGGCGTGACGGTCTCCGCGATCTCGAACGGCGGGAGATCGTCCGCGCGAGGCAGCCAGTAGTCGAGAAGCGAGCCGGTGAGAAGCTGCCCCGAGTCGTCGTAGCGCAGCCATTCCCCGAGCGCCTCGCCTGCGCCCTGGGCCAGACCACCGTGGAGCTGCGCGACCATCAATCGCGGATTCACGACCGTCCCGCAGTCGTGCACCAGGACCAGTCGCCTCAGGCGTACGACGCCGGTGTCGCGATCGAGGGCGATCACGGCCCCGCAGGTTCCGAAGGCAAACGCTTCGCCGTGCATGTCGAACTGCGTCTGAACATCCAGGTGCGATGGCAGCTCTGGAGGCAGCGTTCCGCTCGCGGCCGCAGCGGCCACGTCGCGCCAGCTGACCGAGCGCTCTCCTGACGATACGCCGACGACCGAAAACCGTCCATCACGACAGATCACGTCATCCGGTGACGCTTCAAGCAGGTGGGCGGCGACCTGTCGGGCGCGCTGGAACACCTCGTCGGCGGCGACGGCCAGGGCGCCTCCACCAAGCGCGGTGCTACGGCTCCCAAACGTACCGATGCCCGGGAGCCCGTCTGCTGTATCTCCCTGCCGAACCTCGACGGCCTCGAATGGCAGGCCGAGGCGATCGGCAACGATCTGCGCGAAGGTGGTTCGGTGGCCCTGACCGTGGTTCACCGAACCGCTGACCGCGATGACGCGTCCGTCGGACTCGACCCGGACGCGGCCGCTTTCCCATCCCCCACCGGTCGGCTCGATGTAGCTGATCAAGCCGATCCCGAGGATCTCGCGTGCTCCCCCGGCAAGCCGCGCGCGCTGCTCCCGGCGGAGGTCGTCAAGTCCAAGCACGGCCACGGCGCGATCGAGGGCGACGGCGTACTGTCCGGAGTCGAGAGTGACACCGAGCGGAGTGGCGTACGGAAAGGCGTCCGGAGGAACGAAATTGCGCCGGCGAAGCGCGATCGGGTCCTGCCCGAGCGCCGCGGCCATCTCATCAACCAGGCGTTCGACGATGAACGCGGCTTCAGGGCGGCCCGCTCCGCGATAGGCACCGGTCACGCCGGTATTGGTGTAGACGCCGGTGACCTCGACGGATGCGCTGGGAATCCGATAAGCCCCGGTGAGCAACGAGACGATCCGGTGGGCCGGGCCATAGGAGCTCGCATAGGCGCCGACGTTGGTGATGATGCGCGCGCGTAGTGCGAGGAACTGCCCATCGCGAGACGCGGCGAGCTCCGCCGTGGCGAGCGTCTCGCGACTGCCCTGGGTCAGCAGGAAATCTTCGCCACGGGTCGCGATCCAGCGGACCGGCCGCCCGAGACGCCGCGCGGCAAGGGCGGCGACGACGTACTCGCTATAGACCGGGCCGCGAACGCCAAACCCACCGCCCACGTCGGGAGACAGGACTCGCACCTGCCCGGGCGGTAACTCCAGCGTGCTGGTCAGGACGGCGTGGACGCGCCAAGGGGCCTGGGTCGTGCACCAGGTCGTGAGCTGGCTGGCCTGCTCATCCCAGGAGGCGACCACGCCCAGCGGCTCGAGTGGCACACCCGCGAGCCGGGGGATCTCCACGGAGATCGATACGACGCGGTCAGCGCGGGCGAAGGCAGAATCGACGTCTCCCTGACCGCGCCGAAGGGTGAAAGCCACGTTCGTCCCGAGCTCCGGGTGCACCAGCGGTGCCATCGGTGCCAGCGCTGCCCGAGGATCGGTCACCGTCGGTAATGGCTCGTACTCGACTGAAATCTGGCTGGCGGCGTCGACCGCGTGTGCCTCCGTGTCGGCCACGACCGCCGCGATGGGGACGCCCACGGCGTGCACGATCTCGCCTGCCAGCAACGGTGGCGGAACCGAGCGGACGTCAGTCGCGGGCTGAGAACGCCCGGCGGCGGCCGTCGGGAGATCCGCGGCGGTCAGGACCGCGACGACACCCGTTGCCCGCAGCGCGGACTCAGTCTGCAGGCGGCGAATTCGAGCGTGCGCGTGGGTCGATCGCGCGAAGGCAAGATGCAGCGTTCCCGGGAGACGAATGTCGGCGACGAACTGGCCCGCGCCCCGGATCAGCCGACGGGCCTCCTCCGACTGGCGCGCGGCACCAATCTCGGTCGAGGGTGTCATCATCCGCGGGTCCTTCTCGGCAGATTGACTCGGTGGGAATGATCCATTGTCCACGTCCCGCCGAAGGAGTCAGCCAGGCGGATTATAGAGGGGGTCTCTCCCGTTCGTCAATTGCGGAGGAAGCGAGCCATCGTAACGATTCCTGAACCGTTTCTCAACACTTTCTCAACCCGGGGTTGGTATCGTTTCGCTGGTCTCGCGGGTTGGCTGGCCATCGCACTCTGGCGGAGAGGCGAGGGGATGGACCCGTCGGGCAGAGCGTGTCTTGATGCCCTGGCGAGCTGTACCTACGCAGAGCCGCGCAGCCTAAGTACTTTTCCCCTGGTACTTTTGGGGGGAACCAATCATGGCAATTCTTTCCTAGCCCAATATTCTCATAGTGGTGGAGATATCCGAAAGAGGTCTTGAGAGGAGGTAGGGGATCGTGAGGAAGGGACGGCGACCGCCGCGCACGTTGGGCTTCGTGGCGACGGTCGCGGTGATCACAGCGTTTGTGACAGTCATGGTGGCGACCTCGCTCGCGAGCGCATCGGGAGAGACAAATGGCACGCCGGTGAGCGGTGGGACGGGAAGTCTCGTCCCCGCCGCCGCGTCGGCGACCGCCACCGCGACGGCCAAGGCCGCGGCGGCGACGGCAACGCCAACGCCGACCGTCGCTCCCGCCAAGCCGAATGCCGCGACGGCGACGAGCACCGCGACCAGTGTATCAGTCAGTGCAGCCAGTAGCCTCACCGTGAACCTGGACCAGTGCGCGAACAAGACGAGCCCCTGCGCCTGGCAGAACGGTGACCTGAACCAGAACAACTCCGCGTACGCCGAGGGCGACGTCGTTCCATTCCGTCTCGCCATCGAGGGATTAACCCCGGGGTCGCATACAATCCACATCAACTACGACTTCACGTCCGGCGGCCACCACGCCTACGATTTCCTGGCGACGTATAACGTGTCCGAGAACGTCGATCCTTGCGGGTCAGGTGGAGGAGCCGTCTCGTCTCTGTGTGGAACGCCCGCGAACTCTTCGCATCTCCCGTCCGCTTCTACGGCAGCGTTTCCAACCGATTCATACGTGTCGTACTCACTACCCGTCTCTGGCGCCCAGAGTTTCGCCGGGGTTTCGCAGAACTTGACACTTTACGGTGGGACGATCAACAGCATCTCGGGTGTGACGCACTCTGGATCCGATACCGGAAACAGCTCTGCGGATATCACGGTGACTTTTACGACCACGGGGTCGGCGGCCCTGCTCCTGTGGGGCGGTCACCTCGCTCAGACCGCCTACTGGACGCTCCCGAATAACGGCGGCGGTGCGGGGCAGATTAGCGGCGCACCGTGGCATATGCGAACGCAGAATCTGGATGGCTCTGGAAACAAGAACCAGGACCGCAGTATCCAGCCGAGTGCGATCATCCAGACCACGCCGACGCCAACCCTAACGGTGACAGTGACGAACACGCCAACGAGTACGCCAACCCTGACGAATACGCCTACCCAGACACTGACCAGTACGCCGACCAACACGGTGACCAATACCCCCACGAATACGCCGACGAACACACCAACCCAAACGCCGACGGCAACGCCGACGCTCACGAACACGCCGACCAATACCCCAACCGATACACCGACGAGTACGCCGACCAATACGGTGACCAACACTCCCACGGATACGCCGACGAATACGCCAACCGAAACGCCGACGGTAACGCCGACGCTGACCAACACGCCGACCGGCACACAGTCGCCGACGCTCACGCCGACGATCACCGCGACGCCGACGAACACGCCGATCCCGACGGATACCCCGACGAGTACGTCGACCAGCGTGCCGACCAACACACCGGTGAACACTGCCACGCCGACGAATACGCCAACGAACACGCCGACGACGCCGCCGAGTAACCCGCCGCCGAGCAATCCACCTCCAGCGCCGCCGGTGCTGGGTGCTGTCGCGACGCCACCGCCAGTTCCAACGGCGACCGCAACGCCGCAGCCGGTCGTCCTCGGGGCGTCGGCCCAGCGGCCCACCGGTCTACCGCGGACAGGTGGTGCTCCGTCAGGGCTGCTCTTCGTGGCCTTCACCGTCGGCTTCTCGCTCGTCAGTGCCGGACTGCTGATCCGCCGACGCGGGGACACCTCGTCAGCGCTGCGCTAGCTTCGGCTGGAGGCCGAGGACCGGTTCCAACCTCGGCCTCCCCTCCTCTCTTTCTCTTTGGTAATCTTTCCCGCGTGGCTCGGGGAGTTTCTCCCGGCTGGTCTGGCAAAACCCCTTATGGCGCTTCTGACGCCAGACGGTATCCTGAAGGACACGACTACAGCCGAGGGAGACCCGCGAGTGACTACTGGAACGCGGATTCGCGTCCTCATCGTTGACGATTACCCTATCTATGCCCGCGGAGTCGTGGAGTGTCTGAGCGCGGAGCCGGACGTCGAGTGCATCGGCACGACGAGTAGCGGGCCAAACGTGCTCGACGCGATTCGGGAGCTTTCGCCTGATGTTGTCGTGCTCGACGTCTTCCCGCCTGGAGAACTGGCTCCACCCCTCGCTCAGCGAATCCGAGGAGAGTTTCCCGCTGTGCGGATGCTCGCGATTGGCGATCTGAGCATGGATCTCCTGGCACTCAAGCTCGTCCGGGCCGGTGTCGACGGCTATCTGCTCAAGGACTGTGACAGCGCCGAGCTTGGCCGGGCAATTCGCGTCGTGAATCGGGGCGAGGCCTATTTTGCGCCGAGAGTCGCCAGTGCGATCGTGCATCATTTCCGTCTTCTCAGCGAGTCACCGCGGCGCCTCGCTGGCCACGACGACGGCCTTACCGAACGCGAGCTGAAGGTTCTGGATCTGCTGGCGCGCGGAAAGAGCAATCGCGAGATTGCCGAGATTCTCTGCCTGAGCGAGCGGACGGTCGAAAATCACGCGCGGAACATCTACGGCAAGCTCCACGTCCACGATCGGACCCAGGCGATCCTCGTTGCGCAGCAGAAGGGGTACGTCAAGCTGCTTGGATCACAGGAGCACGCGGCCGGGGGGAATGGCTTCGTAAGTCTTTTCTCGTAAATGAAGCCGGCTCGCGCCGCGCTTCACTCGAGGAGCGCAATCTCTCGCGCGGAGATGCCGAAGGATCGAAACCAGTGCCAGACCTCTATCGCCGAGACTGTGCGTCGGGACTGGACGACGCGGCGTTCGCGCCAGGCACGGGGAAGGCCCGCCAGCGCCTGGACGTAGGCCGTGACCAGGATGCGGACGAGAGCCCATCGCGAATGACGCTCGGTGAATCGTCCGCTGGCGCCGCGCCCGGTCAGTGCTCCGTACGCCTGCCACCAGTAGCGTTGCGCCGTGTAGAACGGACTGAGCACCAGCAGCGGCAGGGGAAGATCTTTAAGGGCGAGCCAGAGGCGGTTGCGTTCGACGTGGAGCGCCTTGAACGGCGAAAACGCCTCGCTCGAAGCCGAGAACTTGTGGTACGCGACCGCCGTCGGCACGTAGAGACACCGCCAACCGCGAAGCCGCGCCCGGAACCCCAGGTCGGCGTCTTCGCAGTAGGCGAAGAAGCTTTCGTCAAAGAGTCCCACGTCGTCGAGCATGGCGCGTCGCAGGAGCGCGGCGCAGCCGCTGAAGCAGAAAACCTCTTCTTCCCGATCGTACTGTCCACGGTCGATCTCCAGGCGTCCGCGTCCACGGGTAAGGCCATCGCCGAACACGGCGTGCCCGGCGTTGTCGAAGACCGAGTGATCGTCGTAGGACAGGATTTTCGACGTGCAGGCACCGATGTCGGGAGCGGTGTCCATGGCGCTGATCAGCTCCGCGAGCCACGTCGGCGTCACGACCGCGTCGTTGTTGAGGAGCGCGACGTGGACGCCAGTGCTCGCGCGGATTCCCTGATTGCAGCCGGCGGCGAAACCGACGTTTGTCTCGTTTCGGATCACGCGGGCGAGGTCGGCGTACTGGTGCAGGATCTCGAGCGAGCCATCGGTCGACCCGTTGTCGACGACGATGACCTCGAGCGTGTCGCGGGCCGTCTGCGCCCGGAGGGACGCCAGGCACTCGTCGAGATGCCGGGCCCCGTTCCAGTTGACGACGACGACCGAGACGAGGTGGCCTGGCGCATCGGACGCGCGGCAGGAGCCGCGCGCCCTGGATTCAGTGCTACCCATTGTCGTCCCGAGGCGGATGTAGGGGCGCGGACGCAGAGACGGCTCCAGAAGACCACGTCTGGTGCAGAACGTGGCCGCGGAGCCCCTGCCTTCATGAATCGCCAGAGCGCCGGTCGCCGCCCTGGACAGCGCGAGTGTGATTATACCAGGCGTGACGATCAACAGGGGGTGATCCCAGTCGCATTAGAAAATCCAAGCTTGCTACCGGGCAGCACCGCAGTTACAATGGGCGCACGCTCCAACCCCCTGGCTGGACGTTGTGAGACGTGGAGGTGACTCGTGCGCGGGTTCGGCTGGTTTCGACGGGGACTGACGACCGGTGAGCGATCTCTTGGGCCTGCGGCGGCTGACCGGAAGAGGCCATCGTCCACACGCGGTAGACGTCTCTCGACACGATTGCGTCACTTACTCGCCGTTTTCCTGACTGTGACGTTGCTGGCGAGTTCCGCATCGGTCTCGGCGCAACCCGCACTTGCGCCGCCAGGTCCGGATGATGCTTTGGGAGGGTCGAAGCCATTCCACTCCTACGTTGTACATTTGGGGAATCCAACCTGGGTAGTAGCGGTCACGCGTGCCAACCAGAACGTCGATGCCGAGATCCACGAGCGGGAACGCGCCCAGATAAGCGCCATTCTGGACAATCTGGCAGCGGCGGGAAAAGCCGGTACCTACGCCTACGATGATGTCCAGAACGTCTTTCGTGTTCAGCTCAGCGACGCCGGTCGGGCTGCGCTTGCTACGAATCCTCTGGTGGAGTCGATTGAGCCAGAGGTAATTTCAGCGGCGGGCAATCCCCTGAAGAATAATTTGAGCACCCAATCAGTTTCCTCGATCGATTATATCCAGGTATTTACGCCGTTCATGTGGGGCTACGTGAATACCGGTGGGCTCAGCATTGACATCAAGCTCTTTGCGTCGGACGGTACGACCCAGATCGGCGTTCCGTGTCAGCTTGCGCGAACGTCGGGACCTAACTACGTGGTCATCGACAATTCGGTCCTGTACTTCGAGACGGTATTCGTCAAGCCTGATCCCTCCGATCCCACCAGGCCGGATCCGTCTGTCAATGCGGGAAACTGTACTCCCGCGGTCAACATTATGCCGCATGATGTCGTTCAGGTGGTCACGACGGGGAACGGGACATCATCGACCAATCGCATCACAGTTGACGACATCGATGGGTGGGAGAGCTATCGACAGGATACAGTGAGCGGCGCGATTTACATTATCGAGCCAGGATCTACAGTGTGGGTCACCACCGGAGGCCTCGCGATCGGCTCTCAGTACCTGGATCCATCGACATATCGGGGATTTACTCCTTCGGGGAACGGGTCATTTGGCTTTACCGTCTCGAGCTGGTGCAAGCTAGCCAGTGGTGCTCAGCCCAGTCCGTCGTGCACGCCCACGACCACCGTGAATCTCAATCCGGGGGCGACCGGGTGGATTCGAGTGGAACACCCGGGAGGTAACGAAGTTTATACCGCTTACGGCTACACGTTGCAGGCTTTCGAAAATGGTACGAAGATTCGCGGCTATGACTTTCAGCTTCCTGGCCCCGTTGGTGGCCTGACCGCCCCTGGTGTTACTGTCCCCCGTCCGCCAATCGTCGAGACGATCACCCTGAATCCCGGCGGAACGACACTGATGATCACCGGGGGCACACCGTTTGATACCACGACCCCCGTGCTGATTAGCCCGAACAGCACAATTCAAGCCCAGATAAACCAGAACCCGCACGTGATCACGGTCAACGTCAGTCCGTTGACCGCGACGATCAACCTCGGAACGAATCAGGTCACGGGCGTGGGCCCGCCCTCTACTCCCGTAGATCTAGGGGTTAATGATACGGACGGGTACATGTCGAAGTCCTTTAGCGCCCATTACGTGAAGCAAACCCTGACCACCGATGCAACAACCGGCCAGTTCGTCTCGAATCCCTTCACGTGTGGGCAGAACGGAGTTTTCCGTTTGCAGCCCGGCAGTTTCGGGACACTCGGGTTCGAGGATCCGAAGGGTAACTATGTGTACATCGGGTTCGCAGCGCCGACGGCCGATGTCATGACACACTATCCCTTCATCGAGGGGTGGGTTGCGAATAGTACGGACACCGCCACGGTCACGCTGCTTGACTCGACCGGAACGGTCAAGGACCAGCAGACAGTAAGCCCTATTCTCATCTATCTGGGTGCCTTCCAGCTCTATGTGAACTCTTACTTCAATGTAACCCCTTCGCAAAACATCGCTCCTGGCGATGTTGTCACGGTAACCGCGCCCGGCGTAAGCCTGAGGATTCCAGTCGACGAGATCGGCGGTCAACTCAACGCCGATGCAGACTTCATCTCTGGCCAGGCGCCGCCTGGTTCGACGGTGAAGGTCATCCCGCAGAAAAATCCGACGGCCTACTTCCAGGCCACCGTTAGCGGGAATGGCAGCTTTATGACCGGCAGTCCGTTCGTGACGACGGATGGTGGTTGCAACCAGGGAACCTGGACACCGGTCTTCAACATTGGCGACGGTGGGCGTATTTACGTGCTCCACGCTGATGGTACGAGGGTGTTCACATACTATGGTCGCGCGATCAGCGTGAATGAGAATGAGCGATACGTTGAGCTGTGGCTGTATTACACGCACGGAATAGACTGGGATAACGCGACCGGACGGACGCTCACGGTAACCCTGAGCCCAGCCCAAGGAACGCCGGTCGTGACGGTAGCGTCTAACACTGGTGGAAACGGTAGCGACTACATAAAGCTAGACGCTACA
Organism: Chloroflexota bacterium; assembly: GCA_902810745.1. Classification (GTDB taxonomy): domain Bacteria; phylum Chloroflexota; class UBA6077; order FW602-bin22; family CADDYW01; genus CADDYW01. Next base: position 21,216 of record CADDYW010000014.1, on the reverse strand, counting down.
AAGCTAGCTAACTGGCCGAATGTGCAGGCTCGCGACACGGTAACTGCCACGTTCACTGAAGGGCCAGATGGGGGACCGACCCAGATGGCAACGATTAACTTCGCGTCCATTCCCTTGCTAACGGGAAGTGGAAACCTGGATAACAGCACACTCGGAGGTGCTGCGCCTGCGCCCTGGTGGGGAGTCGCCAGCCTCTTGACCGTGGCGAGCAATCCCGTCCCGATCCCACCGCGACAGTACGCGGCCTATGGCCCGCTGCAGTTCTTCAGCGGTAGCAACAAGACGCCAATCCCGCTGGGACAGGGCTACGGGGGGCAGGTCTCCATGACGGACGCGTGGAACTATGTGGCCACTGATGCCTCCACCCACCGCGTGTGGATCGCCTGGGCAATCACCGTCATCCCGGTCGAGATCATCGGTTACCTGCGTCCCGGAGATACGGTCGTCTGCGGAAAGGGCCCACCTAACGTGGCCATCAATATCTATGATGTAACGAACAATGCAACCGGCCTAACCATTATCCTTGGATCGGGAAGTACCGACAGTACAGGTCACTTTTGCGTCACCGTCAACGCGCCCTTGTATCTCGGGCAGGTTGTGATGGCGGGTACGCCGCCGCCCGATAACAACCTTAGCCAGCCTGTGGTGGTGCTGAACCCGATCTTTCTGCCAATTGTGTATCGCTAAACCTGTCCCCGGTCTGTTCGGTGCTGTGCCGGGGACGATCGAAGACGGGGTGGATCTTGCTCTCGCGGCAGTGCTCGGACTCGCCACCGCGCAGGGTCGTCTCCTTGGCCACCCGCGTTCCATCTCGGCACGGTTGATCAGACCGGTCGACGTGTTACGGTTCGGCGTCACGTGGGACACGGAGGGCGAGTGAGTGGTGCTGCCCTAGGCTGGATGCCATTGACAGGAAGTGACGAGATCCCGATGGCCGAGGCCTGGCGAACGCACCTGATCCGGGGTGTCCTGACGACACTCCGTCAGTACCGGTGGGGCTGGATCCTCACGCGGGGCGCGTATGGGCTGGCGATCGTCTTTGGCATTCTGCAGGTCCTCAACGTGCCGTCGCAGCTGATGGACTTCGCCACGTTCGTCGCCGCGGGTCGGGCCGCGCTGACTATGACCAATCCGTACGCCCGCGTGCCCGTGGTCGTACTTGCTCCGGCACCACACCAGGTCCTGGGAGATCCAAATCTCAACGCGCCGGCTTCCGCGCTCCTGTTTGTGCCGTTCGCGCTCCTTCCCCTGGAAGCGGGCCTGTGGATCTTCCGCGGCCTGTCCGTGGTAGCGTACGCCGTGGTGCTCTGGCTCGTTCACAGACACGCTCCGGACGCGGTCACACCCGGCAGGCTCCTCTGGGCCGTTGCGGTTGGCGGTGTCTGGAGCACGCTGGCGAACGGTCAGCTCTATATCGTCTTGATGGCTGCGCTCGTCGTCGGGCTGCTGTGCGCGACGCGTGGCCTTCTTTGGCTCGCCGGCCTGCTCGTCGGCCTCGTCGTGGCGGTCAAGCCGAACTTTCTCGTCCTGCCGATCCTTCTCTTCCTCGCCGGACACCGGAAGCTGTCCGGGGCGTGTCTTGCCCTGGCCGCTCTGTTCGCGGTGCTGCCGGTTCTCGAGTACGGACCCGCTATTTACGTCCAATGGGTCAGTGCCCTCGTCCACGCCGAGAATTCCGCGATGAACCCGATCAACGTTTCGTTGATTGGTGCCGGAATCGCCGGGCGGATTCCTATCGCGGGGTGGACGGCTGCCCTGGCATTGCTCGTCGGGACCGCGCTGTACGGCATCCGAACGCGCCCAGATGCGAGCGCGACCTGGAAGGTTGCCGTGGCGACGGCGCTGCTGGTCGCGCCCGAGACGTTGGCGCTGTACAGTGTCTTTTTGGTTCCATTCCTCTTGGCGCGCTCCTGGACGATACCGCTACGGGTGGCCGCGGGGATCTTCGTGATCCCGCCATTGCTGCTCATCGTCGGGCCGGCGCTGGTACGCTGGCTGTGGCCGGTTCCCTTGACGTACACGGTTGCTTTCGTCCTCTTTCTTCTCGAGTGCCTGCGACAGGAAGAGAGTCGGGGCGAAGTGGGATCCGTGATGCGTACGGAGCGAATACGCTGGCTTTCGTGGGCGGGTCGGGTCAGTGAGCGGTGACGTGGTAACCGTGGCGTTCCCCGGTCAGGCCGGGCAGGTCAGACGCCTGGGAGCGTCCGCCACGCGGCTGCGCGCGCTCGTTCTCCTGGCGCCGCTGCTCTTTCTCGTCATCTGCCAGCCGTTCACGACCCCGACAGATCCCGACTACTGGTGGCACGTGCGAACCGGCCAGCTCATCGCCGAAACTGGAACCATACCACGCACGGATCCTTTTTCCTACACGGCCGCCGGTCAGCCCTGGGTCACGCACGAATGGGGAACCGAGCTGCTGTTCTACGTGGTGAGCCACGCGTTGGGATACGCGGGCCTCGTCGCGTTTTTTGGCATCGTCGAGGCGCTCACCGCGCTTGCCGTGTATCTGATGTGTCGTCGGCGAGGCCTGGGCGAACCGGCCGCGGCCATCTTCATGATGCTGGCGTTCGGTATGTCGCTGACGAACGCGACCGTGCGCCCGCAGGTCCTGACGGCTTTTCTCCTCGCGGTGTGTGCCTGGCTGCTCACGCGCTATCGCCAGGGTGAAAGGCGCGCCCTCTGGCCATTGCCGATCATCTTCGTCCTCTGGGTGAACCTGCACGGCGGCTACCTGATCGGATTCGGGCTGCTGGGACTGACCATCCTCGGCGAGATCATCGCGGCGCGGCGATCGCGGCCGGCGGCGCCGGTGGTTCCGCTGGTCGTGGCGACCGCGATCTCTGTGCTCACGACGCTGATCAATCCGCACGGGTTTCAAGCCTGGACCTATCCGTTCACATTCCTTGGCTCGGCCAACCCGGTACTAGGGCTAATTACCGAGTGGCAGTCGCCAAACTTCCACGATCCTCTGTTCCTGCCGTTTGCCGCGAGCTTGCTTCTCGCGATCTACCTCGGAATCGGCGGTCGGCCGATCGAGCCAACCGAGATTGTCTGGGTGATCGCGTTCGCGATCCTGGGGCTGGAGGGCGTACGAAATATCCCGCTGTACGCGGTGGTCGCGGTGCCGATTCTCGGCGCGCGGCTCCAGGCGGAGTTTTCCGTCCTGCGATATTCGCTCGTCTCGTGGCGTCGGCCGCTCTTGCTCGTCGCCGCGGCGCTGGCAGTGACGTTCGTCGCCCTCAGTCCGCTGCTCTCCCCGACACGGAGGGCACACCTGCAGCTTGGCGTCGAGCCGAATACGACTGGCTTTCCGGTTGGGGCGGTGGAGTACCTGCGGACGCACGACCTCCGCGGAAACCTGTTCAACGAATATGACTGGGGTGGGTACATCATCGACCGTCTGTACCCGACCCGACGGGTGTTCATCGACAGTCGCCCGGACATGTACGGCGTCACCGTGACCCGCGATTATCTCACGGTGGCTCAGGCCGCGCCCGGTTGGCGCGACGTGCTGGACAGGTATGGCGTCAGCCTCGCCCTGGTTCGGACGGGGAGCCCGATCGCGGTTATGCTGTCCAGCGATCCCGACTGGCACGTGATTTATCGTGGATCGGAGGGAGTGCTCTTTGCCGCGCGTTGACGGGATGGCGACGGAGTCCGGCCGCGGCGATTATGAGATCGCCGCTCCCGAAGATCGTTGGGGACCGGGAACGGGGAACACTTTATCGTCGGTGGCTTGCTGGATCAGTCGGTAGTGAACGCCCGACCGGAATCGACCAGGCCTAGAGGGAGTTTTCTTTGGTCCCCGACGGAAAACTACTGCTGGCGAAGCGGAATCGTCCGGGTATGATTCGGTCATCGTGGTGGCTCGGATCCGTGACCAAGCACGCGAGGTAGCTATTTGCATGCCAGCCCCACCCGCGGCGTGTCATTCAGCCGTTCACGCGACCGTGACTCATGGCTAGCACCGTTCGAGAGACGAGATCGGGGACCCTGTCGCCTCCCGAGAGGGTGCCGTCAGAAGTAGCTCTCAGAGGCATGCTGGCCAGCTGCCGTCTCCGGCAAATCGTGCTGCTTGCGCCGCTGCTTGCCCTGATGTTCGAATGGCCGTTCCTCGTGGCGACTGACCCGGATTACTGGTGGCACGTGCGCACCGGGCGGCTCATCCTCGAAACGGGAGCGATTCCGCAGACGGATCCCTACTCGTACACGGCGTTCGGGCATCCGTGGGTGGCGCACGAATGGCTGACCGAGGTACTGCTGTACGTCACCGCGGCGCGTTTCGGCTACGTCGGCAACGTCATCCTCTTCGGGTTGATCGGAGCCCTCACCGGTCTGCTCGTCTATGTCACCTGTCGTCGACGGGGCGCGGGGGAGATCGCGGCGGCCCTGCTCATGGTCTGGAGCCAGGCGATGGGGATCGCGTCGAACAACGTCCGCCCCCAGATGCTGACGGCCTTCCTCCTGGCGGTGTGTGCGCTGCTGCTCACGATGTACCTCGACGGCAAGACGAGGGCGCTCTGGCCGCTGCCATTCCTGTTCGCGCTCTGGGTGAACCTGCACGGCGGCTACATCATTGGACTCGTTCTCGTCGGGTTGACCGTCCTCGGCAGTGTGTTTCCACCGGGAGCGCATCGGCCCGCGCTCCCGCCGCGCCCGCTAGCTGCCGCCGCGGGACTCTCACTTGCCGCGACACTCCTGAATCCGCGAGGGTTCGAAGCGTGGCTGTACCCGTTCACGTACTTCCGCGCGGGAAACGTGTCACAGCTGCACGTCGCCGAGTGGCAGTCGCCCAATTTCCACCAGCCTCTCTTTTTCTTATTCGGTGCATTTCTGCTGTCGATGATTCTGCTTGGCATCGGTCGTCGGCCCCTGGGACTCGTCGAGGTCTTATGGACCGTGGTCTTCACGGCGCTGGGCCTGGAGTCGATTCGCCACGTGCCACTTGTCGGCGTCATTGCCGCTCCCCTGCTCGGCGCACGAGCTCAGGCCGAGTTTTCGGTTTTTCGGAGATCCATCGCCGCCTGGCGCCGGCCTTTGCTCCTAGTCGCCGCATCCGCGGCCCTGATGATCGTCGTTCTTGCCGCCGTCCTGGCTCCGGCGAGACGTGCCACGCTACAGCTCGGGTGGGAGCCAAGCTCCGCGGGATACCCGAGCGGTGCCGTCGCGTACCTGCGGAATCACGATCTGCCGGGCAACCTCTTCAACGAATATGGCTGGGGGGGTTATCTGATCTACCACCTGTATCCTGCCCGGCGCGTGTTCATCGATGGCCGCGCCGACGTGTACGGCGACTCATTCGGGCAGCAGTACGATACGATTGTGACCCTGGGCCCAGGCTGGCGGAGCCTGCTGGAACGCTATGACGTTCGGATCGTTCTCGTTCCCGGGGGCAGTGCCCTGGCCGTGGCGCTCGCGGCTGACCCTGACTGGCACGTGATCTATTCAGACAGCGTCGCCGGGCTCTTTTTCCGCGACTACAAGTGAGAGGACCAATGCTCGTCGCCGAGCGGAAGCTGGTCGCATCTCCTCCGAGCACATCGCGTCGGGTGCTTGTGGGCTTGCTGGTGTGCGCGATCGTTCAGGGAGGACTTCTTGCCGCGTTCGCGATCCTGTACGTCAATGTGCCGCCGGGGTACGACGTTCTCTTCGGGCTGAATCCACTGTCCGCGTCATTGTTCCGGGAGGCCTGGATCTACCCGACGATTCCACTCGATCAGCGCGTATTCACCCTGAGTGCCGCCGTCGTGATCGTTCTGCTGTGGGCCGTCTATCTTGGCGCGAATTTCGTGCTTTCGCCCAGTCAAGGAAGGTCGTCACCTCGTGCGATCCTCGGAATCGTTACCGTCTCAGGTGTTCTGTTTGACGTCGGGCTCGCCGTGCTCTTCCCACCAGTACTCTCATCCGACATTTATCACTACGCCCTGTTCGGGCGTATGGTTGCCTTCTACCACCTCAACCCCTACATCGTGAGTGATATCGCGGTCAGGAGCGATCCGCTGTGGCAGCTCGCGGCCTGGAGGGATGTCACGACGCACTATGGTCCGGTCTGGACCCTGCTATCGGCAGCCGTGGCGCTCGTGACCGGGTCGGGGACGCTGCTGACCGTGCTCGGTTTCAAAGCACTGGCTGCGCTCTCCAATCTCCTGAACTTTCTCCTCGTGTATCTGCTGGCTCGACAGCTCAATCCTGCCAATGCCACGCGGGCCTTGCTGGTATACGCGTGGAATCCGCTCATTCTGATCGAGACGGCCGGGAGTGGGCACAATGAGGCCATCATGATGACGTTCGCCCTGCTCGGGGTTCTCCTCCTCGTGCGGCACCGGTTGGCCTGGGGAACGATAATGCTCTCACTGTCGGTGATGATCACGTACCTCACCGCACTGCTGGCGTTCTTTGCCACGGTGATCCTGCTTGGGCAAGCAGCAACGCGGCGGCATACATTGAAGCTAGCTGTGCGTCTGGGAGCAAGCGCGGCTGGAGCTATCGTCGTGTTCTACGCGCCATTCTGGGGCGGGATCCAGACGATGCAAGAGCTACTCGCCGTTGGGTCGCCCTTCAAGACTCCGGTTCGTGTAGCACTGCGCGAGATCGTGGCGCAAATTCTCGCGGGCGATACGCTGACCCTCGCGTCGGCACGGGTGGCTGCCGAGCCGTACGTCATTGGTGGGCTTCACCTGGCATTCCTGATTCTCGTGCTGCTGCTGGCACGAGGCGCGCTGCTCCGGGCCAAGATGTCCCCAACGCACCCGTGGTCATATATGCTCGACTGCTGGGGGATTGCGAGTCTCATCTATATGACGGTTGTCTATGGATGGAATCTCCCGTTTTACCTGGTGATTCCGTGGGCAACCGTGGCCGTGGGCCCGGTGACGCGGATAAACCAGCGTCTCAACGCGGCGTGCACCGGGCTGGGGCTGGCCTGGATGCTCGTATATGCTTTTCTGGTAAGGGTCGGGTGAGGGAGGGTAATCCTCACGTGTCGCTGCGCAATGCATACTGTCGGTTATTCGGAGGCTGCACGTAGCAGTTTGCTCGGCTCGCGGTTTGATGACCCAGCGGTTTCGTCAATCAATGCTTGCTCCTCGCCTTAGCATCGCAGCTTCAGAACGCGGAAGCCGTGGGGCCGTGATCATCACGATAGTGCTCAGGCTGGTATGATCTTCTTCGCTGGGTGCCGGAGTGTGTTCATCTATGTCCTCCGCTGGGCTCGGTTCGGTCCAGCGCCCTGCACTCGTGCGCGACCCGAAGGGGTCTTTTCCGTCAATGCCGGTGGAACGAGCTCCTTCCAATCCAGGGAGATCTGCCCGGTCTTCCCGGAGAGGCTGTTCTACTCGGAGCAGTACATCAGATCAGGGGGGGGATGTGAACGGACAACGGATTGTGACGTACCGCGAGTTACCAGGTCACCGACGCTTGGGCTCCGATCAGGACATCGGTATCCAGAAGCCAGAGCCAGCGACATGTTCAGCGACATGTTCATCGTACTGCCATTCAATCGGATGGACTACCCTCCGATGAGCGCTGGAGCGAGGGGTGACACGGTTCAGGCGGCCGACAGCCATCCCCAAGGAAGTGTCGCTCGAAAATTGCATCAGAGCTCCTCTTCCGGATACACCCGTGCTGCCGCGGTTTCTATCGGCGCGATTCTCGGTCTTGCTTCGCTCGCGCTGTCAGTTCACAACTTCGCAGAGCCAGCGATCTATCGCATCGATTTTCTCCAGGATTACGTCCTGGCACGAGCTGTTGGCGACCGGACGAATCCTTATCTGCCAACCGCGCAGCTTGTCGCGCACTACCTGGGCAGATCCGTCGGCAGCCATTTCCCGCATCCCACTCCCCACCCGCCCCCGGACGGCATTCTGTTCTTGCCGTTGGCAGCCCTCGATTATCTGACGGCTGCGCGGGTCTGGTACGGGCTCGAGCTGCTCTTCCTCATCCTGTCGGTCTACTTTCTGGCCCGTCTGGAGGGATGGCAGTGGTCGCCGTGGAGAGCCATCTTCGTCGCCATTGTGCTCAATTCATGGTACCCGGTCGCCGAAGACCTCGCGAGCGGACAGGTCATGCTGTTTCTCCTCTTGCTTCTGGTCTTTGCTCGCCTGAGCCTGCGCTCCGGACACCGGACCATCGCAGGGGTGCTAACCGGATTCGCTATCCTGGTCAAACCCGTGCCGTGGCCTTTTCTTCTGCTATTCCTCGTGCGGCGAGACTGGCGCGTACTCGCCGCGTCACTGGGAACCACGGCGGCGGGCTACGCTGCGTCACTGGTGTTGCTTGGTCGGGATCATCTTGTGTTCTACTTCACCCACGTGCTGCCAGCGGTCACGACCGCTTATCGCGGCATCGCACGGAACCTGTCGCTCTGGTCGGTGGGCTGGCGTATGTTCGATGGTACCCCGCAGACGGTATTCGGCGGTACTGTGATCCCGGCGATAGATGCGCCGCCGATAATCAGATGGCCCGAGGCAGCAGTCCTGCTCTCGTTCATCTTGCCCTCGTTGGTCGTTCTGTACGCGTGCATCCGCACCTCGAAGCTAGACGTCGGCACTGGATTCGGGGTGATGACGTGCGCAAGCATCTTGGCAAGCCCCATGTCGTGGAGTAACTACCTTGTTTTGGCATTGATTCCGGTGGCAGAGTTAATGGCACGAATGACCAGGCGCGAGCTTGCCGCGCACGAGTCGGCTGCGCTGATGGTTGTACTTGTTGCTCTGTTCATCCCGATCTTCGCGTGGGCCGGTCTCGCGTTCCTGATCGCGGGGCAACCCATACCTGCGAACCTCACCGGTTCGCTCCCGGTTGGCCCGTCTCTTCTCACGCTGGTCCCCTCCCTCGCGGTCGCTGCGCTCGGATGGTTGGAGGGATCCCGGTTCCCTTCTAATGCCTTACCGAACGCTCCCCGTGCATCGTAGACGCATCGTCCAGAGCATTGGCACGCCTGTCTGTCGAGAACCAGGTACACCTCCGCGGTCTACGGCGTTGATGCGAGTCCCGAGCCGGCCACGTTGCGACGCAAGGTATACGCGCCGGTTCACCCCACGCTCTCTCTTGAACCAGCAAACGACAAGCATTACGGTGGGAGTGCTATCCGACGCGACGAACCGATACTGCCCCTTGCATCACCTTCATTCCGTCGCGTCGGAAGCCACGTAGGATACTTGATCCGACGACGTACTCCTGCCGCGTATACGCGATGCGGTTTCCCGGTATCATTTGGAAGTCGGGTTGACGATATGGGCTCATCCAAGCCAGTCGGGTGGCACTGGCCTCGCCGCGAAGGAGAGGAGGCGCGGAGTGCCCAGGTCCGAGCACTCCGATGTCGGCAACGAGGAAGGATGTATCTGTGCTCGTGTGGCGCGTGCGCAGCCGAGCGACCCCGATGTAGGCGTACTCGTGGGTTCGTTCGCTAGGGGAGAGTTCCCGCGTGTACACTGCGGCTGCCTGGATCCCAGGCAGCCGATAAGAATAGCCAGTGCCACGGTTGCCAGCGTGGGCTCCATCATCGGGAGCGCACGGATGAAGGGCAATGGCTCAGCCTGTCCGAAATTGGAACGACTGACGGTGTAGGAGAATGCTACGTTGGCCAAGGCGATATCCGGGATTAGCAGCAATATTGCGACAAGGGCAGTGGCAGTTGCCCATCGTAGCGGATGTTCTCCCGTCATGAGCGCACGAGCCACCAGCGCGGTTGGGATCAGCAGCAGTACCAGATAGTGCGCCCACGCGATAGGGCTGACCAGTACGCTGACCACGGTGAACAGCCCCATCGACCACTCGATATCGAGGTGCCGATAAGCTTGGACCACCGCGATCACCATCGCCACGACGGGAATCACGACTGAAGTCAATTGTGTACCGATGGAAGATTTCAGCAGCGGTGCCGTGTGAACGATCAGTTGTCCGGTTTGGCCGTAAGAGAGCAAAGATGTCTCTCCGAATACACGCGGACCAAGGTTCCAAAGTGACAGGTTCAGCGACGTTGGGCCATACAGTCGGGAGACGACTGGCAAGACCTCCGTGAAGTACCTTACAACGGATCCGATCCCGATCACAGCAGTTGCGACTGTGTACCCAAGCAGGGTTATTCCGACGCAGCTAGCCAGGGGAGCCCAGCGGCGATGCAGGACGAACACGAGAGCAACGGGAGCGACCAAGGGCTTAATCGAAATTCCCAGCCCAATGAGGGCTCCCGCCGTCAGAGAGCGACCCGTGCGGATTGCTACCCACGCGCAGGTCAGGTCCAAAAGCAGAACGGTCATCAACTGCCCATTCGCTAGATCCGAGAAAACCGGATACCACGCGAGGAGCGGAATCGCAATGAGCAGCGCAAGCATCCGGGAGCACGTTAGGCTACTTCTGCACAGAATTGCGTGAACCGCAGCGACGAGGCAGGCGACCTCAATTGCCATCCAGATGGTCGCGGCGACCTGGTAATCCAGGAATGAGAATGGGAGGAAAAGCACGCCGACCGATGGCGGGTGTGGCGTCGGCGTCGGTCGTGGCACCACGGGAACAACGTTAAGGAATAGCCGCGCCAGTGTCTCCATGGGCAGATATGGGTTGGTTCCGTGGACGATCGCGCGCGCCATCAGGTAGTCCTGCAACAGATCCTTGTTGTAAGCGCCGGGGAGCTCGAGCGAGGTCATCGCTGCGCCGAAAAAGAATATGCCGAGGAGATTGAGTAATCCGATCACGGCCGCGCGACATACGAGGAGGATTCCTCGGATGACCCGCGTGTTTCCGGTCGCGGTGGCGGGCCTGCTCTGACCAACGGACACACGCCCTCCTAGGTGTTTTTGCGTGTCTACCTTTCGTAAGCGGCAGTGATGACTCTTTCCTGGCTCTCTAAGCAGTTGGCAAGGGGCCTACTGACCGTCATTGTTCGGTCCTGCCGAATAACTGCGAGTAAAGTCGCGAGCAGGCCAAGGCTAGACACGGGAAGAATCAGGAGAACTGCCGCGATGGACAAAAGCTTGCGCCATGGACGCTCGAAGAAGATTGGCAGCAAAAGGATCGTATAACCTGTCCAGCTGACGGGTGCCGCTAGAAGCGAGAGGAGCAGTGCAAGGGCCGTGATGTAAAGCGCAGGGGGCCGCGTTTGCCAGATCCACACAACGCTCGCGACCACGAGAACTGCCGCCAGGGTCATCCCAAACCACGGAGCCCCGAGCTGCGCTGTCAGCCCGGCCAGTGAGCCATTCGGCGGGACCGCAATCGCGGTGTCGTGCTCGACCGCTTGCCACCACTCGACGTAGACGCGTGGCCCCAGGGTTAACGCGGGCACGGTGCTGAGGACAATGCCGGTCAGAACTGCCCACGCGGTTGTGACCCCGAAGCCGCCAGTAAACAGAAGCACCGGCCAGAGTGCCAGGTTCGGCTTGACCGCGACGAGCAGTCCGATCAATATACCCGCCAACCGGTAACGTTGTTGTCGTAGCAAAAGCCACGCTCCGGTCGCCAGCAGGCCGAGTGGTGCGTAGATCTGCCCCATGTGCATCGTGTCCCAGAAACCGGCCATGGCAAACGCCCAAGCGGCGCGAAAAGGCGGGAATGGTTCGGGATAGGCACGCTCGAGCAGGATAACAGTCGCAACGAAGATCAGCGCAGACGCAACGTACCAGCCACGAAACGCCAGCAGCGGATCCACGAAAGCCAGCAACTGGAATGCGATGAGAGAGATAGGTGGATTCAGGTTGGGTGCTGCTACCACTGTGGTGCCATAGGTCGCCCGGTAAGTGAGCGGGTAGACCCCGTACGGGTTTAGACCCGCGGCGATGGCTCGCCCGGATTCGACGAATGACCCGAAATCCTGCAGTGCCGGGGTGAGTGGCAACGACTTCCACGACACGAATAAACCGAGAAGCGCGAACAAACAAAATGAGATGGTTCTCCCGAGTTCGGAGATCCGAGTGAAACGACCCGAACCAGGCTCCGGGCGGCCTCCAGGCGCCACAGGTCACCTCCCTTTGACATCCGGGCAATCGAGCACCGGCGCCGACCGCGTGATGATCCGTGCGGCGCCTACTCGTGCGGTCGAGTTTTCGGTGGACACTCGCCAATTATCGTGTACGTATCGCCGGTCCGCGAGGGTAGAATTCCTGTCTACCCGTGAGAGTGCTCCTCGTCACGACGAGCAGCCGGCCAATGTGGCCTGCTTGCTCGAGCAATTCGCCTCGACGCTGGGAATCGACCGCGATCAGAAGCCCTCGGGTCAGCTCATCGATGTTTACGCCACAGAGAAGCAGGTCAACCGGACTGGACCACGGGAACAATGTCGCGGTCACGAGGGCGAGATTGTCGCGCGTCGACACAAGCCGCGTTGCCGTCGCCGTGTATCGCCTCTTTCGCCAGTGCGGCCAGCAGGAGTAATAGAGCCGCGTTGTCGAGAAATGCGAATGCCGCAAAGTACCAGCTTGATAGGCGTGACAACGATAGGATAACACTTTCCGGCACCAGGAGCAGCACCGCAGCACCTGCAATTAGGGGGGGCCATGATCGTCGGTAAAATAGCGGAAGAAGAAACAAGGTATAGCCTGCCCACGCCTCGGGCGATGCGAGTACGGATCCAAGGATGGCTAGGTCGCTGAGCACGAGAATCGACGGCCGATGACGCCACGACCACGCGGCGAGGCTTCCGAGGAGAATGGCACTCAGGGCAATACCTGCCGACGGGCTGCCAAGGCGAGCCATGAGGCCAAAGAGTGACGCGTTCGTCGGGAAAGCAATCCAAGGGTGACTCGCGAAAGTCCCGATCCATTCTGCGTACACGCTCGGGCCATAAATGAGGATCGGTACCAGGCTGAGAAGCCCGGCGGCGATGATCGCCGTGGCGGCGGCTAACCAGAAGCCAGCCAGCGCCAACATCGCGGGCCACACGAGAAAGTTCGGCTTGATCGCGACGAGACATCCAAGCAGCAATCCGGCCACCTTGTGTCGTCCCTTCTGCAGACTCAGCCAGATGGCGATTGATGCAAGGACCAGCGGTATGTAGATCTGGCCCAGATTCACCGTGCTCCAGACGCCCGCAAGACTAAAGGCCCACAACACTCTCAAGGGCGACGCGCGTGCTGGAAAGGCTCGGCACAGGAGCACGACGATAATCCCGTAGATGGCCAGCGACAGGAAGTACCATACGCGGAACAGCTTAGATGGCTCGAATGAGCTGAAAAGTTGGAACACGAGCAGAGAGACCGGGGGGTTGCGATTGATGGCGAATCCCTGAACGTCGCCGCTCTGAAAGCGGATCGTGAGATCGTACACTCCGTACGGATTGTGCCCTTGGGCAGCAGCGCGTCCTGACGCGAGAAATGACCCGAGATCCATCGCTTTGCTGCCTCGGGGAAACGACCAGGCGACGCACAAGGCAATGAAGAGCAGCAGCAGGCACGCGAGACCGGCCTTCAGGGTCCGAGTCGATAGATCAAAGAGCCGCACGTTCGACATATGTCTGCATTCTGCAGTGATTCGGTCAATCAGTCTGACGAAGCAAAAATACCGCTCTTCTCCGGTGATTCGGCAGCCTGCGGCCCGGCAGCGCGCTGCTCTTTGCTTTCAGCAAAGCGGATCTGCCTCGAGGAACCGTGGTATCGAGTCGCGTACCGGATGCGCGGCACGATCCAAACCACGGTCAAAGCGAACAGAAACTCAAAAGGAAGAAAGTACCGCGTCGGAAAATACAGACCAAACAATCCCGGCCACTGTTGAGAGGCTGACCGAAACTCAACAAAACGATCCACGAGCATGAGGATAAGGTAGAAAGGACCGAGCAGGAACCAAGCCGGTGGGGTCAAGGCAGTCCAAGCCAGGGCCGCGATGGGGGGGCCGAGGATGCCGTATCGCCCGCCGTTTGCGCGTCTGAAGAGGGTTAGGGGCCAAATTCCCAACGCGGTAAGCTTCAGAGTGGCCGCAATGCCGCACGCGATGGGGAACCACCTGGTACCGTACGCAACCACACACAGACCAAAGCCAAGCACGAGCGGCCCCTCTGCCCACGCGCGGGACAGATCCTCTCGAGAGTACGGGAAAGCCAGGACGATTGCTGCTGCGGCCGTTCCCCGCCAGCCGAGCTTCAAGGCGATCAGCATAAAACCAACCACACTGCACAGAACAGCGGTAAATCGCAGGATCATTAGGGTCTCGGGCGGGATCTCCGTTTCTGGCCCGTTGAGCGCTCCGGCCGCGTACGAATACGGTCGCGATGGAGGGGAAGCTCCAGTAATCGTCATCGCGAGCCCGTAAATACAACGGAGGCCCATCGGCTCGGTTAAGGTCCAGAAATTGACCGGAGCCCACGCCGGATCCGTGTAGGGATCCGACCCGGCGGTTCGCAGGTCCAGTCGAAGAAGCTTTTCGGTGTAATACGCGCTACTCCAGGCATAGAGGCGTTCATCTCCGTGCACCGGTAGACGTTCTGCCACTGGAAACAACGCCACCACCATAAGGACGAGGGCAACGAGTGCTGGCAGAGCTCGACGCAACGAGAGGTTGTGACTCATGGGCTACCTTCCACCTTCGACGTCGCTGGCAGCTTTCGTTCGCTCGTAGACGAGTACCTGACTGCCATTCCAGATGCGAGCCGGAATCGTGGCGACCAGCCGGTAATCACGTCGGAACCACGCGGCGTTAAGTAGTGGCGGCTGAAGGTAGCGATCATGCCCGACAATGAAGTCTGGCCAGGTATCCCGAATCAACGCGGAGGGAACTGCATTTTCGCCGGTAAACCCGACCGGAAGGGGGTAGTACCGCGTCGCCTCCGGCGATACCAACCCAACTGTGTCGAGAATACGGGCTCTGGTAGCGTAGCCGAAGGCTCCGATCTCGGGAAGCGCGACCAGGGATTGCTGTGTCAGGCGGGGCCCAAGTAAGCGCGCCGCCTCGGCGTAGGCGTCCTCGCGGACAAGGTTGACCCCGAGAGGTGCTAGCGGGCCTCGTTGGACATCCCGACCGAGGTTGAGCCCGAGGGCTGTCCACCCTACGAGAAGCATCGCAGTCAAAATGGTCGCAAGTCTGGGGAGTGGACGCGTGATGCAGCGCATCAACGCGACAATTCCAATGGTAAAGAAAGGTAGCAGCGGCACCAGGTACCACTGGAACATTGGAACGCCCTTCAATCCCGAGACCGCGTAGGCGGTGGCGAGAGCGGGGGCAAATACGGTTAGTGGCCAGGCGTGAGGCATCTGACGCAGGTGGCGTACAAGCCGTGGCAGGCGCACGGTCACCAGGACTAGGAGAACGCCACTGACGACGAGGCCGACCGGCGCGGGAACCGGCGGGTTTGCAAGCAGCAGCTGAAACGGGCTAGATCCTGGCAAACCGAAATAGATCAGCAACCACAGGCCGTTCGCAAATGCCGGGAGATTCTGGTAGGCGACGGCCTTGGCCACCACGCTGTGCGGAATCGGACTCCCGAACCACCAGAAGGCAAAGATAAGCCACGGAACAACCGGCAGCAGAAGCGCGAGCACCATGCTCGCGGGAGGCGCTCTGCGAGCGATCAGGTGACGAGCGAGGATAAGTGCACCAATCAAGATCCCCTCTGGCCGTGTGAGTGTCGCAAGTCCGGCCGCCAGCCCCGCGAAGGCGGGATTATCGCCCAGATCGGCTGCAGCCGCGCCAACAACCAAGAAAGTAAACAGGGAGCTCTCCATCCCCCCAGCAGCGTAACCAATCATGAGGGGCGACAGCGCGAACAGAACGCACGCGAGCGAGCCCCACGCGGGCCCTAAATCCAGGCGCTGAATCAGCCAGAAGATCAGGATCGTGGTCCCGGCATCCGCGATTGCGTTCAGAGCCACCGCAAGATGCGGAAGGTCTCCACCCACCACCCGGTACAGCGCGCTCAAGATGAGCGTGTACAAAGGTGTCGTCGTGCCGAGCACGTGCTCGCCAGGGTTGTACACGAAGCCAATCCCTTCGGCGACGTTGCGGGCATACCGAAAGGTAATGTACGCGTCGTCGATGATCAAGGGGCCGACGCTGAGCCTCGCGAAGAGCGCCGTGGTCGCAAGGGCGATCGGAAGAAGAACGGTATTGATCGTGAGTGCGCTCGCCGAGGTTCGATCCAGGGTTCCTGCAGAGGCCACCAATAACCTCCCGTGGATGTTTGGGCAGTCGAGCGCCAGCGTGAGACCTGACCGGCTGGTGGTCCATACAGGACCTACTCGCGTGGTCCGGTCCTCGGTCGGCACTCTCCCATTATCGTGTACGCAGCCCCATCTTGCCAGGGTAGAATTCCTGGCCATCTGTGGGAGTGCTTCTCATGACGATAGCTGCCGTCACAGGTGGAGGCGAGTCGTTGTCCCAGGTCTCCTCTCTTCTCCCGCCACGGTTCGTGGTCCGTGGTTCTACGTCAAGCCGTGACGGTGGGGTCAGTGGCTCCTAATCTTCGATTGTCCTGGATGATTGACCGGTAGCTTGTCCAAGCGAGGAAGATGAGTGGTAGCACCGTCCAGGGGGCCGACACCAGCGGACCTGGCCAGGGCAGGTGCCCGAACACGAGATAGCGTAACGGTGCTGTCCAGGTCAGGGCGTAGACCGCAGTTAGGGAGAGACGTACCCTGGTCTCCTTCGGGGAGTGATCGAGTAGAACGACGCTCGGCAGGAGGAGAATGACGCAATCGTACATGAAGAAATACGGGCTGACGATGGCGCTGGCGACGATGGCGAGAGCGTAAAGCAAGGTGAAAGATTGCGCATTGTTGGCCACCGTCCGAGCGGCTTGGACGAAGAACCACATCGGCAGCACGTCCACTGCCAGCGTTACCCCTACGACGAACGCCGTGGGCTGCTGTCCCATGAGCGCTTCGTTCAAGGACAGGAGAGACTGCATTTTCCAGTTCAGGGTGGCGAAAATTGCCTGACGGAGCGCGTCCGACGTGACCACTCGGACGTATGACTGCACGCCGCCAGATCCCACTGCTGCAATCGACGCGACGGCCAGAATCAAGCCGACGGCTAGCCAGCCAGCAAGAGCGCTCCAGCGTCGCTGTAGAAAGAGTAGAAGGGGCATCAGCAGATACAGCTGAGGCTTGAACAGCCCGAGCCCCAGTACTGCACCCGCACCGAGGTCTCTTCCTGCGAGCAGCAGTCGCAGACTGACGATAAGGATCAACAGCGAAATGGCCGAGTCTTGACCATCGGTGATGAGTTCCAATACCGGCCAGCTCGAGAGCATCACCACGAGAACGGTTCGAAACCGATGTTGCTGTAATCTCGGTACGAGCGGCCAGAGCAGGTGAACGTCGAGGATAAGGAGCGCAATGGTCAAGCCAGTCCACGCTACCGCCGCCGCGAAGTACGGGAGTGAGGCAAGTGGCGCATAGGCATAGGCTACAAACGGGGGGGAGATGAAAACGTCGAGAAACTCTGGATGATCCCCTCCGAGAAGCGCCTTCTGAACAGCGATCTGATGGGGCAGGTCATACAGATGCTGAACGTCCCCGTTGAGGACCATCGAACCGGCGGTGAGCCGGTTCGAAAGGTCGATCGCTATCGGATGACCAAAGACGTCAAACGGCATTGTTCCGGCGGCAATCGACGCGATGTAGAGCACTATGCCGATCGACAGCAAGCAGGCGGGGTACACCTGCATCCGTCGTGACGTCAGCAGTGCGTCGACGCCGCGGGCGCTACCCTGCACCATTTCTGCTGCCCGCACCCGTAGTGGGCGCCACTCGCGAGCTCGGCGGAGCGTGCTGTTCATCGTGTCACTTCAACCGATCGGTCATTGCACGGCGTCGACGACCACCAGGCACAATGCCCACAGGTAGACGGCCGCGACGACGGCTGTGACGATGGCATTGGGCGTCAAAGCGGGCACGAAACTGGTTGGTATGGTCAGGATTACCGCCGCGAGGAGGATGGAGATCGTCCAGCGTCGTTCGTGCAGGCGTGGCACTGTCATCAAGGTGTACCCCGGCCACGCGATCGGGGAGACCATCAGCGACAGACACAGTCCGATCGTGCTGATCGAGAGGACGTCGAACCGACGTCGACGAACCAGGTAGCAGATTACCGCGACGAGCAGTACCGAAGCAGGTAGCCAGAGAACCGGCAGGCCTGCCCGAGTCACGAAGGCATCGATGGACGAGTTCGTACCCGACTGGACCATCGTCGTTCCGACTGCCGCGCGTGCCCAGGCAAGCCAGATTGACGGGCCGAACAGCGCTGACGAGGCGGCGATCAGCAGGATTGTCGTGATCGTCGCGGCGGTCGCGATGGATCCTGCTCCCCCGACGAGCAGCAGGGCACCCCATAGCGCGAAGTTCGGCTTCAGGGAAATGATGAAACCGAGCGCGATGCCCGCGGCAAGGGTGCTTCCGCGAGATGCGCTGACCCAGAAGAGCCCGGTGAGAAGCACCAGGGGTATGTATGTTTCGCCGAGAATCAGCGTTTGCCAGAGACCCGCCGCGGCAAAGCTCCAGACGACGACGCTCCAGGGCGATCGGAAGTGTCTCCAGAGAATCACGACGGTTACCGCGAAGATCGCGAGTGACGTGACGTACCAGGCGATCCACCCGGCCTGGCGATCGATCAGAGATACCCTCGCCAGCAAGGGAAGAAGAATCGGCGTCGACAGGTTATAAAGCGTGTGATCGCCGAACGCAGCGTGGAAGGTCGAGGTGACCGCGTAGGGCGGATCTCCCCGGGCGAGGGCGGCGCCGGAATCCATGAACAGGAAGAAGTCGAAGCCGGGCTTCTGGAGGACACCGGACACGCCGAGCAGATAGAGCACGACTAGCACTCCAGGTGGGAGTGCGAGGAAATTTGCCAGACGCCGTGCTCGAGTCCTGTCGACTGGCCAATCGATCGACGCGCCTGGATCTTTGCGCTCCTGCATGCGTTCTCGCCGACCTTCCAGAGGAGTACCCTTGCTCGTCCAGCCCGCCGGCCGCGTGGCTGGACGCCGTTTCAATATGAGGGGTCTGTTCTCTCTCGTCGGATACGGAAACATCCTCACAGACGTTCACCATACTACGCACGGTTCGGTCCCCACCGCAAGAGTAACCGATCCTGCGCGCTCGTCAGCCGGGGGAGTTTTCGGTCACCATGCCGAGAAGAATTACTCATTCCCCGGGTCCGAAGGTCAGCGTATCCTAGCTTCAGTTTTGTGGGCGAGGAATGCAAGCCAGAAACGGGAGTGTCGACACGATGCATCCGAGAGATCCGGTGGTGCTACTGGTCGAGGACAACCTTGTATTGCGCAGTACCTTGCACCAGTACCTCCAGCGGCGCCTGCCGGTGACCGTCATCGAGGCCGCTGCGGTCTCCGAGGCCGTGGTGCTGACGAAGCGCTATTGTCCCGCGGTTACCCTGCTGGATCTCAGCCTGCCCGACGCTCCCGGCGTCACGGCTATCGCGGAGCTCCAATCCATCGGTCAGAGTGGACGACTCATTGTAATGGTCAACCACCTGGAGCGCCAGTACTGCGAGGAGGCCACCCGAGCGGGGGCGTGGGCGTGTGTCCCGAAGGAGATGCTCGGTAGCCAGCTCGAGACGCTCGTCTGGAAGGCGCTGCCCGCGGAGCGGCTGCGTGTTGGCGCCCGCGTGAAGCGTTGGAAGACGGTCGCGTGGACGGGTCGGCTCGGTACGGTCCGGAGCGTGGTAGCAGGCGCCTGGCTGTGGCTTGCGCCGGAGATCGAGTGGCTGAACGAGAATGGGCCCTGGGCAAATCGGCCGCGAACGCGATGGCTCTATCTTGCTAATGTCGTCGAGCTCGTACTGGTGTTCGTGCTTCGGCAGCACCAAGTGGGTGTCTAGCCCGAGCTCTCGGGGGAGAAGAAGGTGGGAAACGAATCGAAGCGACGCGTAACTCGGACGATTCGGCCACTCGGTGCGCCAGACGCACCGGTCAATGGCGCTGCGCCGATGACCGTCACCGACGTTCTGACGAATATCGACAATCGTCTGGCTCGGGCGAGCCATGGTTTTCGGATTTTTCCGACTGGATTCACGCCGCTGGATGAAACGCTCGGTGGCGGGCTCCACGGGGGTGATCTGTTTCTGCTCGCCGGGAGCCAGGGGACGGGAAAGACGACGCTCGCGTTGCAGATGGCACGCAATATTGCCGCCGCGGACGCGGCTGTCTCGATCTACCTCAGCTTCGAGCACGAAGAGGTGAATCTGCTGACCCGCCTGCTGGCGATGGAGAGTGCGCTGAGCGAGACGCAGCCCGGGCGCGAGCTGACCTTCCGCGAGGTCCAGCGCCTCTTCATGGCCGCGTCTCGCAAAGGTATCGAGACGATGACGTCACTCGCCGGTGCCGATCCACGGCTTGCGCGGGCGCTGGGGCAGACGAGGCTCTACGAGGATCGGCTACTGATGCTTCGCCCGTCCAGCCGAACGACGACGGTCGCGGCAATTGCCGAGCTGGTCGATCGGATCCAGCAGAGGATCGGGCGGATGGTCGTCCTGTTCGTCGATTATCTCCAGAAGGTCCCGGCCGAGCGCGAGTTCCTGAGCGAAGCCGACCGCATTAGCTGGGTCACCGAGGAGCTCAACGAGCTAAACATTCAGCGAGATATGGCGATTGTCGCCATCGCCGCGCTCGACCAGGAAGGGCTCAAGGCGAAGCGGATTCACGTCCACCATCTCTGGGGCGGGTCGGTGCTGGCCTATGAGGCCGATATCATCGTGATGCTCGCGGAGAAGGCGGACTCGATCGCTCGCGTGTACTACGAGTTCAGCCCGCAGAAGGTCGCCCAGTTCCGTGAATGGGTGGTTGCCAGCCTGGTGAAGAACCGTTCGGGGCAGAACCTGATCGACATGGAATTTCGCAAGCGGTTCGCTTCGAGCTGCTTCGATCCCACCGGAGGTTTCGTCGCCGAGAAGCTCGTGGACGAGCACGTCTACCGCGAGTGACGGCGGCAGGAGGGAGGGAAGGCGGCTGCTACTCTCGCCCGGTCCAAGTTCGAAGAGGGCGGTGTATCGGCTCCAACAGTCGGTACCCGGCAAGGGAGGTGATGCCCGAGCGTTCTCACGTTCGAACGGACGCAGTTCTCAGTGTGAGAAGCGAAACGCATCGAGGGATGCGTGAGCGTTTGGAACAGGAGCTAGAAAGATGATGGACCTGGTACGACGATTCATTCGCGAGGAAGAAGGCCAGAACGTCGTCGAGTACGCGCTGGTCCTGACCCTGGTCGCCGTGGCGGCGATCGCCGGGCTGACGCTCGCCGGAAGCAACATCGCGAACTGGTGGAGCGCGATCGGTAACTTCGT
>CADDYW010000013.1 GCA_902810745.1 Chloroflexota bacterium | reverse complement strand
ATCAGCCAGAGCGTCCGTTCATCCTGCAGATGCGGATCTCGCTCGTACACGGCTCTTCCGAGGGGTGTAGGCCGATAGCTGCCCATTTCTAGAAGCCCGCAGCCGCGCGCGTAGCGCGGCATGGCCTCAACGTAGATTGTGCCGAGGGTTGTTTTTTCCCTAATTATGTCGGCACTAAGCTGGCCGCCACCGTGGACGGACAGGTCAACAACCTGGGCGACGGCCGGGAGGTTGAGTGGGAAACTTCGATGAAAGGTGAGGCCTATCCGCATTTTCGCTTGCCGTGTTGCCACTCGTGCACCTCGTTTATGCTAGCTGCCGATGGTTATCCCTCGAGTGCCACGGTTTGTGCGCACGACCATACCGTGATACCGTCTGGCACCTGTGTGGAAGGACTGCGATCTGTGTTAAAGATGGCAGATGAGACATCCTTCTTCGCTGTCCGAGACGTCCTCGGTGAAAAGGTCGAGCAATGTGTTCCTAACCTTCGCGCCTTGCCTTGTCGCTTCTCTCTTGTCTAGGTCAGCCTGAATCTGCCTCACTCGCTCCGGTTTTGCGAGTTCCTCAAGACTCTCCCTCGGAACCCAGGTGTATCTTTGACCGGTTGTGGAGTCGAATTTCTCATACGCAGCAGCCTTCCAAAAGAGATCTGGATGCCTTTCCAAAAGACCGACCCACTCGTTGCGCTGCTGAAAGAAGCAGAAATAGCAGCCCGACCGAGACCGCCACTCGTAGTAAGACGGCATGCCTAAGCCGCTGTCGTACAGCAGCCGTGTGACGTCTGATTTAGTAATCCCGTCCTCTATAAAGGGATAACGAGCACGGATATTCGCTTTGGTTGATAAGTACCCCTTCCTATGGGCCTCGTCTGCGCGAATGGCGATGTAACTGATCGCAGGATCATCGCCGACATACTGCTCAAAGGGTACGATTTTCAAATACTGCGTACACCAACGTGCAGCAGGGGATGGGAGGAACCCCTTCCGTGCGGCCAGCAGGTCCGCAAATCCCTCCCGATTGTTCTTCAGCCTTCGAATCTCTCTACCCAGGTATGCTTCGACTTTATCCAAATACTCGTAGGTCTCTGGAAGCTCCTCGCCGGTGTCGCAAAACACGTACTCCATCTCAGGGACCTTATCGCGCATGTAGACGGCGAGGGCGGTGCTGTCCTTACCGCCGGAAAGCGAAAGAATATGCCGCGTGGGCTTCTCATTCATCGATGGCCGCCTCCACAATCTGTAGACAACTCGGCAAGCAGCGTCGTGAGCACCGAGCGAACGACGCGCCGCGACCACGTGCCATTGAGATCTCGGCGAATCCGTACCAGAAGCTGCTCCGTTGCAGCTTGCTCCTCTTGACTAAGCGGCGCCAGAGATTCGTAGGCATAGCGGAACCTTTCGCCAACTTCGCGGGCTCGCAAAGGAAATTGATCGATATCGTAGTCCAGCCACGACTTTGGCGGCTTTCCCGCGACCAATGCGAGCACGCTCTCGAGAATCGTGCGGTCGTCGCCTGTCGATGTCAGCCGCCGCACAAAAGGCACGAGCGATGTATGGATCGGCCGGTCGACCAGCACACGTGCCCGCCCGATCAGAGCTCGCCAACCCTCGTCGCCCGGTGGCAACCCGCACTCCCCGAGCAGCGTATCGCGTGCGTAAGTAATGTGGGTTGGCGAGATCTGCGACAGCTCCTGGATTGCAGCGTTCAACCGATCGAAAAAAGCCCCGATCCGCTCGGGGTTTACCATCCCAACATCGGTAAATGGCTGCTGACCAACCGCGCTCGGTAGCTCATGGAAGAGGAGACGCTCCGGTGATCCGGACTGCTCGAAAGCCCGACGCACCGCCATGGCTTCCGGGGATACCCGCTGTGTCCGCCACGCCGACTCAGGCAGCGAGCGTACCCCACGAACGAGCGCCCGCACGACCGGTACGATCGCCGGGCGAACGTTCAGTCCGCGCGCAAACCGCTGTACGACGGCAGCCCGCTCCCCCTCGACCCGGCTGCCGGCCACCGCGAAGAGCTCCGGCCGCCGCAGCAGGACCTCGAAGTCGGCAATGGCCGGCTCTGGGACGAAGCGCCCTTCGCGATAGAGACTTGTCTCGTCCGGGTAGGCGAGCAGAAAGGCAGTCAGCAGGACCGGGAGTACGCCGAGCGTCACGCCGAATGGGGGGGCACCGAGGTGGGCAAAGAGCTGATCGACCGGCACGGGATCGGAGGACGGATTGAAGATCACACGCCGGAGCTCGTTCCAGACCGGGATCAACCGACGCGGATCTTCGGGAGGCGGCGGGCCGAATGTCCAGACAGATCCATCCTCGCGATGCAGCCCGCTGTCCAGAAGCACCGACTCGTACATACTGCGCTCGGGAGGGTAGCCGCTCATCCCCAGTAACGCCTGACTGGATTGATCGAGCATCCGCTCGATCAACGTTCGCCGCGCTGCCGCTGCCGCCGACGAGAGCACGCGACGGTTGATCAGCTCGTTGTGGATGCGCGGCGAAACCGAGTACAGCTCGTCCATCACAGTGGAGCAGAATTGTTTAGCCGCTGTGAGTGTCTCTACCTCGACCTGCCGCCCGCTATGAAACCATGCGGCGAGGCTACCAAATGGCTCCGGCCGCGGGTCGAGCAGCAGCTCGACCGTCGAGACCAGCGATTGCTCGACGGCGGTGGTTCGCTCTGCCAGCTCGCGACGGGCCACGCGGTCATCCCGCAACCCCGGCGTGTTCTCCCAGACCCAATTGAGGGCGCGTAGCTCGCTGGCTGCCTCACGCAACCCGCGTAGGTGCTGCGGCACGACGACGATGAGGTTGGCGGGCCAGTCGGCCGACGGATCCGTCGCCCAGCGCCGGAACGCATCGGCGCCCGCTTGATGATCAGAGAGGCAGAGTGCCACCACCCCATCAGCGTCTCCCTCCGGGCTGATGTTTGCTGGCACATCCGGCGACTCGAGGTACTGTACGTCGAAGAATCTGACCGCACCCGATTCGTAGCTGTGTCGGCGCGCGACGATTGGGCGCGCTGGTAGGTAGCGGCGTAGCGTACCGGCCAGGTCGAGCTGCCGTCCCGCTCTCCGGCGGCCCTCCGCGAGTCGCTCCTCGACGTCGATGTCGCTGCCTTCCCAGATGCGATAGGTACCGTCAAAGCGACGGAAAGTCACGAGCGAGTGACGTTTGAGCTCCTCCAACGCGGCCCGTGCTTCTGGCGAGAAGGCCGCGTCGTCTACGGCTAGTCCCACTGCTTCGGGCGTCGCTTTGAGGTGACAGAATTCCGACAGGATCCCCAGCAGACCGACCGTTTTCAATACCTGAACTTGAAACTCCGAGAGATCGGGGGCGCGGTCGATCGCATCTCCAATTTCGATCCAGTGACGCGACACGATCTGGCCAGCCAACAACCCGCCGACGTTCGCCGAACAGTAGTCGTAGAGGTCCGCGAGACGGATGAGGCGCCCCTCCCCGGAGCGCGCCAGATCCTGAACGCCATATGGTTCCTGACTGGCAAGGTAAGCGAAGATCGAGCGCTCGTTCTGTGCCAGCCGTCGAAACAGGTACGGCAAGGCGATCAACGTTAGCGGATGCAGTGGGGCGGCTGACAAGGCGACGGCGAGGAATTCCTCCGGTCGCATGTGCCGCGGTGCCAGACCGTGTGCGGTCAGTTCGTTCGCTACCGTCTCGATAATCCTCTGGAGGTCGGCACGTGGCGCCTGCCCGTTACGTATCTGGTCCACGGCATGTCCGGCTAGGCGGATAAGCTGCTCGGCGGGCTCGAGGAAGGGAACGTCGGTGAAACGCCCCTGAACCTTACCCCATTCATTTCGCGCCAATGCGTCGAGCTGGATCGCGTAGTTGTCGAAGGATTGGTGGAGAATGCCAATGACAAAGAAGGGATGGTGACTGCTGCGCTGAGCAGTCTCGGCCAGCTCTTGGAGGACGTAGATATCGTCTCCATCGTGGCGTGCCGCGTGCTCAAGCGCCTTTCCAAGCTCGTCGAGGATGAGTAGAACGCCGCGATAGCGGCCGCATTCATTCGCCAATTTGGTTAGGCACTGCAGCCGGTCGACCAGCCACCGCGTGTCCAATTCACCGTTCTGCAACTCTTCACGGAGGTCCGCTAACAGCATCTCTCGTTCGAGCGTGGCAGGTAGCCGATCAAGCGCGGACACCAAAGCTTCACAAACGGACGTTGCAAGTGGCGCACGACGGAGGGTGATGGCTATCGGGAAAAGGCCGTGCCCCTCTCCTAAGCTCTCTGCTAACTCCTTCGCGACCAATGGAGCTTGGGTTCTCAAGAGGGACCACGCCTCGCGTCTGTCGGCGAGCCCAAGGTCGGCGAGGCGCGCGAGAAACAGGGCGCACGCGGATTTTCCCGTTCCATACGGCCCGGTGACCGTCCACGCTCGATCAGTACTTTCACGATCCATTGCCCGCGCGAACCGCCGAAGAAGCTCCTGGACCTGAGGCGTCACCGTGTAACCGGTGAGCGCCGTGCGGACGTGAAGGTCTTGGTCGAGGCGCACCGATCGAAGGAATCGAATCGTCGAAACTTGCCCGACCGTCGCCTTCTCGTCGAGATCCGTCATCTGGAGGCCCCGCTTTGATAGTAGTTTGTCAGCAGGTCGAGCGGATCGATCATCTCGCCAAGGTAAACCTGCCTGAGACCGGCGGTGTCGTCAAATTGGATTGCTCCCGCAGTCGCTTCGGCGAGATCCTCCACGTACTCCACGAAAGAGTTTTCATCAAGCTTGAATGCTTGTCCTGGGCTGGCAGGCCCATACATGCAATCTCCAACCTTGATCGTCCGGCGTCCCGCTGCAAACCGCTTGGCGAACTGCAGCAACGCGAACCCAACGATCGGCGTCGGAAGCGTTCGCTTGGGACCGATCGTGAAGCGGTAGGTATCTCCGTCCCGCTGGCTGCCGATCAGGAGAAGATCGGCGAGGGGGCACTCGAAGGCATCCTCCGGCGTGGACCTGCTGCTGCCCGGCGAGGCGACGTACGAGCGCACCAGGCAATCGACGTCTCGCGCCACGGTGGACGCCTTGACGTTTGCCCCGCGCCGTGAAGCAAACTTCATTATTCCATCGACGAGGTCATCCTTCGAAAAGTCAGATTGCGGGTAGTGGCCGAAGACGAAGTGCCAGGCTGCAGCCCGTGCGGGGTTACTGACCAGCAGCCAATGGATCAGCCAGACCGATGCCGCATGCTCGAGGAATGGATCCCACTGTTTAAGCAGCAACGCACCGATATCGCTGACGCTCAGACCATGCTGCGGAGTTTCAGTCAGGATTTGCGTGGCCAGTCCCCAGTGGCGGATGCTCTCCACCATGTTCTTGCCAACACCCAGATCGACGATCGCACGCTCGCTGCTGAGCGCCTTGGGATCGTCCCGAACGGCGTCGACAGCTTTCTTCAGCCAGCCATACCGAAATGGGAAAGTCTGGTGACCGGCGAATCCCAGGCGCTCGCCGACTAGGGAGTAAGAGACCACTGGTAACTCTCCTGGGCGCCAGGTCACGT
This sequence comes from Chloroflexota bacterium, assembly GCA_902810745.1. Classification (GTDB taxonomy): domain Bacteria; phylum Chloroflexota; class UBA6077; order FW602-bin22; family CADDYW01; genus CADDYW01. The sequence goes on along the minus strand of CADDYW010000013.1, from coordinate 73,454 downwards.
TCACCCAGCCCGCGACTGATGCCCATGCGAGTTGTGAAAGTGTAACAGCCGATGAAGGTGTCGCGCGACGGTATGCTAACACAATTCCCCGTAGCAGGCAAGCGCGAAGGGCCGCTTCGCGCCGTGCAGTCCTGCTCCATGCGGATTGTAGTCTGCCGTCTCGGTCACGATGGTCGGCAGAGAGAAATTACCTTTCGCGCGACGGGTAAGTTACTTTCTGTTTCCAGTGGTGGACGCATTGCCCACCGTCGATCCACGCTTGCCTGCGTGATCCTTCGGCCCGTGGCCGGGCGACCGCACCCTGTCCACCGGAACGAAACGCGTTAGCGTATACTGGTTGGTGTTTGCCACGCCGAGTCGCTGCCTTCGGGGTCACACGCGGGGTAGGAGCGCCAAAATCTTTGACACTTTCGTGGGCGACGACGTCACCGATAAACTGAGTGCAGTCGCGCGCTGGAGTGAACGTCGGTGACCAGGGGAGATGTGATGGATCTCGACGCGGTTCGGTTGCTCTACGACTACAATCACTGGGCGAATGAGCGTCTGCTCGCGGTTGCCGAGACGGCTCCGCGCGAGCGCCTGTCCGAGCGCCTCGGCGCGAGCTTCGACTCGATCCACGGCACGCTCGCCCACGTTCTCGGCGCCGAGATCCTCTGGCTGAGTCGCTGGCGCGGGGTCTCGCCGCCGCGGCTCCTGGGCGGGGAAGATTTCGACAGTCTCGCGGCGATTCGTGCCCGCTGGACCGCGCAGCAGCACGAGCTGCAGGCGTTTCTCGACGACCTCACGCCCGAGAAGCTGGCCGCGCCACTCCAGTACACCAACACCAGCGGTAAGACGTTCCGCTATCCGCTCTGGCAGCTGATGCTCCACCTGGTCAATCACGGCACGCACCACCGGAGCGAGCTGGCCGATATGCTCACGCGCGTGGGAGCGGCGCCGCCGCCGACCGATCTGATCGTCTTCCTGGCCGAGCGGACGGCGTAGAGACGCGACCGAATCTCAGCGCGAAGGTCGGGTCTGGGACCGGAGACCGCTTGTGCGCGCCTCGTGTCTTTGCAGCTGGCCGCTCATCTCCCCGCCTTTCTCCAACCTGATAGTCAAGGCTCAGTCTGTTGTCCTGCAGGCATCTGTACCAGTCTCCTCGCCTGAGGGGGGGTTGAGATCAGCGAGTCGAAAATCGGCCTGAGATGCCGACTTTCTATCAGCCAGGCCCGAGGTATCCTCCTGACCCTGCGCTAGAGCACGCGGTGGTAGGAGTGGGTCAGCAGCTGCCCAATCCCCTTTCCGTTTGCGAGAGGGCGCAGGTGAGGGTCGGAGATCACGTGCTGCGAATCCACGCCCTCACCCCGGCGCCTTTCCAGCGGTGAGGAAGCTCGCCGCCTCCCCGACAGCTTCACCTGTCTGCTCGGTGCGGTCGTACCGTCGTAAGGGATAGGTTTGGGGATACCGTGGGGAGAATGGCGCTCGCGGCCATTCCCCCCACGTCAAACTCCAATAGCGCCGGGACGCTACGGACGCGGCGTCGGCGTGTGAGTCGGGGTGAGGGTTGGGGTCGCGGTTCCGGTGGCGGTCGTCGTCTCGGTGATGGTCGGGGTCAGCGTGACCGTCGCGGTCTGGGTGATGGTCGGCGTCCCCGTGACGGTGGCGGACATGGTTGGCGTCGCGGATGGGCTCCCGGCGGGCGTCGCGGTCGTGCCCGGCGTTGGCGTGCCCACGATCGCCGTCATCTGGCGCATCGTCGTCTGCATGCGCTCAAACGTCTGGGATAGCCGCTGCTGATCCTGAGCGTTCATCCGGGACAGAGCCGGCTGCATCTGGCTGAGAAGCTGGCTCATCTGTCCGGTGAGGTCGTTCAGATCGACCAGCATCAGCCGGAGCTGGTCCGCCGACAGCGTGCCCTGCATGCTCCGCATCCGCTGGCGCATCTGATCCATCTGTCGGCTCATCTGTCCCATGTCGGGCACCTGGCCGGACGGCGGCGGAGTCGCGGCCGCCATACCGAGCTGCTGCATCATGAGGCTCAGCGTTGTCTGCATCTGTCGCATTGTATCGGCGGCGCGCTGGCGCTCGTCAGGCGAGAGGGACGCGACGGCCGGCTGTAGCTGGGTCATCATCTGGCCCAGGTCGTTGATCAGGTCAGCCATTCGCTGCTGAGTTTGCTGTCGCTCGGCTTCCGACATCTGCGGAACGTTCTGGCGGACCTGCTCCAGCCCGCTCTGCAGGTCGGTCATCTGCCGCGGCATCGACGAGATCGGGATCGGCGTCGGCGTTTCCGATGCCGTTGGGCTCACGGTGCCCGTCGGCGTCGCGGTCTCTGCCTGTCCCGCGACGCCGGCCGACTTCCCGTTCTGGACCACTGCTGCTCCCGGCGCGCAGGCGGCGACGACGAGACCTAGAATCATGGTCAGGCTTCCGATCAGTACTCGCATTCGAGGAACCTCCCGAGGGGACGTGGCCGGTTCCCACGTGTCTGGCGGATCGCTTCTGCCGACGGCCACATCCGCTGCTGCCACCTCAGACCTTCCTGGCGCGGCCGTCAGCCTCGGCCCGGTCGTCGACCGGGCGCGCAACGGCCCGGCGCGTGCCACGCGACGAACGGGAAGCAACCAGCGTGCCAGGATACCGATCACCGTCAGGCTCGGTGGCCGGATTCTCCGGCGCGCGACTCCCAGAACGTGCCCGGGCTCGTTCAGAACGCGCTGGATCGGTCAATCCGGCCGCCGACGGTGGGACGGACTTGAGGTGTTCTCCGAGGTGTGACACACTATGGATCAATACACACGTCGCAAAACGCACATGATCCCCACGCGGTACAGCGGCCTTACGAACGGCGCGTTGCGCTTTCGATCTCCGTGCTGCGCTCCGTAAGGTAAGGTTCGCCCCGCCAGATGCGGTCCAGAGTGGGCGCTTCGGTCGGCCCTGGCCGACGGTCGGCCAGCCGGTGCGAGACGACGGAGAGGAGTGATCGGACAGACGATGGGGAGCCTCGGCGCGATCTTTCTGGTCGCCGTCGCGCTGCTGTTCGCCTGGAGCATGGGCGCCCACTACACCGGCGCGGTGATGGGGATGCCCCACGCCTCCCACGCGATTCGCATGATGCCCGCTCTGATACTCATGGCGATTCTCACGGTCATCGGGGCAACCAGCGCGAGTGGTGGCGTCCAGACGACCGTCGGGCTCCACATCGTCGACGCCAGCACCGTCACGATCGTCGCCGCGACGGTCATGGTCCTGAGCGCGGCGATCCTCACGACGGTCTACACCTACTACAAGATCCCGTCCTCGACGATCCAGATCTTCGTGTTCTCGATCGTCGGGACCGGCCTTGCCGCCCACGTCGCGATCCACTGGGATACGATTCTCCACCTCGCCGTGCTCTGGGTTCTCGCCCCGGTCGTCGCGGTCATCCTCGGCTTCGTCTTCACGCATCTGTTCGATCTGGTGGTTCCGCCGGCCGAGGCGGCCGAGGAGACGCGCCTCGTCGCCGGGGTCGAAAAATCGCCAACGGTCGTGCCGACGATCTCCGCCGCGGCCCGAGCGCTGCCCGCCTGTCTCGTCGTCGTGGGCGGTGCCGCGTCGTTTACGCTGGGAGCCAACGACGTGTCGAACGCGGTCGGCGTCTTCTCCATGGTGAATCTGACCACGACGACGATCGCCGGCCTGGTCGGCGGGCTGGCTATGGCGATCGGCGCGCTGACCTGGGGCCAGGGAATCCTCAAGAAAGTCGCCTTTGACGTGGTCAAGACCGATCTCGCGATGGCCAGCGCCGCCCAGATGGTCCAGGCTCTCGTCGTCCTGGCCGCGGTCAGCCAGGGCCTCTTCACCTCGATGAACCAGGCGCTGATCGGCGCGATGACCGGAACCGGCCTCGCGCGTGGCAACAACACCATCCAGTGGCCGGTCGTCCGAGGCATCGTGATCGGCTGGGCAGTCGGTCCGTTCTCCGGGATCACGACCGGCTTCGTCCTCTACTCGATGCTTCAGCTCGTCGGTATCCGATAGCAGCTTCTCGTGGCACGGCGCACCGCCTACTGCGCTCGGGGACGCCAGGGAACGTCACCGCCGAGGCACCGAGTCGATGCCCAGCAGCGTACCGGCGCTTCTCTCCGCGCTTCCCCCGCGCCCTCCGTGTCTCGGCGGTGAGACGTTCCCCGCTCCGGCCGCCGAGAAGATTCGGAGTGCTTCGCGCTCGATCCTGTCCCGTCGCTCAGCACTCGGCCGAGCTCAGCCCTCAGCCGGATTGAGCTGGCGTTGGCACCGGGCGTGTCGGCTCCTCCGAGCCCTTGAAGCCCTCGGAGAGGAACTCGCGCTCGGCGATTGGCAGGGCGCGGCCCATCTCGGCGTAGACCGACTCGGCCGGAATCGTGCGCGGGAAGAAGTTCTTGACGATACCCATCGACCGGTTTGTCTTCTCGATGGAGCGGGCTCCGTCGGTCTCGATGCCGCAGAGCGCCCGAATCGCGTCGATACTCTCCGGAATCGTGATCGCCTCGTTGTGGACCTGGAAGGTCAGGTACAGCTCGCGTTCGTCAGCGGCCAGGGCATCCTCCCAGACCGCGACCTCCCACATGTCGTTGCGGGGACGCCGCAGATCCCGCATCAGCTCGATGACCGCGTTGAGCGCCACCAGGCCGTTGCTCCAGCGGACGAAGGCGACCCGAGGCTCCTCCCAGAGGGCGTGGCGCAGCTCGTCCAGCTTCACCGGGCGGGTCGTCTCGATCATCGCGTAGTGCAGATGGCTCAGGTTGTAGGGGCCTGCTCCGGCCATCGTCGTGATGTCCAGCCCCTTGAGCACCGTCTGCGCATCCGGCCCCTGGTGGCTCGGGACCCGGGTCTCGGGGACGGCCGTGTTGATCATTCCGTTCTTGTGGCTCTCCCAGGGATCTGTCGCCCGGCGCAGGAGCACCGCCCGGGCACGCTTGATCCAGCCCCGCTTCTGCAGGGCATTCAACACTCGGCAGAGCGCGGTCGTGTTGCAGGACACGACCCGCGCGAACTGACGGTTCAGTGCGTCGGCGTAGTTGACCTGGGCGGTGAAGGACAATCCGGTCAGCTCGTGCTTCTCGCCACCCTGGAAGATCGCCTTGACCCCGGCCTGCTCGTAGAGTGGCTTGTTCTTCGCGCCAATACCCTTGGGCGTGCAGTCGACGACGACGTCGACCTTGCGCAGCAGATCGTCGAGCGTTCCGACGACGGGGATGCCGGCTTCCTCCATGACTGGCCGCTTCTCCATCGCGGAGGCATAGATCGGGTAGCCCCGCTCGGCGGCAACCCGAATTCGGTAGTCGAAGACGACGTCGGAGACGCCGATGAGCTCCATATCGTCCTGCAGGGCCACCGCGTCGGCGACCCGCTTGCCAATCACTCCGTAGCCATTCACCGCGACGCGAACGCGCTGGTTTCTCGCCATTCCCGCTTGACCTCTCTCGTGACCATCTTGTCGAACTGCTGCCTGGCCACCACACGGGGATACGTGGCCGCACCAGGCCACGTCGCCGCGCCGCAGGTTTTGTGCCGAGGACCGCGGCACCGTCAGGACGCGTGGCTGCCGGCTGGATCTGACGCGGATGGAATGCGCGGCGCGGATAATGCGTGATGATCCTGCTCTCACTGCCATTCAGGCGGTGTTCAGGGGTACCCGGTTGGTTTTCGGCTGGCATTCAGGATGTCGCGCGACAATGGATGAGGGGAGGTATCCGCGGAGGCGCCGATGCGTGGTCGTGACATCGTGATCGTGGTCGGAGCGGTCGTTCTGATCGTTCTGCTCTTTGGACTGCTGGGCGGAGGCATGATGATGGGGTGGGGCATGATGGGACCGGGCGGAATGGGAGGCTTCTGGTTCAATCCGCTGGGATGGATCGTGATGCTGCTGTTCTGGGCGCTGATCATCGGTGGAATCGCTCTCCTGGTGATCTGGCTCTTTCGCGAGGTCGCGCCGACCGCGGCTGCACCCGCCGCACCCTCGCGCGCGCTGGATATCTTGAAGGAGCGCTACGCACGTGGCGAGATCACGCGTGAGCAGTACGAGGAGATGAAGCGGGAGATCGAGGGACGATGAGGGGCGGTGCCTCGACGCCCGATCAGGCGGCTCGAGGCCATCGCTCCCGCTCGCGTTCCTCGCGGGCGATGCCCAGGAGAAGCTTCTGCTCGGCAGCCGCGATGTGCCGTCGCGTCGGCTCGATGACGTCGGGGTTGACCGAGATCGAGTCGATGCCCCAGCGCACCAGGTTGTCGACGTAATCCGGATACACCGACGGCGCCTGCCCGCAGATCGAGCAGGTGATCCCCAGCTGCTGGCACTCGCGAATGATCGTGCGGATGGCATCCAGGACGGCCTGATCGCGCTCGTCGTAGAGCGGTGCGACCAGCGGATTATCCCGATCGACGCCCAGGACAAGCTGGGTCAGGTCGTTCGAGCCGATCGATACGCCGGTCACGCCGAGCCTCACGTACTCCTCCAGCCAGAAGACGATCGAGGGAACCTCGGCCATGACCCAGAGCTCGAAGTGGCGCTGGCCGGTCAGGCCGCTGCGGTCGATCAATGCCTTGCAGGCGCGGAACTCCCAGCCGGTGCGGACGAAGGGAATCATCACCTGCAGATTGTCGAACTCGTCGCGGACCTGCCGCACGGCGCGAAGCTCCAGCTCGAACAGATCGGGCTCCTTGACGTAGCGGTAGCAGCCACGGAAGCCGATCATCGGGTTTGCTTCGGTCGGCTCGAACTGCTGGCCGCCGGTGAGGCCGCGGAACTCGTTCGTCCGGAAGTCCATGGTGCGATAGATCACGGGACGCGGGAAAAAGGCGCGCGCGAAGATGCGCAGCTTATCGACCATGCGCGCGACAAACTCATCGCCACGTCCTTGCTGGAGGAAGAGCCGCGGGTGGGTATTCTCCAGCGCAGCGAGGATCATGAACTCGGCCCGCAGCAGGCCGACGCCGTCCACCGGCTGCTGCGCGAGCTCCTCGGCGCGCTCGGGCTCTCCCAGGTTGACGTACAGCTTGGTCGCCGTCGTCGGGGCGGTCGGGGTCACGACCGCTGGCGCGGCGGCCGCTGGTTGTGCTGGCGGTCTCGCCTCGGGCATCGCGCCCGCGATCACGGTGCCCGCGCGCGCGTCGACGGTTACGAGCTGGCCGGTTTTCAGCGTCGTCGTCGCGTTTCGCGTCCCGACGATGCAGGGAATCCCGAGCTCGCGCGAGACGATCGCGGCGTGGGAGGTCATGCCGCCCGCGTCGGTGATGATCGCCGCGGCTCGTCGCATCACCGGCACCCAGTCGGGCGAGGTCATCGTCGTCACCAGGATCTCGCCTGCCTCCAGCCGGGCGCCTTCCTCTGGCGAGCGGAGGACGCGCACCCGACCGGTGGCGGTGCCCGGGCTGGCCCCGAGCCCTCGTAGCAGAATACGACCCGGCTGGACCGGCGGCGCCGGTTTCGCCTTCGGGGCAAGGGTGGTCACCGGGCGCGTCTGCACCAGGTAGATCTTCCCTTTCTCGATCGCCCATTCGGCGTCCTGGGGTGCGCCGTAGTGCTTCTCGTCGCGAATCCCGAGCTCGGCCAGATCGTGCACCTCTCGGTCGGTCAGGACCGCGGCATTCGCCTTATCCTCCGATAGAGCAACGCGCACGGTCTCGCCGGTGCGCGGGTCGCGAACGAGCATGAAATCCTTGCGCCCGATCGCCCTGTCGACGACGGCCAGGCTGCGCTTGTCGACCTCGTAGCGGTCGGGCGTGACCTCGCCGCTCACGACCACCTCGCCCAGTCCCCAGGCTGCCTCGATCACCAGAACGTTGGGATCGTTCGTCGCCGGGTCGACGGTGAAGAGCACGCCCGACTTCTCGGCGTCGATCATCTTCTCCACGATCACCGCGATGAGCTGCTCGCCCATCAGGCCCTGCTTGATGCGGTAGAACAGCACCCGCGCGCCGAAGAGCGAGGCCCAGCAGTCTTTCACCCGGCGAGCGAGCTCGTCCGCTCCCCGAACGCCGAGGAAGGTCTGGAACATGCCGGCGAAGGAGAACTGGGCAGTGTCCTCGACCGTCGCCGAGGAGCGCACCGCGACGATCTCGTCGGGAACGCCCTCGCGCTTCGAAAGCTCGGCGTAGGCGTCGACGATCGCCGCGCGCACGTCGTCGGGCATCCGGGCGCGTCGAACGAGCCCCTGGAGCGCTTCCGCGACGCTGTAGAGCTGCGTGGGGTCGTCCACGTTGAGGTGCGCGAGTCGGCGCGCGATCTCCTCGCCCAGCTTGTTTGCCTCGGAGAAGCGGCGGTAGGCGTCGACGGTCACCACGAAGCCCGGGGGGACCGGCAGTCCTGCGCGCGTCATCTCGCCAAGGTTTGCGCCTTTGCCCCCGGCGATCGGAACGTCTTTCTTCGTGAGATCCTTGAACCAGCAGGTGAATACCACGTCCTTCCCTCCACGCCGTGCACGTGCGCCAGGGGGCGCCGCTGCTCGCGCGAAGGTGGCAAAAGCCGTTCCGCCACGTCAATCGTCGACGAAACGGTAGGTGCACTCGTCGGCGACGTCGAGGAGATCGTCGGGGGTACGTGGAAATACCGCGCAGGCCCTGGGGTAGTCCGGCGTTCCGTGAATCCGGCAGCGGCCCTGGCGATCGAGCTGAGCGCAGACGTGGGGCACCCGCGCGACCAGCGTCTTCCCCTGGCGTCCCAGCCGGACCGGCGCGTTCGGCGGAAGGGGTACCTCGACGCTGCCCTCGCCGATGCCCAGGCCGCGCATCCGATAGAAGTGCAGCAGGTCGGGGTTCACCACGATCGGCAGGGGCGCGCGAATGCCCAGCGACGTGCGCTGGATGGCAGCCGGATGCGGGATCGGGAGCAAAAGGATCCTGCAGCAGAGACTGCACTGACAGCACTCGCCAACACGCTTCACCTGACCGGCTCCGGATCAACGACGAGCTCGACGTTTCGTCCGCCATCGACGCGCCAATCATATCTCCTCAGCCATCTGCCCGCCAGATGCGGTCTCGGCCAGCTTCCCTCTGTCCTGAGAGATCAGAGATGGCTCGCCGGGGAAGCTCGCACGGATCGGCACGCCTCGGGAGAGTGGCCCGGATCTGGAAGCGCGGTCATCCTGGCAGCCCAGCGGTCTGGCAGGCGAGACGTCCGCCATCCCGGATTGATCTCCTTCGCCGCGTGCCCCCTGTTCTCGCCTCCGCGCGGCGACAGGTCGCTCGATCGCCGCGTCCCGCCGTCCCCTCATCACTCATTACTCATCACTCGCAGTATCTCGGTGGGGCGCCGTTCTCCGTGTCGACCGCTCTGGAAGCGTGGGACGATTCATACCGACTTGCGCTGTCGGGCCCGACTTGACAGTCGTGGCATCCGGCGTAGAGTCGTCGCCAGCAGGATTTTCGGGACGCGGAAGGGACGAGAGGACGATGTCGCGAGACGTGCAGACACTGCAAATCGGCGCAGCATCAGTATCGGTGATCAACGTCGACCATATTCCAGCCACGCTGAAGGAGTGGATCGATCTGCCGGAAAGCGCACAAACGCCCTCGATCGCCGCGCTCTTCGAGCAATCGTTCAGCGTCTGCGTCCAGTGCATCTACGTTCGGCTGCCGGGACTCTCGGTCCTGGTCGATGCTGCCGCCGCGGAGCCGAAGAACTCGGTCGGCCAAGCTCCGGGCTACCATCCACCGCCGGGGCTCCTCGCGTCGCTGGCCGCGCAGGGCGTTCGCCCCGACGACGTCGAGCACGTCGTGATCACTCACGGGCACGGCGATCACTATAATGGCGCGACGATCGAGCGCGGACAGCGCCTCGAGCCGGCGTTCCCGAACGCGCGCTACTATCTCGGTCGCGCCGACTGGGAGCAAGAGCGACGTCAGGAGGCACTGCGCGACCCTGCCTCGCTGGACAGCCGCACCCTCGGCGTTCTCCGGCAGGCCGGTCAGCTGGTTCTGGTCGATGGAAACCGCGAGCTTGGCGGTGGCGTCTCGATCCTGGCGGCGCCCGGCGAAAGCCCCGGCCACCAGATCGTGCGGATCCACTCGGAAGGGCAGACGCTCTACTGCCTGGGTGACCTCTTCCACCACCCGATCGAGGTGGAGCATCGGTCGTGGATGGTCCGCTGGGCGGATGCCGCGTCGAATCTCCGCAGCCGCGAAGCGCTGGTCGACGCCGCGCTGACCGAGCAGGCGCTGCTCGTCGCGACGCACATCCCTGGCATCGGCCGTCTCGAGCGGAGCGCGTCCGGGCTCGCCTGGGTCCCGCGGGAAGCATCCTGACGCTATTGATCGCGGCATGGGCACGTAAAGCGCAACGCGCAATCCGCAAAGCCGGAGCGCGACGACGAGCTAGCCTTGCGTTTTGCGTCTTGCGCTGTGCTCGCTAAAAGCTCTTCGGCATCCCCAGGACGCGGTTGCCGAGGTAGCCGAGGATGAGGTTGTTCGAGATCGGCGCGACCTGGTAGAGGCGGGTCTCGCGGAACTTGCGCTCGACGTCGTACTCGGCGTTGAAACCGTTTCCGCCGAACGTGTCGAGGCAGGCGTTCGCGGCGGCCCACGACGCATTCGAGGCGAGCAGCTTCGCCATGTTCGCCTCTGGACCGCAGGGCTGGCCCGCGTCGAAGAGGGCTGCTGCCTTGAAGCGCATCAGGTCGGCTGCTTCGGTCTGGGCGTAGGCACTGGCAATGGCGAACTGAATGCTCTGATTCTCGCCTAGCTTGCGGTCGAACACCTCCCGCTCGGATGCGTAGCGTGACGCCCGTTCGACGAACCAGCGCGCGTCCCCGACGCACTCGGCGGCGATCAGGATGCGCTCGGCATTCCAGCTATCGATCACCGCGCGGAATCCCTTTCCTTCCTCGCCGACGAGGTTCTCGGCCGGCACCCGCAGGTTGATGAACTCGAGCTCGTTCACGTGGTTGTTCATCAGCATGCGCAGCGGACGAACGCGGAGCGCGTCCCCGGCTTGCCTCAGGTCGACCACGAAGATGCTCATGCCCTCGGCGCGATGGGCCTGATCGGAGCGGGGCGAGGTGCGCGCGAGCAGCAGCATGAGATCTGACTGGAGCACGCGCGAGATGTAGATCTTGCGGCCGTTGACGACGTAGACGTCGCCCTGCCGCTCCGCGAAGGTCATGATCCGCGTCGTGTCCGAGCCCGCGCCCGGCTCGGTAATCGCGAACGCCTGCAGGCGCAGCTCGCCCCGCGCGATCGGCGGCAGCCAGCGCTGGCGCTGCTCCTCGCTGGCGTGACGCAGGATCGTGCCCATCACGTACATCTGGGCGTGCGCCGGCCCGGCGTTGCCACCGCAGCGATTGACCTCCTCCAGGATCACCGACGCCTCGGTAAGGCCCAGCCCCAGTCCGCCATACTCTTTGGGGATCAGGGCCGAGAGCCAGCCGGTTCGGGTGAGCGCAGCGACGAACTCTTCGGGATAGGCGCGCCGAGCGTCGAGGTCGCGCCAGTAGGCGTCGGGAAAATCCGCGCACACCGCGCGGATCTGCTCACGAAGGTGCTGATACGGATCCTTCTGGCTCATTGGCAGTCACCTGCTCAGGCATCCGCGTGGCGCGCGAGGAACGCGAGCAGGACGGCACGGAAGAGATCCGGCGCCTCGCGCGGCCCCCAGTGGCCAACCGACGGAAGAATGCACAGCTCGGCGTTCGGCAGCGACTGGTACATCGTCACCGGGATACTGACCGGAAAGAAAACGTCGCGGTCGCCGTGCAGCACGAGTGTGGGAATCGTGATGGCGCGAAGATCCTCGGGCTGAAACGGTAGCTCGGTCGCGTGGTTGTCGGCGAACCCGCGAAAGACGCTCGCCAGCACCCGGGCGTAGTCGTCGCCGTGTGTCGCGCCGTGGAGGCGTCGCGCGGCGGCCATCGCTTCTGGTCGACTCTGCTGGTTGTCGGCAACCTGATACATCTGCCGCCGCGCCACCTCGTCGAAGGTGTAGGTCGCGCTCGATAGCGTCAGCGTGCGTGCACGTGTGGGGTATCTCGTGCCGACGAAGAGCAGACACATGCCGCCCGAGCTATGCCCGACGAAGTGCGCGCGGTCGACGTCGAGATAATCCAGTAACGCGACGAGATCCGCGGCGAAGCGGTCGTGATGGATTGTCTCGGGTGCGCCGGTACTCCTGCCGTGACCGCGTAGATCGGGCACGATGACGCGGTAGGTCGACGCCAGGGCCGGGACGTGATCTGCCCAGGAGGAACCCGCGCTACTGAAGCCGTGGATGAGAACCAGCGGAACCCCATCGCCGTGCTCCTCGTAGTACAGATCGATGCCATTGACCGGGGCGTAGGGCATGTCTCCTCCGTCGTCGGATGATCAGTGCAGCCATGGTACACGCGGCGAAGCGGGCGTGCCAAGGTCTGGACTACCGTTGAAGATCATACTTGCTATACTTGGACCCGCGAGGACGTCGAGGGAGGTCAGAATGGCGCAGGTGGTGCATCCATCCGGGCAATCTTTCGAAACTTCCGGGCAGGAGCCAGTCTGGTTCCAGAAGCTGACACCGCTCTGGCTCGGCGAGCGAAGTGGAGCCGTTTTCCCGCGCAAGACGGCAGTCGTCTACGGCGATCAGCGCTACACGTACGGCCAGCTTGCCGCGCGGGTCAATCGTCTCGCCTCGGCGCTGCGGAAGGCAGGGCTGCAGCACGGCGACCGCGTTGCCTTTCTCTGCCCGAACACTCCACCGATTCTCGAGGCCCACTTCGGCGTTCCGCTGGCCGGAGGCATCCTGGTGACGATCAACGTCCGTCTTTCGACCGACGAGATTGCTTACATCCTCGAGCATTCCGGCGCGCGATTCCTCTTCGTCGACACCGAGCTAAGCCCTCTGATCGACCCGTCCCGCCTCGGCGCGGTCGAGCAGGTCATCAGCATCGTCGACACGGTCCCGACGCGGTCGCTCCCCGGGCCAACCTACGAGGAGTTCCTGGAGAGTGGCAGTCCGGCCAGGCTGGACTGGTGGCTCGAGAGCGAGAACGAGACGATCTGCATCAACTACACCAGCGGGACGACTGGACGGCCCAAGGGCGTCATGTACACGCATCGCGGTGCCTACCTGAAGGCACTGGGCCTTGGACTCCATCTCCGCCTGGGCGCCGACTCGGTCTACCTCTGGACGCTGCCGATGTTCCACTGCAATGGCTGGGGCTTCCCCTGGGGCGTCACCGCGGTGGCCGGGACGCACGTCTGCCTGCGGAAGGTCGATCCCGCGCTCGTCTGGCGGCTGATCGAGCAGGAAGGCGTGACGCACCTCTGCGCCGCGCCGACGGTGCTGATCTCGCTGGTCAATCACCCGCTGAGCCGGGAGGTGAAGCTCCGGCGGAAGCTCACGGTGGCAGTCGGTGGGGCTCCTCCGTCACCGACGATCATCAACGAGATGGCCGCGCTCGGCGCCGACGTCGTGCACATCTACGGTCTGACCGAGACGTACGCCCCCTACACCATCTGCGAGGAGCAGCCAGGCTATTCCGAGCTGTCGCTGGCCGAGCAGGCGCAGTTCAAGGCGCGCCAGGGCGTGCCACTGATCGTCTCGGACGTCGTCCGCGTCGTCGACGAGGAGATGCGCGACGTGCCGGCCGACGGCCAGACACTGGGCGAGGTCGTGATGCGCGGCAACAACGTCACCAAGGGCTACTACAATCAGCCGGAGGCGACGGCCGAGGCCTTTCGGGGCGGCTGGTTCCACAGCGGCGACCTGGCGGTGATGCACCCCGACGGCTACATCGAACTGCGCGACCGCAAGAAGGACATCATCATCTCCGGCGGCGAGAATATCTCGACGATCGAAGTCGAGCAGACGATCTACCAGCACCCGGCGGTGCTGGAAGTCGCGGTGATCGCCATCCCGGACCCGAAGTGGGGCGAGGTGCCGAAGGCGTTCGTGACGCTGAAGCCGGGGCAGTCGGCGACGGCCGAGGAGATCATCGCCTTCTGCCGCCAGCGCATTGCCCACTTCAAGTGCCCGAAGGCAGTCGAGTTCGGCGACCTGCCGAAAACCTCGACCGGCAAGATCCAGAAGTACGTCCTGCGCGAGCGGGAGTGGGCCGGGATGACCAAGCGGATCAACTGAGGCTCTACGCCCCAAGCTCTTCCTTGATCTTCCGCAGGCGGTCGATGTGCGCCTGGGGACCGTGCAGGCCGGCGCCCATCGTGTTGACGTCCAGATAGTTGGCGCCGAGCGAGCGCCACTCCTCGGCGTCGGCACGCCACTGGTCTGGCGTGGCGTTCGCGGTGTTCAGTCGCCCTTGCAGGCCAAACGCGCCGACGTCGCGGCCGGCCGCGCGTACGTACTCTCGGACGCGCGCGACGTTGGCTGCCCAGCCCTCCGGCGGCTTCCGATTCGGCATCCAGCCATCGGCGATGCGCGCCAGCCGCTGGAGCGCCGGTTCGGCCGACCCGCCGAACCAGACCGGGATCGGCCGCTGGACCGGCAGTGGATTCAGCCCGGCGCGATCGATGTGATGCCACCGGCCGTGATACTCGACGACCGGCTCGGTCCAGAGCTTGCGCAGCACCTCGACCTGCTCCTCGATGCGCCGTCCCCGGTTGTGGAAGTTCTCGTTCAGGCCCTCGTATTCGACCGGATTCCAGCCGATGCCGACGCCCAGGCGGAAACGCCCGCCGGTGAGCACGTCGATCTCGGCCGCCTGCTTGGCGACGAGCACCGTCTGCCGCTGGGGAAGGATGATCACGTCGGTGACCAGCTCGACGCGCCTGGTGATCCCGGCCAGAAAGCCGAAGAGAACCAGCACCTCGTGAAACATACTCTTATCGGTATAGGCCATGGGAAAGTCGCGGCCTTCCGGGCTAGCGCCAAGAACGTGATCGTACGCGCTGATGTGCGTGAACCCCATGTCCTCGACCGCCTGGGCGTAATCACGGACGCCGCTGGGATCACTTCCAATCTCGACCTGTGGAAAGATGACGCCGATTTTCATTGACTCGCACCTCATCGCGGATGGCCTGGGCAGCTTCGTTCGGGAGAATCGGCCACGCGCGCCAGCGCCATTATCCGCCCCGACCGCACGTCGTGACAAGGGGCGTCAAAGCGGCAGGCGGGTCGTGCATGGCACCTCTTCTGCACGGTGCCGCCTCGATGCACAAGGAGGCGAAGCGATCCATGGTGAGGCGCCTGACGGCAATCGGCCTGCTCCTGGCCTTGACGACCCTCGGCTGCGGGGGAGCAGACAACGTGGCGACCGAGGGCGCGGTCACCGACCGCGCGATCACCGTGACTCTGAGTCCTCAGAACAATTCGGGCATGTCCGGAACCGCGATGCTGATCCCGCGGGGGAATCAGACGCAGGTGCTGATCTCGCTGAGCGGTGAGCGCGCCGGCGCGAGCGAGCCAGCGCACATCCACGCTGGCCAGTGCGGCCCGTCGCTGGGAAAGATCGTCTACCCGCTGAAGAGTGTCGAGGATGGGCGATCCGACACCACCGTGAACGTGCCGCTGTCCTCGCTGACGACCGGGCACTATGCGATCAACGTGCACCAGTCGGAGCAGGATCTAGCCATCTCGGTCGCCTGTGGGAACATCCCGTCGCCCTGATGCTGCCCCGGTCGGCTGACGGCCCCACCTTGCCTCCCTGTCCGAGGACGCTCCGGTGAGCGACGCCATCCTGGTCGAGGAGCTCGTCAAGTGCTTCGACGACTTCACCGCGGTCGACGGCGTCTCTTTTCGCGTCCGCCAGGGAGAGGTGTTTGGATTCCTCGGTCCGAACGGCGCGGGCAAGACCACGACGATCAACATCCTCTGCACTCTGCTCAAGCCGACACGCGGACTGGTGCTCGTCAACGGCTTCGACGTCGTCAAGCAAGCGGGGCAGGTTCGCAGCTCGATTGGGCTGGTCTTCCAGGACCCGAGTCTGGACGTTCAGCTCACGGCGCTGGAGAATCTCGAGTTCCACGCCTACCTGTACAACGTGCCGGCCGCGCAGACGCGCGCCCGCGCGGAGCAGCTGATGCAGATGCTTGGGCTCTGGAACCGACGCAACGACCTCGTACGGAACTTCTCCGGTGGCATGCGACGGCGGTTGGAGGTTGCCCGTGGCCTGCTGCACCGCCCGCTCATACTCTTTCTGGACGAGCCAACCGTGGGGCTGGATCCGCAGACGCGGCGGTACATCTGGGATTATATCCTGCAGCAGCGCCGCGAGGGCCTCACGATCTTCCTGACCACGCACTACCTCGACGAGGCAGAGTACTGCGACCGTGTCGCGATCATCGATCGCGGTCGGATCATTGCCCTCGACACGCCAGGCAGTCTGAAGGCGTCGGTCGGGGGAGACGTGATTCTGGTGCGGACCGCGGACAACCGCCGGGCAGAAGATGAGCTTCACCGCCTGCTCGGGATCGCCGCTCGGGAGCAGGACGGCGCTCTTCGACTCAACGTTCCCCGCGCCGACGAGTTCATCCCGCGTCTCTGCCGGCTGAGTACGCCGCTGGTCTCGGTAAGCGTGAGCCACCCCACGCTCGACGATGTGTTCATCAAGCTGACCGGCCGCGCTATCCGCGAAGAAGAGGGAGGTGGCGAGGAGATGCGCCAGATGGCACGTCTCTGGGGAGGCAGGCGGCGGTGAGGTCGTGGCTGCAAGCCAATGCCCGCGGGATCTATACGATCTGGTATCGCGATGTGATCCGTTTCTGGCGAGACCGCTCACGGATCCTCGCCTCGTTAGGACAACCGGTGCTGTTTCTGCTCATCTTCGGCAACGCCCTGGGCACCCTGGTTGGCACTGCCGCGCGAGGAAGCTTCGGCGGGGCCGGATCCTACGTCCTCTTCCTCTATCCGGGCGTCGTCTCCATGGCGGTGCTGTTCACCGGCGTCTTCTCGGCGATGAGCATCGTCTGGGATCGCGAGTTCGGGTTCCTGCGCGAAGTACTGGTCGCTCCGGTCAGCCGCCAGGCGGTCGCTATCGGGAAGGCGCTTGGCGGCAGCACCCAGGCAGTCTTTCAGGGCAGCATCGTCCTGCTGCTGGCGCCGCTGGCGGGCGTGACCTTAACGCCGCTTCTCGTTGCACAGATGCTGCTGCTGATGTTTGTTCTCGCCTTCGCGATGACGAGCCTGGGCATTGTCGTCGCCTCGCGGATGCGCACGATGGAGGGCTTCGGCGTGGTGGTAAACCTGCTGATGATGCCGCTGTTCTTTCTGAGCGGCGCCCTCTTCCCGCTCCAGGGTATTCCGCAGTGGCTGAAAGTTCTTACCCGACTCGATCCGGCGACCTACGGCGTGGATCCGCTCCGCCGGATCGTGCTACTCTCCACCGGCGCGTCGCCCACGGCGGTCACGGCAATTGGCGTGGACATCTTCGGCCACGTGCTAGGAACGGTCGAGGAGGTTCTCATCCTCGCCATCTTTGCCCTGACGATGGTGGTGGTGGGTGCACACCGATTCGGAACGCTGGATTAGCTACAGGCCGCACTCGCTCTGGTAGGCATCGAACGTGGCGCGCAGCAGCGCCTGCAGGTTCGTCTCGGCAAGGGCAAGCTGGGCGTTTTCGGACCGCTCGAACGCGTTGAGCGCTGGCTGCTTGCCGTCCGGACCGAACTGCTCCCGCCAGAACGCCAGATCGTTCGTCTTGGCGCGTAGCTCGGTCTGGAAGCATCCCTGGGTGGTCCCGAACTCTGGCTGGTGGGATGCGTCAAAGGCGTGGGTCGCCTCGTGGATCAGCACGGCTGCCGCGTCGCTCGGATCCGCATCGAGCAGCGCAGCACTAACGAGGATAGTCTGCTGGCCAGTGCGCTGATTGATCGAAAATGCACCGAATGCGCCGGGGAGCGAGGCGACGCGAACGGGGATCCTCTCGGCGACGACGTTTGAGACGAGGCTAGAAAAGCGACTCGCCGCCGCGATGCGATAGGCGACGCTCAGCCGCGGGTCGATATTCGCCGGGGCAACATCGGGCTCCCACGGGAAGCGAGCGGTATTCAGTCGAACCTGGAGACCGAAGGGGCCGTTGACCCAGGTCTGGTGGCCATCGGTGAACGCGGTGAAGTTATCGGCCTTGCGCCAGACGAGGAGGCCGCGGGTCGTGAACTGGAGGCCATCGCCGTTGGTTGGATTGTGGATCTCGTCGGTCAGACAATTGCCGACAATCGAGGGGATGAGGCTGTGCAGGGTCGCGAAGCCGAGGACGAAGTCACAGCCGGCCGCCTCGGCCGGTGGCGGAGCGCGAAGTGTGGCGGAAAGAATGAACGTGACGGCGAGACCGAAAAGGATCAATCGACGGCCGAGCCAGCGGGAAGACGTGGCAACCAGGGAACAGGGCATCGACGTCCTCCATATTCAGGACGGCGTCTTCGCCGTCCGCTTCCCTGATTATACCGGATGCTCGACCGCCACTGGCGTTCGTCCTGGGACGTAATAGGGTCTACCGCAGAATCATGCGAGGCGTCCTCTGGCCTCACCCCGGGCTCCTCTCCATCCGAGACGGAGAGGGGAGTGCGCTCGGATCCCTACGCCTGTGCGGTATACCGGTGGCGGTTCTCGTGGGTGACGCGTCCTCTCGATACTGCTATAGTTGGCGGAAGAGTGGATGATTACTGGAGGAGGTTCGATGAATCCCCACCTGGCGGCGAGTCTGGCGGTTCTCGAGGAGCTTTTCGAAAACATGCTCGAGCTCGTTCGTCCGCTCGATCCCGACTGCCTGAACTGGACGCCGCCGGTCCCCGAGACGAACTCGATCGCCGCGCTGGTGACGCATATCGTGGGATCGATCGATTACTGGCTGAGCCGTGCCGTGGGCGAGACGGTCCAGCGCGACCGCGCTGCCGAGTTCCGCGCGCGACACACCGCCGAGGAGCTGATCGGCCTCGTCGAGCGTGCGAGAGCCGAGGCGCGGCGGCGCTTTGCCCTGCTCGAGGGCGCGGATCTGGGCCGGACGATCCAGATAACTCGGCTCTCCTCCAATCAGGAGACCGAGGTGACAGCGGGCTGGTGCCTCGAGCACGCGCTGATCCACGCGGGCGAGCACTGGGGCCAGATCCAGCTCAACCGACAGCTGTACGAAGGACGCCGCCCGAGGTGACCATCGACGGCATCCGCCGCAGCGACGATACGTCCCGATTCGAGCGCATCGATGTCCACTTTCGCCTGGTCGGGCCGAGCCAGGAGCAGGCGGTGGCGCTCGTCGAGCGCTGGAAGGAGCGTTGACCGCTCTACCGGACGGTCGCCGTGGCGACCGAGGTGAACGTGAGCGTCGAGGCATTGCCCGAGTAGAAGAGGCTTGAGGCGGCTGGCGACCGAGCCGACGTGGGATCGGATTTCCCTCGGGCAAAATGGCATATATTCATCCATTTTCATTATAGCACGAAGGCGCGCAAAGGAAAAGACTGTTCTTTCGCCTGCCATCCTGCTACACTGCGTCTCCAACCTCAAAAACCGGAGGGTAGGCGCAGATGGCTTTCAGTCCAGCCGATCAGACCCTGGTCCGCGCCGCGAAGCCCGGCGGCTGTCGCAGGAGCTACGCTCGCATCCCCGAGATTCTGCCGATTCCCGATCTCACCCGCGTGCAGATCGATTCCTTCCGCTGGCTGCGGGAAGAAGGGCTCCGGGAGATCTTCAGCGAGATCTCGCCGATCGTCGATTTCGCCGGGAAGGCGTTCGAGCTGCATTTCCTCGATCACAGCTTCGGCGAGCCCACGCACGATCCCACGACGTGTCGGGAACGGGGTCTGACCTACACCGCGCCACTGCGGGTACGGACCCGCCTGGTCGCGAAGGAGACCGGAGAGATCAAAGAGCAGGAGATTTTCGTCGGCGATTTTCCGCTGATGACCGAAACTGGCTCCTTCGTCGTCAACGGGACCGAGCGAGTCGTGGTCAATCAGCCTGTCCGCGCGCCGGGCGTGTACTTTGCCCTCGACGAAGACCCAAGCACGGGGCGCCAGCTTGCCTCGGCAAAGCTCATCCCGAGCCGCGGCGCCTGGCTCGAGTTCGAGACGTCAAACAAGAACGTTCTCTCGGTCAAGGTCGACCGCAAGCGCAAGCTACCGGTCACCGTCCTGCTGTGGGCCGTCGGCCTCGGCACGGATGCAGATATCCAGGAGCGCTTCGCCGAGGTCGACACCGGCGAGTACCGTTATCTCGCCGAGACACTCCAGCGGGATTCGACCAAAAGCGTCGAGGAAGCGCTGATCGAGCTGTTTCGTCGTCTCCGCCCGGGCGAGCCGCCGACGCTCGACCACGCGCGCAGCCTGCTCGACACGCTCTTCTTCAACACTCGTCGTTACGATCTGGGGAAGGTAGGACGGTACAAGCTGAATCGCCGGCTCGGGCTCGACCTTCCTCCGACCCAGCGTCTTCTCACGGCCGACGATCTGGTCCGGATCGTCACGACGCTGATCGCACTGAACAACGGCGTTGGCCACGCCGACGACATCGATCACCTCGGCAATCGTCGGGTCCGCTCGATCGGAGAGCTGATCCAGGCCGCCCTGCGCGTCGGCCTCCTGCGGATGGAGCGGGTGGTCAAGGAGCGCATGAGCATCCAGGATCCGGAGGCCGCGACGCCTGCCGCGTTGATCAACGTTCGGCCGGTCGTCGCCGCGCTGAAGGAGTTCTTCGGCGGCAGCCAGCTTTCGCAGTTGCTCGGCCAGACCAATCCGCTCGAGGAGCTGACGCACAAGCGACGCCTGAGCGCCCTGGGCCCCGGCGGTCTGAACCGCGAGCGCGCTGGCATGGACGTCCGCGACGTTCACCACAGCCATTACGGCCGCATCTGTCCGATCGAGACGAACGAGGGCGCGAATATCGGTCTGGTCCTGAGCCTGGCCACCTATGCCCGAATCAACGAGTACGGGTTCGTCGAGACTCCCTACCGTGTCGTCGCGAAAGACGTGCCGAACACGATCGAAGACCTGGTCGGACGCGTCGCCGGCGAGGCGATCCAATCCCCTCGCGACGGCGAGGTCGTCGTGCGCGCGGGCGAGATGATCGATCAGAATCTGGCGACGAAGCTTGCCGCGCTGCCGCCACGCCGAATTCCGGTCCGACCGTTTGCCTCGAACGAGATTCGCTACCTGACGGCGGACGAGGAAGAGAGGTGGCTGATCGCCCAGGCGAGCTCTCGCCTCGACGCGAACGGCAACTTCCTCGACGAGCGGGTCGAGGTTCGTCACGGCGAAGCCTTCTCAGTCGAATCGCCGTCGAAGATCCAGTATATGGACGTGTCTCCCAAGCAGATCGTGAGCCTGGCGACGTCGCTGATCCCGTTTCTCGAGCACGACGAAGCCAACCGCGCCCTGATGGGCGCCAACATGCAGCGACAGGCGGTTCCCTTGATCTGGGCAGACTCCCCGACTATCGGCACCGGCATGGAGGGGCACGTGGCCCGTGATAGCGGACACCTCGTCCTCGCGCGGAACCCGGGAGTCGTTCTGAGCGCGACGGCGCGTCGCGTTGTCGTGCAGACCGTCGACGGCACCAGCGAGACCTATGAGCTCCGCAAGTATGCTCGCACCAATCAGGGCACCTGCTTCAGCCAGCGGCCAATCGTCTCCGTCGGCGATCGGGTGAGGGCGGGACAGCCACTCGCTGATAGCATGTCCACCCGCGACGGCGAGCTTGCCCTGGGTCAGAACGTCCTGGTCGCCTTCATGTCCTGGGACGGCTACAACTTCGAGGATGCGATCGTTCTCAGCGAGGATCTGGTCCGCGACGACACGTTCACCTCGATCCACATCGAGGAGTACGAGATCCAGGCGCGCGATACCAAGCTGGGACCGGAGGAGATCACCCGCGACCTTCCGAACGTCGGCGACGACGCGCTGCGGGATCTCGACGAGCGCGGAATCGCGCGTATTGGCGCGGAGGTGGCGGCGGGCGACATCCTCGTCGGCAAGATCACTCCGAATGGGGAGACCGAGCTATCGGCCGAGGAGCGGCTCTTGCGGGCGATTTTCGGCGAAAAGGCGCGCGAGGTGAAGGATACGAGCCTGCGGGTTCCCCACGGCGAGGGCGGCGTCGTGGTCGACGTGAAGGTGCTGACCCGGGAGAATCAGGACGAGCTATCGGCCGGCGTGAATCAGGTGGTCCGCGTCAATGTCGCTCAAAAGCGCAAGATCTCCGAGGGCGACAAGCTATCCGGCCGCCACGGGAACAAGGGAGTCGTCGCGCGGATCGTCCCGCGAGAAGACATGCCGTTTCTCGACGACGGCACCCCGGTCCAGATCATTCTGAATCCGATCGGCGTTCCCTCGCGCATGAACGTCGGGCAGATCCTGGAGACGCACCTGGGCTGGGCCGCCGAGGCGCTCGGGCTCAAGGTCGCGACGCCGGTCTTCGACGGCGCCACCGAGGAAGACATCGTCCGAGAACTGGAGGAGGCCGGACTCCCACGGACCGGCAAGATGCGCCCGCGCGACGGCCGCACCGGCGAGTACTTCGACCAGGAAGTAACGGTTGGCAGCATTTACATGATGAAGCTGATCCATCAGGTCGAGGACAAGGTTCACGCCCGGTCGACCGGGCCCTACAGCCTGATTACTCAGCAGCCGCTGGGCGGCCGGGCCCACTTCGGCGGCCAGCGTCTCGGGGAGATGGAGGTGTGGGCGCTCGAAGCCTATGGCGCGGCGCACATCCTCCAGGAGATGCTGACGGTGAAGTCGGATGACACCGTCGGCCGAGTGCAGGCGTACGAGGCCATCGTCAAGGGCGACGAGATCCGGCCGCCGGGCGTTCCGGAGTCATTCAAGGTACTGGTCAAAGAGCTTCAGAGTCTCGCGCTTCGGGTCGACGTCCTGACCGAGGACGACGAAGCGGTCGTGCTGGTCGACGACAGCGCCTCCGTCGACGACACTCTGCCCGAGCTCGGCATCGCGGTTGAGCGCCGCTCAGCGCGGTAAGCTCGTTCCCTGATGAGACGTACGTGAAGCATCCCGAATTTTCGCCGGATTGGAACGAGCGACGCCCATCACGGATCTTTCGTTCGCGTGCAAAATTCCGGATGCTTCGTGGATTCTTGCCCTCAAGCGGAGCAGCCCGTTGCCATCGCGCTGCTGGCCAGCGAACTGGAACGGCTGGGCGCTCGATCCCTGGGTTTGGCTCGGCACACCAAACGGGTCGGTCTGGTAGGTCTGGATGAGCGTCCCCGAGCCGTCGGTGAGCGCGCGGACCGAGCCGAGGCCGTCGGGGTGGGAGACCGGGACGTTCCTGGAGCCATCGACGGCGTCGGTCAGGCCGAGACCGCAGATGTATCTGAGCGCTCCATCGGTCAGGATGTCGGGCAGCGCCTTATTCGGATCGTACACGTAGCTCCTCGTGCTGCCGCCGACGGTCTGGCTCGCCCGCTTCCCATCCCCGTCGTAGTTGTAGGTCGTCGTGGTCCCGCTCACCGTGGCGCTGGTCAGCCGATTCGCCTGATCGTAGGCGAAGCTGTCGGCTCCCCGGGCGGTGACGTTCCCGTTCGCATTCGCCGTGTAGCTAACCGAGCCCGCGGAGAGGATCCGATCGCGCCGATCGGAGCTGCGCGAGGCGCACCGTCGAGCCGATCATCGCCAAGACGCGACGGGCGCAGCGATCCTCGTGACGGATCGTGCTGCGCGTCCTTTGCGTCTTCGCGGTGCCACTTTACGATGGCGGATTCTGCTGTGGCAGCGGTGGTGGAGGCGGCGGTGGTGGCTGATCCGACGGCAGGTTTGGCGGCAGGTTGTCGAAGGGATTCACGACCTTGAAGCTGGCCGAGGCCGTGGCGTGGCTTTGCTGGCCGACCGCGACGAAGGTGACGGTGTCGCGGGCGTCGCCGGGGACGCTCCCGCTACCGCCAAGCTGCAGCCAGCCGTAGTCGTCGGCCTGGCTCTCCGCGACTGTTGGCCCGCTCGAGCTATCGAGGTGGACCTCGACGCGCTCGCCGGCCGCCCAGCCTCCTCCGGAGAAGCTGACTGGCGCACCCGGGGGCCCGGAGTACGCGCTGAGGTTCAGCCATGGCCTGGCGCTCAGGACGTTGAACGTCTCGGCGACCTCGGCGCCGCTCTGCTGCCCGACGAACCGCAGTGTCAGCGGGCCCCCGTTCTCTTCGTATGGGATCTTGAAGGGACCGGCGCCCCAGAAGTTGCCGTAGCGGTCGGCAGTCACCGTCAGCGCTGCATTGCTGGCCTGACCCAGAAACATCCTGACCTCTTCGCCAGGCGAGAAGCCCCGCGCGTTGAACTGGACCCGCGTGCCGGGCGGGCCGGACCACGGACTGAGCTCGACGACCGGCGTCAGCGCCTTGACGATCAGGTCCGCGGTGAGCTTCTTCCCGCTGATGACTCCCCGCGCGACGACGGTGTACGCGCCGGGTTTCAGCAGTGGCAGGTCGGTCTCGGTCCAGACCGCGTTGCCGACGGCATCGGTCGGGAGGGTCAAGAGCGTGACCGGTTTCGACAGCCGGGTGGGATCCTGCGACTCGCCGGTGGGCAGGTGGGTCGCCGGCTCCAGGGTAACCTGAACGCGCTCGCGTGGCTGGAACCCGCCGACAATCAGCCCGAACTTCTCGTGGGGCTTCGCCGCGTAGGTGCTCACCTTGATCCAGGGTGCCCTGGCGTGCACGTACAGCGTCGCCGTGCCGTGGCGCCCGCTGGTCTGCCCGACCGCTTCGAGCGGGTAGGTGCCCGAGTACAGGTCATCCGGCAACGTGACCGGACCCACCTGCACCTTGCCACGCGCGTCCGCCCGCGTCCGGGCAAGCTCGCGTGAGCGGACGGCGCCAGCCGACCCGGACGCGCTCGCCACCGCGCGGACGGTCACCGTCTCGCCCGGGGCAAAGCCCGCACCGGACAGCCGCACCGGCCCGCCCTGCTGCGCGGGCACCGGCGCCACGCTCAACACCATCGTCGGCGTCTCTGGTTGACTGGGAGCCGGCGCGGGCGAGCGCAGCGTCAACGGGTGCAGCAGGATCAGAACGATCGCCCCGAGCAGAACCAGCCCGAGCGCCACCGCTCCCAGCCGGCGAGCGTTTCTCGTGATCATCCTGCTGGTGCTGGCAAGGGGCGTACCGGGGAACGTCAAACGTAAGACGCAAAGCGTAGAACGTAAAACGCAAGGATGCTCACGTGAGAAGCTACTGAGCAATCTGCAATTTGCAGAACGCACGCGTGACTTATCTCGGCGCTCCGGCTGTGCCGATTGCGCGTCGCGCGTTACGTTTTACGTTTCACGTCTTCAGTCTTACGTGCAGCCCAGCTCTTCGACGGCGTCGGCCAGGGCCTGCACGCCGGGGATGATCTGCTCGAGCGGCGTGTACTCGGCCGGCGAGTGGCTGCGGCCGTTGCGGCTGGGGACGAAGATCATCGCGGTGGGGATCTGCCGTCCCAGGATCTGGCTGTCGTGACCGGCACCGCTCACCAGGCGTCGGTAGCTCCAGCCCCGCCGCTCGATTACTCGCTCGATCAGAGCGACGATCTCCGGGCTCATCGGCGTCGGCGGCTGATCGACCAGAACGCTCGTCTCGACCACGACGCCGTGTGATTTGCCGATATTCTCGCACCGCCGCTGCACCTCTGCCAAGAGCCGCTGCTGAAGAGCGCGGTCGGGGTGGCGGCTGTCGACGACGAAGTCGACCACGCCGGGAACGATGTTTGGCTGATTGGGATGGACGTCGAGCCTGCCGACAGTCGCGCGCGCCGGCTCGCCCAGCTCCTCGGCCAGGCCTCGCATCGCCAGGACCATCGCCGCCGTGGCTACCAGCGCGTCGCCGCGCATCGCCAGTGGCGTCGTCCCGGCGTGATCGGCGCGTCCGGCCACCCGGACCGCGGTGCGATTCAGACCGCTGATCGCCTCGACGACGCCAAGGGCAATCCCTTCGCGGTCGAGCACCGGTCCCTGCTCGATGTGCAGCTCGAGAAACGCTCCGACGTCGGAGCGCCGCGCCTCGGGGATCCGTCGCGGGTCGAGCCCGAACTGGCGCATCGCCTGGGCGAGGGTGATGCCGTCGGCATCGCGGTAGCGCTCGGCCTCGGCGGGATCGATCTGTCCGAGCAGCGCGCGACTTCCCCAGAAGTCGCAGACGAAGCGGCTATCTTCTTCCTCGCAGCTAACGAAGACCTCGATCGATCGCTTCGGACGGGGATGCCGGGCGCGGATGGCCCGCACCGCGGCGATGGCGCCGACGACGCCGAGGGCGCCGTCGAGCCGGCCGCCCGCGTAGACCGTGTCGACGTGGGAGCCAACCAGAATGACCGGCTCCGGCTCCACTCCTTCCAGGCGGCCAAACAGGTTGCCGACGGCATCCTCGCGGACGGCCAGTCCAGCTTCCTCGAGCCAGCCCCGGATCGCCTGCCGGGCCTCGTTCCAGGCCAGCGAGTAGACCGGGCGCCAGGCTCCCCCTCCGGGGAGCGCGCCGATCACGTAAAGACGATCCAGGTACGACTCGATCAACGCGACGTCAACGTTCAGAGAATCCATCACGGTTTTGGTCCTCGCGCGAGAAGGGCGTCAGTCCTCGTCCCAGCGCCCGGGGAGAGTGTTTGGGATTAGCTTCTGGACAAATGGCCCGCACGGCCATGTTTCCAGAAGCTAATCCCGTCAGGCTGTTCGAACGAACTTCTGGATGCGGTGGCCGTCCTCGACCTCGCCGACGTAGAGGGCGCCCCGCGAGTCCCCCCAGATGCCGTGTGGCTTGAGGATCGTCCCTGGCTCGCGGCTCTTCCCACCCTCGATCCGCTGGATCAGCCGATCGTTCGGATCCAGAATCGCCAGGCCGGCCCCGAGCTCGGTGACATACATGTAGCCCTCGGAATCGACCCAGGTGTTGTCCGGGCGATGGAACCCGGTTTTCTCCTTGATGAACTCGCCCTCTGGCGAGAAGATCTGGATGCGGTTGTTCTCGCGGTCGCAGACCCAGACGCGGCGTTTGCCGCCGCGCGTGTCGAACCAGACGTGGTGGACGAGGCTGAACTGCCCCGGCCCTTCGCCGCGCTCGCCCCACGACCGGATCAGCTTGCGGTTCGGATCGAAGTGATGGACCCGCGCGTTGCCGTAGCCATCCGACACGTAGAAATCGCCGTCCGGCGTGAAGGCGACGCTGGTTGGCTTGTTGAACGGCTCGCCCCAGGCGCCGACGTGGCCCGGCTCGCCCAGCGTCCAGATCTCGCGTCCGTCGAGCGTGCATTTGACGACGCAGTGGCGCGCGACGTCGGTGAAATAGAGGTATTCGCCGTCGGCCTCCCGGCGGACGTACAGTCCGTGCGCGCCTTCCGCGAACTGATCGCCCCAGGTGGCGAGCAGCTCGCCAGCGCGGCTGTAGACGACGACGGACGGGCGACCGCGCTGGTTGACGTAGACGCGGTCCTCCGAGTCGACTGCCACGGCTGGAACGTAGGCCCAATCGACCAGTCCCGCGGGTAATCGCCCCCAGGACGGATCGTGGACGTAGGTGCGTGTCGCGGTGGTTGAATCCGCTGACATCTGAGCGGCTCCTTTCCTCCGACCTTTCTCCAGGTGATCGCGCGAGGCCGCGGAGGATCTGCTGCCGACGATTATGCCACATGCCCGCGGCCGTGGGCACGGGTGCGCCTCGGCAGGGTGCCAGCGTGGAAGCGGTAACCCGGGTCCGCCCGCGCGTGGGGCGATTGGGCTAGGCTTTCTCGGCTATCGCCGATGGCTCCTCCATACGGTAGGATCATCGGTCGATGGCACCGTCGGTTCAAAAACTGAGTCTGAAGGAGAACGCCACTCGTGGAAAGAAGGTGCGCCATTCGCCTCGTCGCGGCAGTGACCCTGGTGATGATCGCCCTCGGGGCGATGGCGGCCCCGGCGCGTGGCGGCTCGAGTTCACGAACGGTCTTCATTCCCATGGTCGCGAGCATGCCCGCCGGGTGCCAGCCAATCCCCGGTGCCAGCTACGCGACGCTCCCGGTCTACACGCCACCGCCCAATCCGCCGGCTGCCTCGAATCCCGACATCAATCTCGAGATTCGCGGCTGGCAGCAGACGAACGCGTACGCGGGACTGGTGACCTACAATGGCGGATCCGACCCGAACGCACCGCAATTAAACGGTCTTTTCACCGACAACCGCCTTCCGGTCTTCAGCACCGTCTACCAGGTCTACAACTGGGATTGGTCGACGAACTCGCGCGGTACGCTCGATACCGACTGGCCCGTCACCCTCGCCGGCTTCCAGGTTCAACCGGGGGAAATCATCCAGGCGCCACCTTCGGGATACGACGTGGGTCGGGGATACACCGCGATCGTCCTCTACGCCACCACGCGCCAGATCACCCTCACGTACACAAGTAACGACAGCATCGTCTACGGGTACGCCGTGCACGTCGAGGGCGTCTGCGTCGAGCCGTCACTCCTGGCGCTCTACCAGCAGATGGACCTGGCTGGACGAAGCTACCTGCCGGCCTTGAACGGAAGGCAGCCGTTCGGTCGCGCGAACGGAACGCAAATCCAGGTGGCCATTCGCGACGCCGGGACGTTCATGGACCCACGGTCGCAGAAGGACTGGTGGAAGGCATATTAGAGGGGGCCGGGGAGTGGGGTCAGGTCCGGCGGCCGCTCTGTGCGCGGCGTCCGGTGCCAGAGACCCTCCCAACGATTCCGCTCTGCACTCCAAGGGACGAATCGCAGGTCGCTCTCACGTTTGCCGCGACCCGTCTCTCTGATATACGGTATACTTAAGCTTACATTCAGTTATAGCAGTGTGCGGAATGGTTGGGTACCCCAACCGAACCAATTCTTTCGCACCGCGCTTTAGGTACTTGCTTTCGAGGAGGATCGTGTGAATAAGAGGAAATCGAGCCGGAACAAGGGCAGTGGTGCGTCGCCTGGCCTTGGGCCGGTTCTGCCGGACCGTCGGCTGATGGAAAAGCAGATGGCGGAGATCACTCGGCTGTTGAATTCTCGTGAGTTCGCTTCCATCGAGGAGGCGAATGAATTTCTCCAGCAGGTGCTCAGCACCGGGAAGGTTCCGGAAACAACGCCGTCCACTCCGCTCGAGCAGGCGCAGGAGCTCGTCTACCAGGCGCTCGAGACCTCCGGTGGGCGCAGGGTCCAGCTCGCACGCCGGGCGCTCGAGATCTCGTCCGATTGCGCTGACGCCTACGTGGTCCTGGCCGAGGCAGCTCGAGACGTGGCCGAGGCAAAGGGCCTGTACGAGCAAGGCGTAAAGGCCGGCGAACGTGCCCTCGGACCCGAGACGTTCAAGCACGACGTGGGGCACTTCTGGGGAATCATCGAGACTCGACCGTACATGCGCGCGCGTCAGGGGCTGGCCGAGGTTCAGTGGATACTTGGCGAGCGCCAGCAAGCCATCGAGCATCTTACCGAGATGCTACGACTTAACCCGAACGATAACCAGGGGCTTCGTTACATCCTGGCAAACTGGCTGCTGGTCGAGCATCAGGACGAGGCGCTGGGCCGATTGCTCAAGCAGTACCCCGACGAGTACAGCGCGAACTGGGCGTACACGCGGGCGCTCTACACGTTCCGCGAGGAGGGAGCCGGGCGGAAGGCAAAGGCGGCCCTCCAGCAGGCGCTGAAGGTAAATCCTTTCGTCCCGCTCTATCTTTCCGGGGTGAAGAAGATGCCGCGGCGCTTGCCGGAGTACGTCGGGATGGGCGACGAGAACGAGGCGATTGCCTACGTCGCCGAGAGCGCGGAGAGCTGGCTGACCACGCCGGGTGCGGTCGAGTGGTTCGTCCGGGTACTTGTCGAGCTAGCGCCACCTGACCAGGGTCGTCGCCCACGATCGAATCAACCCTGATTCGCGACTGCTGGGGGTACGGGACGGTCAGGCCAGGGAATCAAGCGTCAGGCCGGCCTCGGCAAAGGCGCGCGTCAGCGTCACGTAGCTCTGGCGCGCCGTCGCGACTGGATCGTACCCCGGTTTGCGCTGGACCATCAGGCTGATCTCGGCGGTGATGAATCCACGGTACCCGCCGGCGGCCATCTCTTTGAGGTAGGTCACGTAGTCGTAGTCGCCGTCACCCGGGGCCAGGAACTCGTAGCTCGGGACCCGCCCACGCTGATCCTTGACGTGGGTGTGGACCGCGTGGGCGACGAGCGGACGGACCGAGTCGGCGATGCTGTAACCCATGACGTCGAGGTGGCTGGTATCGAGATTGAGCTTGAAATAGGGATGATCGACGTGCTCGAGCAGCCAGAGCGCGCGCTCGGGACGATCGATCGCCTGGCCGACGTGGAGCTCGAGCGCGAGCCTCACGCCACGCTCGCGCCCGTACTCCGCAAGCTCCTGAAAGATCGGCACCAGGCGCTCCCGATCCTTCTCGTAAGTCTCGGGGTGGCCGTAGCCCATCAGCACGATGGCCGGTGGCCCCTCGGGACCGGCCAGGTCCACGGCCAGGTCGATCGAGCGCCGCAGGCGCGCGACGTTCCGAGCCGCGACCTCGGCGTCGGGATCGATCGGGTTGACGCTGGCGTGGAGCGCGGGCAGCTCCAGGCCGGACGCGTCGAGCAGCCCACGAATCCGTCGCCGCTCGGCCGCGTCCAGCCGATCCACGTCGGTCGAGGATCTCTGGATGCAGATCAGCTCGATGCCCTGAAAGCCAATCTCCGCGACGGTGCGAATCTGAGCGTCGACCGAGAGCGTGGGCATGCTCCAGGCGCTGTAGCCGAGCTTCATCGTTCCTCCTCCGATCGGGTCGAGGCAGGTCATCCTCACCTCTACTGCTCGTTCCAGGTCATGCCCTCGCCGCGGACGATAGTCGCGCGCGTCTCGTAGGCGCCCGGCCACTCGACCGGCAGATCGCCATTCTCGATCATGAGCTGCAAGGGATTCACCCGCGTCTTCAGTGGAAGATCGATTCGGCGGCGCTTGCGTGCCGACTCGTAGAGTGCCATCATGACTTCCTGGGTCGCGTAGCCCTTCTGTGCCGAACTGATCGGATCGGTCACTCGTCCCTCCACCCAGTCGATCGCCTCCTGGCACTGGTGGACCCAGGCGTCGTGCCAGGGTGCTTCGACGTTCCTCCAGCCGCCGCTGGTCGCGTTGAGATAGCGCACCCAGCCCCATTCGTCGTTGTACTTCGCCGACGAGCCCTCCGGCTGCCACATCGCCCCGTCGGAGCGAAGCTCGTGATCCGGCGGACGCGACGTTCCAAGCTCCATCAGGCCCTCGGTGCCGACGACGCGCGCGCCCTGGCCGGTCCGGTACGGCGAGGGGAATCCGCCCTGTACGAGAATCTGGGCCCCGCCCGCGAGCCCGACGAGCGCGAGCGTGCGCTCTTCGGTCGGAAATCCTCGCTCCATCACGTCGCTCGTCCGCTCGACCGCGCCCATCACCCACTCGACACGGGGGTTGCCGGTCAGGAAGAGCGCGAGCTGAATGTTGTGCGAATTCGTGTTGAGCAGGGTGCCGTCGCTGACTGAGATCTGAATGATCTTTCCGATCACGCCGTCACGGATCAGATCCCGCGCTTTGAGCCAGGTGGCGTGGTGGGGGCGCTGGTAGGCGATCATCAGCTTTACGCCGTTGCGCGCGCAGGCGATCATCATCCTCTCGGCATCGCCCAGGCTGAGCGCCATGGGCTTCTGGCAGATGATCGCCTTGGGCCGACGCGCGGCCGCGGCGATGACCATCTCGGCGTGCTGACCGTGCCAGGAGCAGACGTCGACGAAGTCAGGGTGCTCGGCGTCCAGCATCTCACGGTAATTGATGTAGCGCTTGCTTTCGGGGACGCCAAAGAAGTCGCCAAACTCGCGGAGCGCGTCCGGATGGGTATCGGCGATGGCGGCGATCTCGACCGGGTGCCCCGGCACGTTCTGCCAGGCGCGGGCGTGCACGCGTGCGATGTTGCCGCAGGCGATGATGGCAGTGCGGTACATACACAGCTCCTCGACAGAGATGTGGTTCCTCCAGAACTGCCGCCATTCTACCACGCGCGCCCGTGGCGGAAGCATCGCTTGCCGGACGCCGGTGGAGTAAGATCGACACGGAAAACGTGAAACGTAAAGCGGAAAACGTGAAACGTAAGGTCGATGGCGAGACAGAGCGGGAGATGCTGGAGATGACCTACGACCAGTGGGAAGGGACGGTTCCTCCGATGATCCGAGGGGATTCACTGTGGCAGGTCGCAGCGTATCGGCTGGCGCTGTTCCTGGCGGATCTGAGTTGGAGCGACGTTACGCGATTGCTGCGCGATCGGCGTACGACTGGTCTAGCGGATCAGTTATGTCGGGCAGCCTGCTCGATTAGCGCTAACGTCGCCGAAGGCTATTCTCGCGGCACTGGAAACGACCGCGCCCGATTCAACGAGTATGCTCTGGGGTCGGCTCGTGAAAGCCGAGATTGGTACTACAAGGCGCGGCACGTCCTGGGAGAGGACATCACAGACAATCGCCTAAATCTCTTGACCAGGATCACACGGCTCCTGCTGACGATGATTCCGCAGCAGCGGGCGCGCGTGCTGCGCGAGGATGACGCCGACTACCTCTCAGGTTCAGAGAACCCAGCCTGGGATTCACGGGACATTTTGGTAGACCTGGGTGATGTCGATGGTCACTCCGGTGAGACTCGGCCTTCGGGTAGTAACTGAGCAACCCGCACTATCCACTTTGCCATCGATGCTTCGGTGGAGTGTCTTCGCCGATTGCGCCCTGGGCCTCACGTCTTACGTTTCACGATTCACGCTTCACGTATCACGGAGAGGAGCTCAAAAATGCCAAACGTACTCGATTCATTCCGTCTGGACGGACAGGTTGCTCTGGTGACCGGGGCCGGCAGCGGGCTCGGCGAGGCGTTCGCGCTGGCCCTGGCCGAGGCCGGCGCCGACGTTGCCTGTGCGGATCTCCAACTCGAGAGCGCCGCAAAGACCGCCGAGGCGATCCGCTCCTTGGGCCGGCGCGCGGTGGCGATCCCGGTCGACGTCAGCCGCGAAGGCGACGTCGTCGCGATGGTCAGCGCGACGGTAGAGCAGCTTGGCCCGCTCGACATCGTCTTCGCCAACGCCGGCATCGCCGAGCCGACCTCGCCGCTGATCGAGTCGACGCTGGAGACCTGGCAGAAGGTGATCGACGTCGATCTGACTGGTGTGTATCTGACCGCGCGCGAGGCGGCGAAGGTGATGATTCCGCGTCGGCGGGGGAAGATCGTCAGCACCGCCTCGATCTACGGCTTCGTCGCGAACTTTCGGGCCGGGCGCGGACGCGCCTACGCGGCGGCGAAGGCGGGTGTGATCAACCTGACGCGCAGCCTGGCAATCGAGCTGGCGCAATACAACATCCAGGTCAACGCGATCGCACCCACCTTCATCGGGACGAACATCGCCGGCGGCATGCTGCGCGGCGAGACCGAGGAGTCGCGGCAGTACATCGCCGAGATCTCGGCGCGCACGCCAATCGGACGCCTGGGCACGCCGGAGGAGCTGAAAGGGGTCGCGGTGTTCCTCGCTTCGGCCGCCTCGAATCTCATCACCGGCTACACCGTCGCGGTGGATGGTGGCTATCTCGCCTGGTGACGGAGCGTCTTCCTGCTGACCCAGGCGCAAGGCACAAAACGCCGACGAGCGCCACGCGATGCGGTGACCCTGCGCATTGCGCATCGCAATCCGGATCTCCGTGCCGCGGTGAATCGAGCTCGCGCCGCGCGAGGCGTGAGTCGCCGGTCAGGCGGCGCTGACTGATCGGATGCGGCTCCAGCAGGGCCAGCCCGTCGCCCGCAGCTTCGGGGGTGACTGGAGAGGTCCGCGCGGGCGTCCGTGGAGGCCGTCGGCCACGGCTCGCCGAACGTCGTCGATACGGGCGAGGATGCGTTCAGAATGCGCGGGTCCGTGGATGTGCCAATCAGCCTCATGGCCAAACCCTGACCTGCTGTGCTTCCTTCCCCTCGTCGGGCTTTTGTAGGGCACGATCCGACCGGGCGATGCACACGCGGAAGAAATGAATAGAGGTACTCGCGGTAGCATCCGTCGACGAGTAACGAGGGACCCCCTGCGCGCGGGGACAGCCGCGCGTTAGGTGGCGTCGGAGACCTGATCGACCGCCGGGCGAATGTGCGCGAAGACGCTGTATGAAAGCCAGCCCGGAAATGCCCGGACCAGATCCGACGGCCCGTCGATCCGGACGTGACCGTCGCGGATGACGTCGGCGAGCCGCGCGTGGCCGATCCAGACGCGGTGGAAGGCGACGGTATCGGCGCTCACGTACAGGTCCACGTCGAAGCCGGGGTCTCCTCGACAGATCGATGCCTCGCCGTGCTCGAGTACCAGCCAGTAGCTCCGAACCTGCGCCCCGGAGAAATCGAAGCGAGCGACGACCCGATATGACGGCAGCGTGTCCCAGTTGAGCCGACGATGAAGATCCCACATCAGCAGGTCGAGGTCGAGCTCCGACGGACGAATTTCCGAGTTCACCCAGCGCTGGCCCCATTCGCCGAGCGCGATCACGATGGTGCCAAGCTCAGTCCCGGCCTCGGTGAGATAGTATCCCGACGCGCGTCCGTCCCCGGTCGGACGTCGCTCGATGACGCCGGCCTGCTCGAGTGAGCGCAAGCGCTGCGTGAGGAGTGACCGGGAGATGTTCGGCAAACCGTTCTCGAGCTCGTTGAAGCGATGGCTCCCGCAGACGATCTCGCGCACGATCAGGGGCGTCCAGCGCTCGGCGAATACCTCGGCCGCCTTGGCAACTGGACAGAACTGGCCGTACGTCGTCACCTTCTTACCTCGAAACTATCCGTGACGCCCTCGCAATCTGGTGGGGCGCAGCACGGAGATCCAAAGCGCAACGCGCAATTTGCACGGCCGGTGGATCGTGTGGGGGGCATGTGCGTCCTGCGCTTTGCGCATCGATCAATAACTCACTTCATTTTTTGAACTTGTAGGTCCAGGTAACCGCCTCGACAATAGTAACACGACTGAAAGCCACACCACATCGTCGAGAGTTAGGAAAGGGGAGATTGATGTCACAGACTGGAGTTAGGCAGTCGGCCTCGTTTCGGCCGACGCCCGTTCGCGACGGCGATGACCGCTTCGTCGAGCTTGCCGCTCGAGTAGGCACGCAATGCGCGCCCCGGTCTGCCGAGCACGACCGCGAGAACACGTTCGTGACCGAGAATTACGGTCTGCTCCGCGAGTCCGGCTATCTCCGCCTTCCGGTACCGACCGAGCTCGGCGGCCTTGGCGCTTCGCTGCGCCAGATCTGCTATGCCCAGGCCGAGCTTGCCCGGCACTGCGCCTCGACGGCCCTCGCGGTCAACATGCACCTCTACCTGACCGTCGTCAACGTGTTTCGCTGGCGCCACGGCGTCGCGAATGCCGAGGGCCCGCTGCGGCGGATCGCCTCCGAGGGCATCGTCCTGATGACGAGCGGCGCGTCGGATGGCATCTACCCATCGGGGAAGGCAGAGAAGGTCAACGGTGGCTTCCGGGTCACCGGACGTAAGGCGTTCTGTAGCCAGGCTCCGGTCGCCAACGTCTTTGCCACGTCTGCCGTCTACGAGGATCCGGAGATAGGCCGAACGATCCTCTCCCTCAGTGTGCCGATGAGCGCCGAGGGAGTCGAGGTTGTTCCGACCTGGGACACCATGGGAATGCGCGCGACGTCAAGTCACGACGTCCAGATGACCAACGTCCAGGTCGGCGAAGCGCAGGTCACCGGTCGCCGTCCGTGGGGCCAGGTCGATCCGAGCTTGCGCACTGCCCTCGTCCACTTCAGTCCGCTGGTCAGCTCGGTTTACTACGGCGTGGCGGCTGGTGCGCGCGATGAGGCAGTTCGGCTGGTTGGCGGGCGCCGTCGGGGCGATGGGCAGCCAATCGCGGAGGATTCGACCATCCAGCGGCAGATTGGCCTGATCGAGCACAAGCTCCGAACGGCCTGGTGGGTGCTCCTCGGCGCTCTCGACGAGCTTGGCGATGAATACGCTCCCGACGAGCGCGCCGTCAACCTGGTTCAGACGGCCAAGCGCTACGTGATGGACCAGGCCGTCGATGTCGTCGACCTGGCGATGGAGGCCGTCGGCGGAAGCTCGTACTTCCGACGCTCGCCGCTGGAACGCGCCTACCGCGACGTTCGCGCGGCGAAGTTCCATCCCTTCCCGGCCGAGAAGTCGCTGCTCTACAGCGGTCGCCTCGCCCTCGATCTGCCGGTCGACAAGGTCTGGTGATGGCATTTCCGGGTGGTGGGTGATTCTCGTGAAGCATCCCAAACTTCGAAACGGGGCGAAGCTGTACGTTCACCGCGCGTCGACGGTTTTTCGAGTGATGAGTGCGCCGATTACCCCAAGCGATCGCCCAGTATCACCTGGATGAAGGGTTCTCTTATCGATCGGGACGACGCGGGCGTGCTGACGCCCCTGCTCGACCCATCCCTCGAGAAGCGGAGCAATCGGTGATCCGCCCCCTGCAGGCGCGGCTCACCGACGCCCAGTTCCGTCCGGCCGTCGAGAACCAGGATCGGGCAATCGGTCCCTGGTTGCGCGCCCACGGCTGGAAAGGTTTATCTGCGTCCTCGTGAGAGGACCGATTCAGCCAGGGGAAACCGGACCGCTGGCCGGTCTCCCCTGGTCGTGCCATTAACTTCCGCCCGGAGCGCTAAACGTCGCCGACCGATACCGGGCTCGCGACGATCTGCCGGAGGAGAGAGGCCAGCGGAGGCAGTGAGCCGCCGACGATGAGAGCGTAGCCGGCGGCGGTCAGCGTGGCCGTGGTACGCTCGCCGACCAGCGGTGAGATCCAGAACAGGAGAACGCCGAGGTTGAGGGCGACGACCGAGGCCCACGAGCCGTCGAGGGAGCCCGGTTGCTCGCGGACGAGCCCGGGAACGAAAGCCCCGATCACGATCTGGAAGATCCAGCCGGCGACGAGCCCGGCAACCGCCGCGGTCTCGACGCGGCTGGTCGGAAGCTGCCCGGTCGCGAGCACGATCAGCGGGGCAGCGACGGCGGGAACCACCATCCAGACGTAGGCGACCAGGAGATGGGTCAGGTTGGGTGTCCATCCCCGCGCCGGCAGGGCGGTGCCGATCAGGTTGGCCAGCAGTAGCGCTGTCCCGACGACGTAGACCGCGATGCCCAGGATCGTCAGGGGCAGGATGGCTGCCCAGGGACCGACGACCAGACCGATCGCCCCGACGATCAGGAGCCAGCCCGTCGCGGGTACCGTTCCGGGGAAACGGAGCGGCTGCCCCAGGAGCGCCGGAATCCGATCGAGCAGGACGCCCGCGACCACCAGCGCCAGGAATCCCCAGACGTTCGCGTGCACGTGTGCCTCGATGAGCCCGAAGTAGCCACCCGGCACCTGCCAGCCCAGCAGCATGCCCAGCGCCATGCCGATGCCGACCAGAAAGAACACCGGCCCGCTCAGATAGAAGGGCGAGCTGATCCGGGCTCCGTCGCGCCCCCGGGAGCCCTGCCACACCAGGCCGACCAGCAGAAGCGCGACGGCACTGAAGATCGTCAGAGCACCACCTGCCGCAACTGTCCGCTGCCCGGAGGGCATTGCCACGAGCAGGGTGACGAATCCACCATTGACGAGGAGCCAGGTTACCCAGGCAGTGCGCGTTCCGAGCGTGGAACCTGCGGTGACTCGCGAGATGAGTCCTGGAAGAGTGCCGAAGATGGCCTGAGTGACTACCCCGATGGTCAGTAGATGCACCTGCATCCAGCTCAGGCCGGCAATCGGCGAGATGATCCCGGCCGTGACCAACGCGACGAGCGCCACGGCGACGACGTCCAGCACAAAGTAGAGCCCCGCCATCAGGTAGAAGGGATTGCGCGCTCTCATCAACGCTCTCCTGTGAAATCATTAAACAACGTTTAACGAGTCCACTCTAACCGCTTCTGCTACTCGAGTCAAGGGCTTGTCCTGGGCTCGACGCGGGCGTCTCTCGATCGGCCGCGCTGGGTCGTCAAGGGCCCGCGACGTGGCCTGGGGCTGATTCCCGCGAGCAGCAGTGCCACGAGCTGATCAATAGCCGTTCGCTCATTCCGGGGAGGAGTCGGAGCTTCCGGTGCGAGGATCGTCGAGATAACCGCGAAGAGAAGCCCTCCCACGAACGCTTGTGCCGCCGCTTCGACGTCGACGCCCCGGTCGATCTCGCCGCTGGCCTGGCGGCGGGCGAGGAACTCGGCAACCCGCGCGCGGCTACTTCGCAGGAACTCGCCCAGAATTCTCCCGAGCTCCGGGTCCGTCGGTGCCTCGGCGAGAATCGTTGCCACGAAAGCACGGCGCTCCTGCATCTGCGCGAGAATCTGCTGCCCGGTCTCGCGCAGCACCTCGGCAACGTCTCGGCTTTCGCCTGTCTCGAGAACGGTTGCTCCCATCTCGAACGGGGCGTATCGAGCGAGGACCGCGGTGAAAAGCTCGGACTTGCTGGCGAAGTAGTGATAGAGGAGGCCTTCATTGACGCCGATCGCGCGGGCGATGTCACGCACCGAGGTTCCTCGATAGCCACGCTTCGCGAACAGACTCCAGGCGGCCTGCAGAATCTGCTCGCGTCGAGCTGCCGCCTGCGCTTGCCGGCTTCCAGGTTGTGCGCGCACGGACGTGCTCCTTACTCATGGGGTCGCGGCGACGTACGTGGGGTGCGTCACCCGTCGACGTGGCCGGAATTGTAACCGCGGACTGTCCGACACGATAGCATCTTTGCCACCGGGGCCTCCACGGGAGGCCCGGCTGGTGCCTGCCGTCTCCTCGCGTGGGGGCCTGATCCGTGGCAAAGGGATTGCATCGTCTGGTCAAGGCGCCAGCGGGAGGATGCCCGGAGCCGCCCCCTGTCTCCGGCCGAGGACTCGAAGCCTTGAGCGTGGCCGCGTCTCCACCGCATCATGCCCAGGCAGAAGCTGGATCGCGGAGCTCGCCGCTCGTCGCGGTCAGACGGTCCCATTCAGGCGCCTCAGGGAAGATGTCACGACAGCTCAGGAGATCTTGTGACCGCCATGTTACGTGTAACACGCCGCCGCCTGATCCAGGCCGCGGCCGGCACGTTTGCCCTCACCGCTCTCGGTTCACCGGCCGCGTTCGCTGCCCCTTTCTCGCGGGTTACCTCTACGACCAGCGCCCGGTTCCTGCCCCGCTCGAGTGACGCGTCGAGCTCGATCCTGGCCGCGAATCGTCTCGTCACCTACTATGGTAATCCCTGGTCCGGGGCGATGGGCATCCTCGGGCAGCTCAGCAAGAGTGAGCTGGTGAATGCACTCCAGCGGCGGGCCGCGCAATACGAGGCCGCAGGCGGCAAGCCGACGATTCCCGCCATCCACATGGTCGTGACGACGGCCCAGGCAAGCCCGGGTGAAGATGGACTCTATCGCGCGCGGATGCCTGCCTCGACGATCCAGGAGTATGCCGATCTCGCCGCGTCGAATGGAATGCTTTTCATCGCCGACGTTCAGGTCGGCCGCAGCACGGTCGCGGACGAGGTCGCCGCGATCCTGCCAATTCTCCGGGAGCCGCACGTCCACCTGGCCCTTGATCCGGAGTTCGACATGTGGGGAAGCCAGGTTCCTGGCGTGCAGCTTGGCCACATGACCGCGGCCGAGATCAACCACGCCATCGGCGTCATGTCCAGCATCGCCAATCAGACCGGCCAGCGGAAGATTCTGATCGTTCACCAGTTCGCAGCGAGCATGCTGCCGGATAAGGGAGCGATCGGGAGCGACCCGACTCTGGACATGGCCATCGTGATGGACGGCTTTGGTGGCCAGGGGATCAAGATCGAGCACTACAACATGTACGTCCGCGATTCGGACTTCCGTTTTGGCGGAATCAAGCTCTTCTTCGACTGGGACACGCCGCTGATGACCGCGAGCCAGGCACTGTCGCTCACTCCGTCGCCGGACGTGATCATCTACCAGTAAGAAGCTCCGACGCGCTCCGACCCCGGTCGATTGAATCATCTGAAAGTCACTCTTGACATTATCGGTCGTGTCGCGGATATTGTGGCTCACGCCTTACTGAGGAGGCGAAGGAGGCTGGACCAACGTTAATCGGGTCGATTATTGCTCTGATCATCTGGCTCGTCCTGGCCGTCATCTACATCGCGGCTGTCTGGATCATCTTCCAGAAGGCTGGAAGACCGGGCTGGATGGCGATCATCCCCTTGCTCAATACGTACATTCTCCTCCGGATCGTCGGGCGGCCGGGCTGGTGGCTTCTGCTGACTCTGATCCCGCTCGTCAACATCGTGATCGGCATTATTCTGATGGTCGGTCTCGCCCGCTCGTTCGGCCACGGTGTGCCATTCGCGATCGGGCTGATTCTGCTGGCGCCAATCTTTATCCTGATTCTCGCATTCGGCAGCTCACAGTACGTTGGACCAGCGGTGAAACCGACGTGAGGTACGTCGCTCGCGTGAGTGGGCAGAGCGGAGGCCCTGCCTGAGCGTTTGACCATCGTTGAAAGTCCCGGTACGATGATCGCGACAGGATTTCGACGGGGGCAGGATGGGGGACCTCAGCTATCCGGGGCCAGCGGGCCACGTGGCGGCGGAAGCCAGGGCCGCGCCGCTGGCCGGGAGTGCGGGCACTGGCCTCTTTGGGCTCTACGTCGCGGCGTTCCTCGTTAGCCTCGATCGCGCGGTCTTCGCGCCGCTGATCCCGGCTCTGTCGCGGGACTTCCACGAGACGGTCGGCGCGGTGGGGCTCGCGGTCAGCGCCTACACGCTTCCGTATGGACTCTTCCAGCTCGGATACGGCCCGCTGGGCGATCGTGCCGGCAAGCTAACCGTGATCCGCTGGACATTCCTCATCTTCGCCTTTGGCACCGGGCTCTGTGGCCTGGCGATGACGCTCCCGATGCTGGACCTGCTGCGCGCGGTGACGGGTGCCTGCGCGGCCGCCATCATTCCCCTCGCTCTTGCCTACATCGGAGACGTTGTCCCCTACGAGCGTCGCCAGCCGACGATCACGAATCTCATGGGCGCGACCTCTTCCGGCAACGCGCTCAGCGCGGCGTTCGGCGGCGTGATCGGACAGTTCCTCTCGTGGCGGGCCCTGTTTGGCCTCTATGGCGTGTGCGCGCTGCTCATCGCGGTCGCTCTCTTCCGAGCGTCGGCGACCGGGCACATCGCGCCGAAGACCGCCGCGACACCGGCCAATCGGCAGTACGGCGAGCTTCTGCGCCTGCGTCGGGCGCGGTTTCTTTATATCCTGGTGGGCCTCGAGGGCGCTTTCGTCTACGCCGGATTCACCTACCTCGGGGCATACCTCAGCCATCGCTTCGCCCTTGATTACTTCACCATCGGCCTGATCCTGGCCGGCTACGGTACCGGCACGCTCCTGACCAGTCTGGTCGTGCGGCACGCCCTGCGACGCTTCGGCGAGGCGAATCTCATCCTGATCGGTGGCCTGCTGCTGGCGACCGGTTTCCTGGTCCTCCTGGTGCTTCCATGGTGGTCGGTTTATGTAGCGCCGATGCTCTGGATGGGCGCGGGGTTCGCACTCTTCCATTCGACCCTGCAAACACGCGCGACCGAGCTGGTGCCGTCGCTGCGTGGCACGTCGGTCGCGCTGTTCGCGTTCTCGCTCTTCCTGGGTAGTGGGATTGGGACGGCGGTGCTTGGCTGGCTGATCACGGCGTACGGCTATGGTCCGACGATCGCGGTATCCGGCGGGGGTATGCTCGTCGTTACCATGCTCGCGCGACGGGTCTGGTAAGGATCGCTCGCATGCGTCGGATTCAAGGGAGCAGCGAAGACGAGATGATCGCCCTCTTCCTGCGGGCCGAGCTTTCATCGTCCCGCTATGGGGACCAGGTTGGCGAGCAGCTCCGGCGCGCCGGCCTCGACCGGCGGATCATCCTCGAGCCGGACCTGGCCGACGACTGGGAAAACGCGCAGCGTCGCGCAATTCTTCGGGCGTATCGCGACTATGGAAACAATACCGGTCTCTTCGATGGCTTCCCGACGTCTGTACGCTGGGAGCGAGCGACGCTGAGTGCTGTCGAGCTAGCGAGAGTCAAGTACATCGACTACGATTACTGGGTCGAGCTATCCGGTGGGTCGCGACTGGCGGTCGATGCTGCGCGCCGAATCAACGCGGGAATTACAGTCTTCGGCGTCAGCAACGACGGCTTCGTCGCCCTCGCCAAGGCCGTGGCGGCGGGGGTGAAGCTGCCCGAGCTGATCGTCGTCACCGCGACGGACGAGAGCGACCTGGTCGT
Organism: Chloroflexota bacterium; assembly: GCA_902810745.1. Lineage (GTDB taxonomy): Bacteria > Chloroflexota > UBA6077 > FW602-bin22 > CADDYW01 > CADDYW01. The sequence goes on along the minus strand of CADDYW010000013.1, from coordinate 31,437 downwards.
GCTTGAAGGGCACGTGCGGTTGACCGCGTACTTTCTGAGCGCCGGCGGACCGCCCCCCGAGGTCGAAGTGCTCATCGGATACTCTCCAGACTTCATCCACTGGGGCCTCTACCAATGAGCAATGCGCAAAGCGCAGAACGCAGAGGCACTTTTTCTCGCGCACCGGTTTTGCGGATTGCGCGTCGCGCTTTGCGCCTCCAAGCACTTCTCTGATCCTACGCTACGACGGTTGCGATGACCCGCAGGTGTTCATCGCGGTCTTGCGACGAAAAAGGACTCGACGCCGTGCAGGTTATGTGATCTAATATGCGCATCGTGGCGCCTGGCTGCCGCGCACGGAGCTGAGCGCGGCGTTGGTCGAACGTCTTCGCGAGGGCCGCCGGGGGCGCCCTCTGTCCCGAGAGAGAAACCGAGTCGCCGAAGACCGGGGGATATCGGTGAACACCGGGGGTCGCCAGTCCGTCGCTCGTGACCGCACGCTGCGCCAGAGATCGGAGCCACGCGCTCACGACGGGTCCCGCGCGCAGCGTGGCCACCTCGACGACGTTGCGCTGCTCGGCTACCTTCAGCGGACTGTCGGAAATCAGGCGGTCAATCGGCTCATACAGCGCTATGGACCGCAGCCCGCGGGATGGTTCAATCGGCTGAGTGCTCCGCTTCACGCGCCACCGCTGGCGACCGAATCTCGATCCCTTCGGTCCGCCGCGCCACGCCCGCTGCCTGCCCTCTGCCCTCTGCCAGACCGCGACCGGCACCCCGACGCCGTCGACGAAACCGATGATGCCGAGAACGGGTCGGACGAGCGAATCGAGCGCAAAGCGTCCGAGGGCGCGACGCAGAGCCCTCCGGATCGTCCGGACGATCACCTGCCTTCCAATACGTCAGCAGTATCTCCTCCTGGGCGCGCGCTGGGACCGGAAGCCGCCTCGGTCGCGGGTGGGCTGGTGCAGCGCTGCAACGGCCAGGTGCACGCGGGATGCGCCTGCGAGGACGAGTCGCCCGAGCTTTCGAGCGTCGGGGGTCTGCTGCAGCCGGCGGCCGAGGCAGGACTGGCCGGAGGACCGCTGGATCCGGCACTCGCCGAACGAATCGAGGCCAGCCGAGGCGCGGGCGTTCCCCTCGACGACGGGACGCGTGCCGACCTCGAGCGTGCCTTCGGCACCAGCTTCGGCGACGTGCGACTGCACCGCGATGCCGAGGCAGACGCTCTCAATCGTAGCATCAGCGCCCGGGCATTCACCACGGGAAGCGACATCTTTCTGCGTCGAGACGTCGAACCACCGGCCTCGCTGGCCGGCCGGCGGCTCCTGGCGCACGAGCTGACCCACGTCGTTCAGCAGCGCTCGCTGAGCACACCCGGGCCGATGACGGTCGGCCCGGCGAACGATCGCTACGAGCGGGAAGCGGAGGCGGTGGCCGATCAGGTCGTGCCCGGGCGAGGACGCGCACCTGGCGATGCGGAGACATCCCGCGCTCCTGTCGGGACCGCCGCCCCGGACGTCGTGACGAGCGCCTCGGTGCAACGGCAGTCTGACCCCTCCGAAGACGGCTTGCAGGCCCCGTTCTGGTCCGATGATCAGCGGCTTCAGGCGGCCTACCGGAACGCACCGCCGCTGCGCCAGGGCGAGACCGGTGCAGCCGTGCAAAAGCTGCAGGAAGCATTGGTACGCCAGGGGTTCGCGATGCCGGGCTCGACCAAGCCCGACGGCACGCTGGACGGCGTCTGGGGTCAGGAGACCACGGCGACCGTTCGGGCCTTCCAGCAGGAGGCGGGCGTCCGCCCGGTCGGGGGATGGGAGGCCGGTCACAAGACGCTCGGAGCACTCGACGCTCGGCTCCAGGGCGACCAACCGGTGCCGCCGAAGCCCGAGCCAACGCAAGTAAAAGAAGGCGTCGACGTCGAGGAGATTCCGGTGCTTGCCGCGCCCGGAGGCGGTGGCACGGGCCCGCTGCTTGCCTTCGCTGTCGACGCGAAAGAAGCCCCGCCGGCCGCGCCGGCACCGGCCGGTCCCCAAGCGCTCGAGGTGCCCTACCAGGGATCCGTCCAGCAGTCGGTCTACGCTGTTGCGCGCTGGCTCAGCCCAAACGACGATCGTCCGGCGGCGGCAGCGGCAGCCAGGCTCGTCGCGGATCCGGAAACAACCTACTCGGTCGACGGGAAGGGGACCACCGCGGATCAGTACGACGCGTACGCGCGTAAGAAAGGCGTCGTGAGGCTCGAACCGGGCGCCGTCGCCTTCCTTTGCCAGCAGCTCGGAGCGACGCGCGGTCAGCTCGAGGCGGCCGTGGACAGCGAGAAGAAGTTTGGCGGTCTGCTGAACACGGCGAACAAATGGCAGTTCTTCGGTACGCCCGATACGCCGCTCGATCCCCGGGGAACGGCCGCCGAGAGTCGGCGGGGGCGGGTCAAGCGCACGCGTCTCACCGGAAACGACAAGCTCCTCGAGAATCCCCAGGTAGCGCAGCTTTACGTCGCCGCGCTGGATAAGTATGCCCGTCCCACGATCGATCCGAACCGGATCCACGAGATGGCGAAGGATGGCCTGGACGCCACTGAGCTTCAGACGATCATTGCCGGCGACATGCGCCGTCGTCTGATCACCGATTTCTTCACTCAGGGCGTTGCCGAGTACCGTCAGGCCGGGGGCAGTGACGTCGGCGGCGAGTTCTTCCTGCTCGAGGACACGCTGCTCACCCAGCTGACCTGGGGTAACCCGACGGCGGTGAAGAACGAGCTGAAGATCGGCAAGGGGCTGCCCGAGCAGCAGATGGGGCTGGTATTCCGGCCGGATGGCACGCTCTACTACGACTCGCACGGGGCGCCGCTGCCATCGTTCGCGGGCGGCGGGTTCCGCGATCCGGGCTTCAAGGGGAGCGCGAAGGATCCCGGCTTGATCAACCTCGACCTGATTCACGACGAGGTGATCAAGGGATTCTTCAAGCTGCTCCATGACCGCTACAAGACTCCGGCGATGATCGTCGCCAAGGGTGCCGAGGCCTACTGGGACAACAACGAGGAGGTCAACGCGCGCGTCCGCCAGAAGCTGCCGGCCGAGGTGCTGGAGCACATGGCCGACGCGGTGAAGATTCTCGCGGGCTTTCTGATCTGGCGCGCGGCGGCCATGGCGTTCATGCGGTCCAACATTCCGGTGCTCCAGGCCGTCGGGGCGGGCATGGAGATAATGGCCGAAGCGGCCGGCTATGTTCTCGAGATCGAGTTCCTGGGCTCCCTGGAGGCAACGCTGGTCAGCGCCGGCTACGAGCTGTCGCGCGTGACGCCCAAGGAGGCGCATGGCAGCTACGATGCCGCGTCGATGTATCACCTGGAGCAGGCCGCGGGGATCATTCGGCCGGTGATCGCCGACGTCGTCGTCCAGCTCATCCTGGCCGGCGTGGCTGAAGGTCTCACTCGGAAGAAAGCCGCCGAGGCCGCGAAGGCGAAGCTGGAGGCAATCACCAGGAACGGCGAGCGCGCCCGCATCGAGTGCACCTTCTGCCACCTGGTGCAGGAGGCCGCCGAGTTCTCGAAAGACATCGGCAAGGACTACTACGAGTCGACCCGCAAGGCGCGCGGAGCCAAGCAGGGTGCCATCCTCACCGATCCCAAGTACCCCACGGTAGAGCTGCATCCCGACGGCAACATGTACGGCGAGCACGGCCAGCTGGTGAAGTTCATCAAAGATGCCAGCCTGAGCAAGAGCGGCAAGGTGGGGATCGAAGTGGAGTCCCACCACCTGATGGAGGACCATCAGATGGAAGCCTTCGGCGTGCCACGCGACCAGGGCCGTTGCGTGGCACTGGAGAAGGGCGATCACCAGACCTTCTCGGCCTGGATGCGCGGCATCCTCAACCGCAAGACGATCGTGGACATCGACGAGCTCTACGATCTGCATCGCGAGATGTACCAGGATAACGGCCACCCGGAGTACGTCGAGCAGATACAGATTTTCCTCCGCCAGTGGAAGAACGTCATCCGATCGCGCTACGAGAGCGGAAAGGTACCGGGCAGCAGGCGGGCCGACTTCGCCGAGCGCAAAGCCCGCGTCTTACGCTTCCTGGATAGCCTGTAGAGAATGCCGTCGTCATCGCCTCCATCGGACTGGCTGAACCCTTCTCTCGCGGGTATAATCACCCCACGCGAGCGGCTCGAGCCGCTCGTGGGGGAGGAACGTGATGGCTCTAGCGTCACCAGCGCTGCTTGGCTCGGTCGTCGGTCGGTCGAAGTGGGATCTCGATACGCCCGCGCTGTGCGTCGATCTCGACGCGATGGAGCGCAACATCAAGAAAATGGCGAGCACGATCATCGGGGCCGGCAAGAACTGGCGGCCGCATACCAAGGGCCAGAAGATCCCGGCCATCGCCCACAAAGAGATCGCCGCGGGTGCCATCGGCGTGACCTGCGCCAAGCTCGGCGAGGCCGAGGTGATGGCCGGCGCGGGGATTCGCGACATCCTGATCGCGAATCAGGTCGTCGGGCGGGAGAAGGTGACCCGTCTGGTCAACCTTCAGCCACACGCCGACGTAATGGTGGCGATCGACAGCCGCGAGAACGCGCGGGAGATCTCGGATCTCGCCGTGGCGAAAGGCGTGACGGTTCGGGTGCTCGTCGAGCTGAACGTCGGCCTTAATCGAGCGGGTGTCGAGCCTGGCGACGCCGCCGTCAGCCTGTCGGAGTTCGCGGCATCGCTGCCGGGCTTGCGCTATAGCGGACTGATGGCCTGGGAAGCGCACGCGACGACGATCCTCGATCCGGAGAAGAAGCGCGAGGTCATCTACCGAGACGTCGGCCGATTGGTCGACAGCGCCGAGCGTTGCCGCGTGGCCGGGCTACCTGTCACCATCGTCTCCTGCGGCGGCACCGGTACCTACTGGGTCACCTGCACCGTCCCCGGCGTGACCGAGATCCAGGCTGGCGGCGGTATCTTCCACGACATTCACTACGCCGAGGACTATGGCGTCCCGGGTCACGAGTTCGCGATGACGATCATCGCGACGGTCACCAGCCGACCAGCGCCCACGCGCATCGTCACCGACGCCGGGCACAAGACGATGAACGGAAACCAGGGGACGCCCCGTCCACTCGGCGTGGAAGGGGTGAAGCGGCTCCGTCTATCCGCCGAGCACGGAACGATCGACCTCGAGGAGCCGAACGATCGTCTCAAGGTTGGCGACAAGATCGAGTTCATCGTCGGCTATTCCGACTTCACGACCTACGTCCACGAGGAGATGTTCGGCATCCGCGGCGGCGTCGTCGAGCAGGTCTGGCCAATCCTCGGGCGCGGCAAGCTGCGCTAGGAGCGTGCAACTATTGGGACCCGTCCACGTTTGCGTGACCTAGGAATCGTAACCGGGCTCCTGCCACCCGGGAAATGGAACGCGATCACCGACGTATCCGGGGTGACGGTCGGGCACACGACGCTGATCGAGGGAAGCGGTCCGCTCGTGCCAGGCAGGGGACCGGTGCGCACCGGAGTCACCGTGATCATCCCACACGGCGGTAACTGCTACGAGCAACGCGTTCCCGCGGCGATCCACGTGCTGAACGGGGCGGGCGAGATGACCGGCCGCTCCCAGGTCGACGAATGGGGCGTGCTGGAGACGCCGATCTACCTGACCAGCACGCACAACGTCGGCCTGGTCTACGACGCGGCAGTCGAGCGCGCGCTGCGCCAGTCCCCGTCGATCGTTTCGCACGGCGGCTTCGTCATCCCGGTCGTGGCCGAGTGCAACGACGGCAGTCTCAACGACGGCTTCGGCCGCCACGTCCACCAGGAGCACGTGTTTGCCGCGCTCGCGAGCGCCGCGAGCGGTCCGGTCGCCGAGGGATGCGTCGGCGCGGGGACCGGCATGGTCAGCTATCAGTTCAAGGGCGGTATCGGCACGGCCTCGCGTCTCGTCGACGTCGCCGGTGGCTACGTCGTCGGAGCCCTCGTCCTGGCCAATCACGGCACGCGCGAGCAGCTGATGGTCGCTGGTGTACCGGTCGGTCGGCTGAGCAAAGTCCCGCTCCCGTCCTGGCGCCAGCCGCTCCCGCCCGCGCGTGAAGGATCGATCATCATGGTCGTCGCGACCGATGCGCCGCTCCTGCCGAGCCAGCTGCGCCGCCTGGCGGTCAGATCGACGCTGGGCCTGGCAAGAACGGGCTCGACCAGCGGGCACGGTAGTGGTGACATCGCCATCGCGTTCTCCGTCGGCAATCTGATCCCGCTGGAATCAAGCGAGCCGTTCGATGCCTGGCGAGCGCTTCGCGACTCCTCGATCAACCGGGTCTTCGACGCCGTGGTCGAGGCGACCGAAGAAGCGATCTTGAACGCGCTGCTGGCGGCCGAAACGATGGAAGGTCGCGACGGCCGCCTCGTCGAAGCGGTATCGCCGGAGGAGCTGCGGGCACTCGTGCGACCGCGGCTGTCCTGACTAACCGACCTGAGCCCGATCGAACCGTGTGCCCGCGAGTACTTCGTCGCCGCTGCTGCGTGAGACCACGAGTCCCAGCGCGGTTGCCAGCGCCATGACCGTGAGCGAGCCGATCAGGTCTGGCTTCAAGGTCATCAGAAAAACCACTCCCACGTCTGCCATCGCCAGCGTCCGGACTGCCCTGATCAAGACCGGGTCGTGAATCTGCCATGCCAGCTCGACCGAGAGGGGACCGTTCGGCGCTTCGCTGGCCAGCCGCGCGATGGTGCCAAAGCGGCGCGCGATGACCCGCGGGCCCACCACGCTCATCGTCAGGAAGGCGATCAGGGCGACGTCCAGCCACGCGGTGGTCCAGCCCCAGCGAACGAACGCCAAGTACAGCCCCGCGACAAGGATCATCAACGCGCCAGCTTCGAGCAGGTGCTTGATGGGGCGCAGGGCTCCGACCCACTCGCGAATCTGCTCGGCGGTCTGTGCCCGTCGCATGCGATCCAGGGCGACCCACTCGAGGCCGGCCGCGATGAAGAGGGAGAGCGCGCCGACGATGTGGACGAATAACGCGACGTTGTACGGAATCATCGATGTTCTCCTGGATGTCTGATCGTAACGCTCACTGGCGCCGCTGGCCCCGAGCGTCCGTCATCAGGAGACTACCAGTAGAACTGGAGGGAAGTGATCCACCAAAGGGTTGGTGCTGGCTCAGACTTTCGCCGGAGGGTGCTGGTCAGGCGGTGGGCGACCCATGCGATGGTTTCGAGACAAGTCCGATGCGCACCGCGTAGAGGGCGGCCTGGGTTCGACTCTGCAGGTTGAGCTTCGCCAGGATGCTGCTCACGTGGGTCTTCACGGTTTTCTCGCCGATCGTCAGCGACCGAGCAATCTCCTTGTTCGACTTTCCTTCGGCGACGAGCCGGAGGACATCTGTCTCGCGATCTGTCAATGCCTCTGGCGCATCCGGAAGACGAACCTCGCGCATCAGTCGAGCCGCTGCTTCCGGCGCGAGCTGGACCTGTCCGTTCGCCGCGGCTTTGATCGCGCGGACGAGGGCGTCCGCTTCGGTGTTTTTGAGCAGGTAGCCGATCGCTCCTGCTTTGATCGCCCCGATCACGGCATTGTCTTCCAGCACGCTCGTCAGGGCGATGACCTCGGTGTCTGGAAGCTCCTCGCGGATTGCCGCCGTGGCCGCAACTCCGTCCATCACCGGCATCAGCAGGTCCATCAGGACGACGTCGGGCTTGAGCGCCCGCGCGACGCGCAGCGCTTCGCTACCGTCGGCAGCCTCGCCGACGATTTCGAACGACGGGTCCATGCCCAGAAACATGCGCAGGCCTTGACGCACGACGCTGTGGTCATCGGCGATCAGAATCCGAATCGACACGTGTTCCCCCGTTCTGCTTATTCCACCGGGTGATTGGAGCGCCTCAAGAAGTCCGATATCCGCGAACCGGCGCGAGCGGCAACCGCGCGTGAATGCGTGTGCCCCGTCCCGGCTCGCTGTCCAGATCGGCTGTACCGCCGATGCGCGCGGCGCGATCTCGCATCGACTGGAGGCCCAGGTGGCCCGGGAATGCCTGATTGGGATCGAACCCGGCACCGTCGTCCCGGACCTCGAGCACCAGGCTCGGTGGCGCAACCTCCAGTCGGACGTCGACGTGGGACGCGTGGGCGTGCTTGACGACGTTGTGCAGTGCTTCCTGGGCGATTCGATACGCCGCCTCCTTGACCTCGAACGGAACGTCTGGCTCGTCGCCAAGCGACGTCTGAACGTCGATCTGATGACGCGCACGCAGCGCTGCCGCGAGCTTGGAGAGCGCTGCCACGAGGCCCTCCTGCTGGAGCGACTCGGGGCGCAGCTCGAAGATCAAGGCGCGCATCTCGGCCAGGCCGGCGTCGGCGAGCGAGAGAACGTAGTCCAGCGGCTCGGCGGCGCGCCCGGGGGCGCGATCGAGGAGGGTTCGGGCGGTGCGCGCGCCCAGGGCGATGCCGTACAGCGCCTGCGACACCGAATCGTGCAGCTCGCGGGCGAGTCGCTGTCGCTCCTTGAGTGCCGCGACCTCCTGCCCGCGTTCGTACAGGCGAACGTTCTCGATGGCCAGAGCAGCGCGCTGGGCGATGTCGAGCAGCAGCCGCTCTTCGTCGCCGGTAAACGAGCGCGGCTGGCAGTAGTTGACGCCGAAGACGCCGAAGACCTCACCGCCAACCGTGATCGGCACGTGGAGAAGGGACCGAATGCCCTCCGGCTCGGTGATGTGGTGCGCCACGCGCGGGTCGGCGCGTGCGTCCTCGACGACGGCCGGGATGCGGTGCTCCGCTACCCACGCCGCGACGCCCTGACCGTGGCCGTGGCGCATCTTCGCCAGGCTGGCCGGGGCGAAGCCCCGGGCCGCGCCGACTATCAGGTGCTCGTGCTCGGCATCCCAGATCAGGACCGAGGCCTTGTCGGCCTGGAGGATGTCAATTGCCACATCCACCAGCGCTCCGAGAACGTCTTCGTGGCGGAAGGAACGGTAGAGCGCTTCGTCGGCGCGGTAAAGAGCCTCGACTTCGCGCGCTCGCCGCTCGACCCGCTCGTACAGGCGCGCGTTCTCGATTGCCATCGACGCCTGATCCGCCATGGCCTGCGCCAATCGCCCGTGATCCGGCGTGAAGTACCCCGGCTGCCGGTGATCCAGCCGCAGGAAGCCCACCAGGCGGTCTTTGACCAGCAGGGGAACTCCCATCCACGATCGCGCGTAGTTGAACGTCTCTTGAATGCGCCGCACTCGTTCGTTGACGTAGGTGTGGAAATACCGCGCGAGCTGGCTGTCTCCCCTGGTGTCGTCGACGATGATCGGCGTGCGCGTCCGCGCCACCTCCTTGAACGCGGCCAGCTCGTCGATCTCGAAAGAGAGGGCGACGAGCTTCTCTGGTGGCAGCGGCCCGCGATAATCCAGGACTTGCAGCCTTTTCGCCTCGAAAACAATGACCATCGCCGAGGTGCAGCCGATCGTCGTGATGAACTGGTCGAGAATGAGGCCCAGCAGCGGCTTCAGCTCGAGTGTCGAGGCGGCGCTCCGCGAGATGTCCACCAGCACCGATAGCTCTTGAGTACGTTCCTCCACCCGCCGCTCCAGGAGCCGGTACGCCTCGACGTCGTGAGTGACGTCGCGAATGATCCCCAGGACGTGTGGCCGTCGGTCATAGCTGATCTGAGCTCCGAGAACGTCGACGTGGAACGTCGAACCATCCTTGCGCGTGTCGATCGCGCGCGTCTGCAGGACTCTGCCGCTCCGAGCCGCGTCCATGAACTGCCGAAAGCGATCGTGGAAATCCGGGTGGATGAAACGGGTCGGATGCAGCCCGATGAACTCTTGTCGGGTGTAGCCGTGCATTGCGCAGGCCGCGGGGTTTGCCTCGACGACGACCCCGGTCTCCGGGTCGTTCACGATCAGTCCGTCACTCGTCGCTTCGAAGATGCGGCGATAGCGCTCTTCGCTGTCGCGCAGCGCTGCCTCGGTCTGCTTACGTTCGGTGATGTCCTCGACCGTTCCAGCAATGCCGACGACCTCCCCGGATTCCAGGCGCGCCGGTGCCGCCCGAACGTGAACCCAACGGATCTCACCATTGGGTCTCAACAGACGACACTCGCGCGAATAAGAGTGGCCCGAAGCGACGAGCCGCCGCCAGTCGGCGAGCGCCGCCGCCCGGTCGTCAGGGTGGATCGCAGTCGCCCAGCCATCTCCCAGGCTGGCCTGAAACGACAGACCGGAGAGATCCTGCCAGCAGGGATTCGTGTAGAGACACCGACCCTTCAGATCGGTTTGGAAGACGCCCACCGGTAGCGACGCGCTGAGCACTCGGAACCAGTCGCCCCGATCGAGTGTCTCGATGGACGGTGGCGCGTGGTTGTCAGGGGACGAGCCCGGCGACGACATTCAGCCTCTCGGTGGGTCAGCCTAACAGGCCCCTCAATCGAGCCCGCAGCGGAAAAGTGACGCGGACGGTCCGTATGGAGGTACATTATACCATCTCTGGTCGTCCGATTTTCGATCGCAGACCTGCCCGCGTCTGCTCTCGCTCGGACGAAGTGATCGCAGTCGGGTGAAGCCGCTTTCCATTTTGAGTGATGGTCGGTATCCTTGAGGGCGAGTCGCCGGTCTGCGCGGCATTCTCGCCCACCGGCGGCACTTCATTCCGGGTGAGGGCAGCATGATCCGCATTGTTCATTATGGTCTGGGACCGATTGGCGCGGGCATCGCGCGGGTGGCGGCAGCGCGCGAGAATCTCGAGATCGTCGGAGCGATCGACGTCGATCCGGCGAAGGTTGGGAAGGATATCGGGGACGTGATCGGACTCGGCCGACAGCTGGGCATCGCCGTCTCGGCCGACGCCCCGGCGGTTCTGCGATCGTCTCGTCCGGACGTGGTGATTCACGCGACTGGATCCCACCTGCCGGACGTCGCGCCGCAGCTGCGTCAGGCGATCGAAGCCGGGGCCCACGTCGTTTCGACGTGCGAGGAGCTGAGCTTCCCTTTCGCGGCGAACGCCAGTCTCGCGGCTGAGCTGGACCGAATCGCGGGCGAGCATCGGATCGCGGTGCTCGGTACCGGCGTCAATCCGGGTTTTGCGATGGATACGCTTCCCCTCGCCTTGACCGCGGTCAGCCAGCGCGTCGACGCTGTCCACGTCCGGCGACGTCAGGATGCTGCCCAGCGCCGGCTCCCCCTGCAGCGTAAGATCGGCGCAGGTCTGACCGTCGCCGAGTTCGAAGCCCGCGTGCGCGATGGGAGTGTTCGCCACGTTGGCCTGCCGGAATCAGTGTACGCGCTGGCGCACGGCCTCGGGTGGACCGTCGACCGGCTTGACGACCAGATCGAGCCGGTCATCGCGACGAAGGAGACGCGCTCCGCCGACATTGTGGTCGCACCCGGCCAGGTGCTTGGCGTCCGCCAGGTGACGAAAGGGATCGTCGGCGGGCGGTCCGCGATCACACTGGAGCTGGAGATGTATCTTGGCGCTGAGGACCCGCACGATCACGTCGTGGTCGAGGGCGTACCGCGCATCGACGTTCTCGTGAACGAAGGCACGCACGGCGACCTGGCGACCGCGGCGATTCTGGTCAACGCGATTCCCAGTCTGCTGCGTGCCCGGCCCGGTCTGCGGATCATGGAAGAGCTGCCGCTGGTCCATTTTGGATCGCGAGACGTCGCCCGCTAAGGCGTCGCTGCCCCCGCTGGCCGATCCGCTGCAGGGGCAAAGCGAAAATGGCTTGTGGACACTCCGCTTGGCGTGGCGCGCGTCGCGGTGGCACGGGACTCGCAAAGGCTCGACGTGGCAGGGAGACGGCAGGAGAAGGAGCGCGTCGAGCCGTGCAAACCCAGATCTGGCTGGTGCCCGGAATGGCCAGCGAGGACGACGTGCGAGCAGTGCGGGCCGCGATCGAGCATCTGAACGGCGTCGACCTGCTCGCGGCTGATCCGTTGTCACGGTTGATCACCGTGGGCTATGACCCAACCAAGGCCGATCCGGGCGAGATCGCTGCTTACCTGGCGACCTCTGGCTACCCAGTCGACCTTCCGCCGATGTAACCGGACGCCGACGTCCACGTTGAAAGAATCAGGACGGACCGGGCGGTCGACCCGAGTTTGACGCCAGGTCCGCCGCGTGCTATGATAACCGCCGGCAAGCGGGGAAGCAGGCTGGCCGTCAAGTTCATCTACCGCCTGATCGACGGACGGCCCGATGCAATCCCTGGCACCATCGCTCTCTCGATCGAGAGATCCAGCGGGGGCATACGTTGCAGTTTCGTGATTACTGGCTGATCTTTCGCAAGCGCTGGTGGCTCGTCCTGCTGGTGGCGATGGCCGCGAGCGTTGCGAGCTTTGCGTACTGCCGCCTCCAGACGCCAATCTACCGATCTGAGGTCCGGCTGATCGTGACCCCCTCGCGTCTGGACTACGGGCTGACCCTGGTCATCGACAACCTGCTCACGCAGTATCAGCAGCAGCTATTGACGCGCAAGCTGGCCACCGCGGTCGATGATGATCTGAAGCTGGACCTGCCGGTCCAGAAGCTCCTCTCGCGCGTGCGCGTGAGCGCTGTCTCGAATGGCTACCTGCTCGACATCACCGTAGATGACGTCGAGGCGAATCGCGCCGCGGCCATCGCGAATACCTGGGCGGAGAAGTTTATCGAGCAGCATCAGGCGGACATGGCGCAGGCGGATCCTCAGGACCGAACCGAGATCACGATGCTGGACAAACCCCTCCCCGGAGAGCTCTTCTTCCCGAAGACGAAGCAGTACGTCGCGGCGGCTGGCTTGCTCGGTCTCGTGGTCGGCGCGGTGCTCGCCTTTTTGATTGAATACCTCGATGATACCCTGCGTACGCCTGAGGACGTCGAGCGCTTCACCGGGCTTCCTTTGATTGGCTCGATTCCGATCGCCACCGTCGCCGCCCTTCCCTCGCCGAATGGACGGGCGAAAGCTGGCGTGGCCGAAGGACATTGATGATGGTTGAGGTCCCCACTCAGCTCGTAACGGTGGTGCATCCGCGCTCGCCCGTCTCCGAGGCCTACCGACAGGTCCGAACCAACATCCAGTTCTACAGCCTCGACCGACCGGTTCAGACCCTGCTGATTACGAGCCCGAGTCCCGAGGATGGCAAAACGACGACCGTTGCCAACCTGGCAGTTACCTTTGCCGAGACCGGGCGATCGGTGATCGCGGTCGACTGCGATCTGCGGCGCCCTTCGCTGCACCGCTTCTTCAACCTGCCAAACGAGAGCGGGCTCACCGCGTTGATTCGCGAGGAGAAGACGCTGGATCAGGTCGTGCTATCGACCGACGTACCGCATCTGCAGATCTTGCCGAGCGGACCGTTGCCGCCGAACCCGGCCGAGCTACTCGGCTCCCAGCGGATGGAGCGCGTCGTCGACGCGCTGCGAGCGGCCGCCGACGTCATCCTCTTCGATTCGCCGCCCACGATCTCGGTCACGGACGCGGCCGTGCTTGGTGCGAAGATGGATGGTGTGCTGCTGGTGGTGAAAGAGGGAAAGACCAAGCGGGATCACGTGGTACGTGCCAAGCAGCTTCTGGATCGTGTCAACGCCAAGGTACTCGGCGTCGTCCTGAACAACGTCAAGTTCGACGGTAGCCTCTATCGCTACTATAGCTGACGCGCGGCTTGAATCGGAAAGCGCAAAACGGAAAACGAGAGGCATGACCGCTGTCGATGCTCGGTGTCCGCTGACCAGGCGCCCTCGCACGGCATCTCCCATGTCGCGTTTTGCGTTTTGGGCAGGCTCGTAACCAGCCGTGATCGATCTCCACAGTCACATCATCCCGGGTGTCGACGACGGTGCCGCGACCGTTGACGACGCGCTGGAGATGGCGCGCGTCGCCCGGGATGACGGGATCACCACGGTTGTCGCCACCCCGCATCGGAACCCCTGGAGCTACCGCGAGGATCGCGTGGATGCCGAGCGTCGCCTCGAGGAAGTTCGCCTGGCGTGTCGTCGGGAAGGAGTGGAGCTACAACTGCTCCTCGGGGGCGAGGCGTACATCTCGCCAGACCTCGTCGAGCAGGTGGAGAGCGGCCTGGCTCTGACCATCAACGGAAGTCGCTACCTTCTGATCGAGTGGCCATACGAGCATTATCCTCCCTATAGCGAGCGCGTTCTCTTCGAGCTCCAGGTGCACGGGATCGTACCGATCATCGCGCATGCCGAGCGCTACCGAATTATTCGGCGCGATCCGTTCTACCTGGTGACGCTGATCGAGCGGGGCGTGCTGGTGCAGGTGACCGCGAGCGGTCTGCTCGGCGAGTTCGGCCCGGAGATCCAACGGACTACCGAGATGCTGGTGGCCGGCCGTCTCGCGCACGTCATCGCGTCGGACTCGCACGGAGTCGATCGACGGCCGCCGAGGCTCAGCGCCGCGCGTGATCGAGCCGTGACGCTGGTTGGCGAACCCGCCGCGCGGGCGATGGTTTCCGACATCCCGCGGCGGATCATCGAGAACGAGCCAATCGAGCTTCCTGCACCGAAGCCACGCAAGCCACAACCATTCTGGGCATTCTGGAGGTCAGGGTGATGAAGGGCCTCATCTTGAGTGGTGGGAAGGGTACCCGTCTGCGCCCGCTGACGGTAACCGGCGCCAAGCAGCTCGTGCCGGTCGCGAACAAGCCCGTGCTTTTCTACGCGATCGAGGACCTCGTCGAGGCTGGTATCACCGACATCGGCATCGTCATTGGCGACACCGGCGATCAGATTCGCGCTGCCGTGGGCGACGGGAGTCAGTTCGGGGCGCGCATCACCTACATCCCCCAGGAGGCTCCGCTCGGCCTGGCGCACGGCGTGAAAATCGCCGAGGAGTTTCTCGGCCGCGATCGCTTCGTGCTCTTCCTGGGCGATAACTTTATCCGCGATGGCATCGTGCCGCTGGTCGAAGAGTTTCGGAACGGCCAGGCGAACTGTCAGATCCTCCTCTATCGTGTGCCGAACCCCGAGGCGTTCGGCGTTGCCGACGTGCGGGGAAACCGTGTCATTCGCGTGGTCGAGAAGCCGAAAGACCCCCCAAGCGACCTCGCGATCATCGGCATTTACATGTTCGACCATAATGTGTTCGATGCGATTCGCCAGATCCGGCCGTCCGCACGAGGCGAGCTCGAGATCACGGATACGATTCAGGTGCTGATCGACCAGGGATTCACGGTCGTCCCGAAGATCATTACGGGCTGGTGGATCGATACTGGGAAACACGCCGATATGCTCGAGGCAAACCGCCTGATCCTGGAGACGCAGGAGCCCGCGATGCTGGGCACCGTCGACGACACCTCCCAGATTCTGGGGCGCGTGGTCATTCAGCGCGGCGCGGAGATCCGCAACAGCGTGATCCGCGGCCCGGCAATTATCGGCGAAGAGACGCAGATTATCGATTCATACGTCGGGCCGTTCTCGTCGATCTATCATCACTGCTTCATCCAGGGAAGCGAGATCGAGCACAGCATCATCCTGGAGCACAGCAAGATCATCGACGTGCCGCATCGAATCGAAGAGAGCCTGATCGGACGCTACGTCGAGATCTCGAGGTCGCCGATCAAGCCGCGCGCCTACAAGCTGTGGCTTGGCGACTTCAGCAAGGTGGGGATCCTGTGATATCGGAATCGAGGCGAGCGTGAGTGAGCAGCGACTGTTAGTGACGGGCGGGGCGGGATTCATCGGGTCGAACTTCATTCGGCTCTGGCTTGCCCGGCATCCGTCGGATCGTATTATCAACCTCGACCTGCTGACCTACGCCGGTAACCCGGCGAATCTCGACGATCTGACCGACGATCAGCGCGAGCGCTACACCTTCGTCCAGGGCGACATCCGCAACCGCGAGCTCGTCGAGCACCTCATCGGCGAGCACGGGGTCGAGGTGATCGTCAATTTTGCCGCGGAGTCGCACAACAGCCGCGCGGTGCTCGATCCAGAAGCGTTCCTGCGCACCAACGTGCTGGGCACCCAGGCGTTACTCGAGGCGTGCCGTCGGAAGGGAGTTCGTCGTTTCCACCACGTATCTACCTGCGAGGTCTACGGCGACCTCGACCTCGACAGCCCGGCCTCGTTCCGCGAGGGCGATCCGTACCGTCCACGCACGCCCTACAACGCCTCGAAGGCCGCGGCCGATCACGTCGTGCGCGCCTATCACGAGACTTTCCACGTTCCGGTGAGCATCTCGATGTGCGCGAACAACTATGGCCCCTACCAGTTTCCCGAGAAGGTCATCCCGCTGTTCACCACCAATGCGCTGCAGGGAAAGCCCCTGCCGCTCTACCGCCACAGCGAGAACCGTCGCGAGTGGATTCACGTCGTCGATCACTGCCTGGGAATCGAGCGAATCCTCGAGCGTGGCAGGGTCGGCGAAACGTATCACATCGGGACCGGCCTCGAAAAGAGTGTCGAGCAGATCGCAGATGCCATCCTGGGAACGCTGGGACTACCGCAGTCGCTGAAGATCTACGTCGAAGATCGTCCTGGTCACGACCGACGCTATCTGCTCGACTCGTCGCGCATCCGTCGCGAGCTCGACTGGCAGCCGACGATCGACTTTGAGCAGGGTCTGCGCGAGACCGTGCGCTGGTATCAGGAGCACCCGGAGTGGTGGAAGCCGTTACTGAACCGCGCCGCGGTGCAGGAAACCGGGTGGGGACGGTGACAGCAATCTCCGGTGGACCGGTTCGCGGGCGGGACAGCACACGGAGATCGAAAGGGCCGGTCGCGGACCGATGGCCTCGAATGGCGGGCCGATCTCCGGGGTCTCCGGGCGCTCGCGCCCAGTGAGCGGCCACGTCGTTTTGAGCAAGACCACGTCTGGAGATCGGCCCGCGTGTCACCTCGCGCTGCAACCGGCGGTGCCCGCGAGGAAATGGTTCGGAGGAGGTGTCGGTCAGGTCTTCTTCACGGCCTGAACGTCGATGCTGATCCTGACCTGATCGCTGACGAGTACTCCACCCGCCTCGAGCGGGGCGTTCCAGGTGAGGTTCCAGTCCTTACGGTTGATCGTGGTTGTCGCGGTGAAACCCACACGGGTGTTTCCCCACGGGTCGATCCCCTTGCCAAGGTACGTGCCTTCGAAGGCCACCTCGCGGGTAATGCCTCGGATCGTGAGATCGCCGATCACGTGGTAGGTATCATCGTGCTGCCGCTCGATACGCTTGCTGACAAACGTCAGTGTAGGAAAGTGCTCCGCGTCGAAGAAATCGGCCGAGCGCAGGTGATTGTCGCGGTTCGGATCGCCGGTGTCGACGCTGGCGGCCTCCGCCGAGGCGGTGACGGACGACCGAGCTGGATCCGTCTCGTCGAAGACGATCTCGCCGCTCACTTTCCGGAAGTATCCCTTCACGGTACTGAACATCATGTGTTTGACCGCGAACTCGACCACCGTGTGCGCGGGATCGACCTGATAGGTCGTCGCTTCTTGGGTACTGCCGGGGCTAACCGAAGAGATTGCCATGAGGAAAGCACTCCTGCCAACGTTGTCGACCACGGAACGAGTGGCATCGCAGACCACCTTTAATATCATTTCCATAGTCGCTATGGAAACCATACTAACTTTCTCGTAGAAAGTCAAGTGCTTGTGGTATACTGCTCTCAGGGAGGCAGATCCCGTGAGCGGCGAGTTTTGTCCAGTGGCCGAGGCAGCACGACTCCTGGGCGACAAATGGACGCTGATCATTCTGCGCGATCTCGCCACGGGGCCGCGGCGCTTCAAGGAGCTCGAGCACTCGGGCGAAGGGATTAGTCCGAGCATCCTCGCCTCCCGTCTGCGCGAGCTCGAGCAGCAGGGCATCGTTACCCGGACCAGCTTCAACGAAATTCCGCCTCGGGTGGAATATACCCTCACTCAGAAGGGTCGAGATACTTTGCCAGTCGTCGAGGCGTTGCGCACCTACGGGACGCGCTGGCTCGCGCCAAGCGGCGTGGTCACGGACTCATCCTCGATCCCGAACCTCCGGTCAGAGAAGCGCGTCGGGCAGGGAGACGGCGACCAGTGAGTGGGAGCGGGGCCATTGGGCCGCGTCGGGCACACCCTCCGGTACCTGAAACTGGTCCAACGTCCCGGCGCCGCACGGACGGCGTGGCCCCTAGTACCTCTCTGATGAGGTCGCGGGCCCCTGCGTCGCGACGAGAGAGCGCACGACACCGAGCGATATGGGTGTGACATAGCCCCCGGTAATCGACACGTCGCGCTATTCCACCTCGACCCCAGCCAGATCCGCTGTTGACCATCGCCGCGACATATGATACGCTGCATCGCATCGATTAGACGCTTGTCATCTGTCGACAATCGTCGATACCAGCACGAGCCATCTGCTCGTTTCCGCGGTTCGGAGCAATTCGTGGCTCAGCAGGTCTTTGCACCACCCATCCAGCGGGCTTTGCGATCAGAGGTCTACGACGCAATCCGCCGCGCGGTCGTGACCAACGTTCTGAAGCCGGGTGAGCGCGTCAACGAAGCGGAGATCGCGCGGCAGATGCAGATCAGTCGTGCGCCGATCCGTGAAGCACTTCGCCAGCTCGAGCAGGAAGGTTTGCTCGTCAGTCGCCCCCGGCGCGGTACGTTCGTCGTGTCGCTCTCTCGAACCGACGTGGAAGAGGTCTACACACTGCGCGCGGATCTGGAATGCCGCGCGATTCGCCGGGCGATGGAGCACCTGACCCCCGCGCTCTGTCGCACTCTCGAAGCCCTCATCGAGGAGATGGAAGCGGCGGGCCGCGCGAGTGATGTAACGCGGCTCCTCGAGGCCGACATCGCGTTCCATCGAGCGATCGTGGATGCTGCGGGCTGGCACCGACTACGACGAATCTGGGAAGGTCTCCATCCGCAGACGCTCACGACCTACACGCTGACGACGCTTACCGATTGGCCCCTCTCCTGTCACGCCGATCGGCATCGGCCAATCGTCCAGGCACTTCTCGGTGGTGACAGCAGCGCCGCTGCGCGCGCGATCCAGGACCATATCCTGGAGGTAAGCGAGCAGGTCAGACGCCGGCTACCGGAGTGAGGTCGGATGAAGCTGCCAATCGAGCTTCCATCGTGTCATGGTGAAGAGTAAGGAATGACAGTACGAATCGTCGATCTGAGCATGCCGGTGCACAACGAGATGGTGACCTTTCCGCGGATCGTGCGGCCGGCGCTCGTGCTCTATGAGAGTTGGGAGGAGTTCGCGGAGAAGATTGGCGCGGCCCGCTATGGCGTGACGTCACTGACGGCGAGCTACCTGGTCGTGCTGAGCGACCACGTGGGAACGCACATCGATGCGCGCAAGCACCTCGTGTCCGACGCCCCGGGGCCCGAGGGGATTCCTCTGGAGGCCTGCTACGGGGACGGGGTACTGCTGGACTTCCGGCACAAGGAGAAGGGGGCCGGGATTCGGGCACACGAGGTTGAGGATGCGCTGAAGCGGATCAGCTACCAGCTGAAGCCGGGGGACATCGTATTGATCTGGACGGGTGCGGGAGCGTATCAGGGGGAAGAGCGGTATCTGACCGATCACTGCGGGATGACGGCAGAGGCGACGATCTGGCTGATCGAACGGGGGATCAAGGTGATGGGGATCGATGCGATCACCTTCGATCCGCCGGTGTGGGCGATGTTCGAGCGGCAGGAGTTCTGGGAGGCACATCGGGTGATGTGTACGCACGAGTACTACCACCTGGAGAATCTGGCGAATCTCGGGGAGATCGGTCGACCGCACGGGTTCAAGGTGGCAGCGTTTCCCGTGAAGTGGATGGGAACGACCGCAGCACCGGTCCGGGCGGTTGCTATCGTCGAGGAATGAGGAGAGATGAAGTGAATCCCGGCGCCGGACTGCCGCCCCTTCGGGTCGCCGTGATCGGCTGCGGGGGCATCGCGACCAGCCAGCACGGCCCTGCCTACCAGAAGCTCGCAGGGGTCGAGATCATCGCCGGTTGCGACATCGTCGCGGAAAGAGCGAGGGAGTTCGCGACTCGCTTCGCCTGCCGCGCGTACACCGACTATCGCGAGATGCTCGAGCACGAGCGCCCGGACGTGGTCGACGTGTGCACGCCGGAGGATCAGCACGTTGAACCAACCATCGCGGCCCTGGCGGCCGGCGCGGACGTGCTCTGCGAAAAAATTATGGCCCACACGCTGGCAGGGGGGCAGGCGATGGTCAGGACTGCGGCGCGAACCGGCCGCTTTCTCGGGGTTGATTACAACTATCGCTTCTTCCCGATCTTCCAGGAGGTGAAGCGACGGCTGGCAGTGGGTGAGCTCGGGCAACTCGCCCTCGTCACGGCCTACACCCATGCCTTCTGTTTCCACCACGCGATCGATCTGCTGGTGTGGCTTGCCGGCCCAGTCGTGACGGTGGTGGGGCAGTATACCGCGACCGAGGATCCACGGTACCATTATCGGGTACAGTGTCCGGATTTTGTCTACGTGCCGTCGCGGAACGTGTGCCTGACCCTGCGGTTCGCAAGCGGGGCGCTGGGAGTGATCTGCGCCTCCCGTTTCGACGATCTCCACGCGAATATGCTGCGCGTGGAGATCGTCGGCGAGCAAGGGCGACTGACCGCCGACAGCATTGTCATCCACGACATCATTGGCCGGCTGACCCGCTGGCCCGAGAAAGCGGAGATCACCGTCGACGCGGGAACGGAGCGCGGCTTCAACGTCGCCTTCGAGAGGGCCATTCGCGCCTTCGTCGAGCGGGTGCGCGGTGCGGAGACCGACGCCGCCACGGGAGAAGATGGCCTTACCGTTCTCGAGATCGAGCACGCGCTCAAGATCTCACAGGCGGAAGGGCGGGAGGTCGCGCTGCCATTGCCGCGGATTGGTGAAGAGCCTCTCGAGCGGGAAGGACCGTCGAGGCACGGACGATGGTGACTGGTCCGGTGATCGCCTGCACGACCCACTCGTTCGGGGTCGTCCCGCTGGCCGCGGCATTCCGCATCATCCGGGCGCTGGAGATCGAGGCTGTCGATCTCGTCGCCGCGACGTACCCGGAGCAGCTCGATCCCTACGTGCTTGCCACCCGCCCGGATGCTGAGGCGGAGCGAATCGGCAATTTGGCGGCTGACGCTGGAGTGACGCTTTCGGGTTGCTTTGTTGGGTTCAAGGAGCGCTTGAGCAGTCCGGATCCAGCGGACTGCGGGCGACGACTTGAGCTATTCGGGGCGGTCGCTTGCTTCTGTCAGCGCTGTCGTATCGCGCACCTGCAGGTCGGGATCGGGCGGGCCGAGCCAGGAATGACGGACCAGCAGCAGTTCGCAGCCATCGTGGAGAATGTGCGGGCGATCAAGAAAGAGGTCGCCGCGGTGGGAGGCGTCGAGCTTCTCGTCGAAGCGCAGCGCGGCGCGGCTATCCATACGCCTGCCGAGCTCGCGCGTCTGCTGGAGGAGATACCTGATCTCCGAATTAATCATGATCCAGGCCAGTTCGCTTGCCAGGGCTTTGATCAGGCCACCTACGAGAGGTTCTATCAGCGGACGGCGCACATCCATATGCGCCAGGCCCGTCCCGGAGCGCTGCAGACGGAGCTGGAGCAGGGGACCGTCGATTTTGCCCGGGTCATCGCGGGCCTGCAGGCGACTGGCTTTGACGGCGTCTACGCGACCGAGTACGTCCATTTCGCCTGGGCGCCGGACTGTGCGACCGTCGACGTCGTGACCGAGACGGTGCGCATGAGGGATCTGATCCGTGCCGAGCTGGCAGCGGCTGGCGGCGGGCGTGACCGCAGGCGCTCCTCGTCCGGGGGTAGCTGATCGACGTCGATAAGGAGGAGGCATGGGTGAGCCACGTCTGAAGATCGGTCACACGGGGATAACCTGGGGGATCCCGGGTGATATCGAACAGGCCTATCGGGATGTGGCCGAGCTAGGCTACCTGGGCTTCGAGACTTTCGGCCGAACGATCCTCGAGTGGAGCCAGAAGCCGGGCGGTTGGCGTGCCCTGGTCGAGCGCTTCGGGGTTCCAACCTGTGCCGCGTACTGCGGGCAGACGTGGATCGATCCCACGACGGCCGCCCGCGACATGGATGAGGCACGCCGTGAAGCCGATGCGCTGCGCGAGGTCGGTGGCGAAACTTTTGTGCTCGCCTGTGGACGGCGCGGACCCAATGCGTACACCATGGACCAGTTTCGTCGTCTTGCCGATGCGCTCCACGAGATCGGCAACTACTGCCGAAGCATCGGCCTGGTCACCGGGCTGCATCCGCACACGGGCACAGCCATCGAGACCCGTGAGGACATCGACACGATCCTTGGCCTCCTCGATCCGAGGCTCGTCGGTTTTGCTCCGGATACTGGTCAGATTGCCAAGGGTGGAAGCGATATTCTCGACGTTATGCGAGCCTACCGCCGCCGGATCACCCACGTTCATCTTAAAGACTGGGGCGGCACATACGAGCGTGACGCCGAGGGCAGAGAGGTCGATATGACCGGCTACGTGAACTACGAGCCGGTGGGCAATGGAATCCTGCCGATTCCAGATATTTTCGACATCCTGCTTGAAGGGGACTTCACCGGCTGGGTTAACGTCGAGCTGGATGGCACTCCACGGGCGCCTCGCCCGCCACGTGAGGCGGCGGCGATGAGCCGTCGATACCTGGGGGAGATTCTTGGCGACAAGATTGCCTGGCGCCGCTGAAGGTCCGGCGACGCGGGGCGCCAGGGCATGCAGCAGGAGGGAACGGTCGTGTCGGGTCGACTACAGGGGCGGAAGGCGCTGGTGACGGGAGCGCGTCAGGGGATCGGTCGAGGCATTGCCCTCGAGCTGGCCCGCGAGGGCGCCGACGTGGCGCTCAACGACGTCGTCGCCGACGACGGCAAGCTCGAGGCCGTTGCTACGGAGGTTCGCCAGCTTGGCGTACGGGCGGTGATGGCGGTCGGCGACGTGTCTCGGGGCGTGGAGGTTCAGCGATTCGTGGACGAGGCGTGGGACAGACTTGGCGGACTGGACATTCTCGTCAACAACGCGGGCGTCGAATCGATCCTGCCGCTCTTGGAGATCAGCGAGGCGGAATGGGAACGGGTGACGCATATCAACCTCAAGGGTGAGTGGCTCTGCGCACAGGCGGTCGCGCGACGCATGGTCGAAAGCAAGAGGGCAGGAGCCATCGTCAATATTGGATCGGTCCAGGCGGGGATGGTCCTGCCTGGGCGCACGCACTATGCCCCGAGCAAGCGGGCGATCGAAGCGCTCACGGCAAACCTCGCCGCGGAGCTGGCGCCGCACAACATTCGGGTCAACTGCGTGCACCCAGGTCTGATCGACACGGATATGACTGCCTGGGTCATGAAAGATCCGAAGGTTCTGCCGGTTGTGCTCGAGAAGATTGCCCTCCGCCGGGCCGGCCAGCCGACCGAGATCGGCCGGGCAGTAGTCTTCTTCGCTTCGGACGATGCAAGCTACATCACGGGCCAGTCTCTGTACGTCGATGGAGGATTCCGCATTCTCTAACGCCCCGTCAGGGTGGGAGTTTGAGGGCAATCCTCGAGATGCGACGCTGGCTCGTCGAACCCGTGAACAGGGAGGTAGGTATGGATATCCAGATTGTTAGCTCCTATTCCCGTCGACACTTCTTGAAATTGGCGGCAGCCGTGGCCGCTGCGGGCGGCGTACCATTCCTCGTCGCGTGTGGTGGCGGGGCCGCGCCTTCGCCGACAGCTGCCCCGTCCGTGGCGACGACTGCCCCCTCCGGTGGTGCGACGGCGGCACCAACCCCCCAGCCAACCTCCGCGGCCACGAGCGGTCAGTCGCAGCCGACTCCCACGGCCGGCGCGAAGCCAGTCGCGACCGAAGCTCCCTCCGGCGAGATCGTCACACCCCAGGGGCGCAAGCTGCCCGCCGATGCTGCGCCGCTCGACAAGCAGGTCTACTATGAGAGTGCTTCCGAGCCGAAGCATCTCGACGTGGTGCGCGACATCTATGGCGCGGCGGCAGTCCTCAACTACGGCGCCGAGCCGATGCTGCGGTTGGATGAGAACTACCAGATCGTACCGGCGCTGGCAGAGTCGTATAAGATCGGCCCGAACGCCGAGTACGTGGATTTCGTTTTGCGCAAGGATGCCAAGTGGAGCGATGGAACGCCCATCACCCCGGACGATTGGGTGTTTACCTTCCGCCACGCCGCCGATCCGAAGCTGGATAATCCCTGGGCATTTTTCTATTATGCGATCAAAGGGGTCAAAGACTACAAATCCGGCAAGGGAAAGGCCGAGGACATCGGTGTCGAGAAGATCGACGATCGCACGGTACGGATCTACGGTGACGGCCCTGCGCCTCAGATTCCCGCGCTCATGACATACCAGGCGGCCGTGCCCGCGCCCAAGCACAAGGCAGAAAAGGACCCGCTTCACTGGGCAGACACGGTCGAAGGATTCGTCTCCTCCGGGCCGTTCAAGCTGGTCAAATGGGAGCATAACCAGCGGATGGAATGGGAGATCAACCCTTACTACAATGGTCCCCACAAGCCAGGCATTCAAAGGGTCGTTCAGCTCCTGGGGACCGGCGGAGGCTGGTTCAATGCCTGGCTCAACAAAGAGATCGACATTATGCCGATCCTGGCTCCGGCCGAGCTTGCCCAGGCGCGGGCGAACGCGCAGGTTAAGGATCTCATCCACTCGTTTCCGGATATGGAGACCAAGTGGGTATCGTTCGATACGTTCCATCCACCCTTTGACAATCTGAAGCTACGGCAGGCCCTGGCGCACGCCATCGATCGAAAGACGCTCTGCGACAAGGTCTTACAGGGAACCGCGATCCCCGGGGCGACGATGCTGCCCCCTGGCTTCCCCGCCTATAACCAGGATCTGGAGGCGGTGCAAGCGTTCGATCTCGAGAAAGCAAAGTCTCTTCTGGCCAGCGCGGGCTATCCGGGCGGCCGGGACTCGACCGGTAAGCAGCTCACGCTGGATCTGTACTCCGAGGGTAATGACGTCAAGGCGCAGTTTATTCAAGATCAATGGCAGACCGGTCTGGGGATCAAAGTCAATGTCAAGCCGGTCGAGGGAACGGTCTGGAAGAAGATGCGGTCGGAGCACCAGATGCCCCTCTTTATCAATCGTTACGAATACGACTACATGGACCCATCCAACCTTCTGACCTCGCTCTGGAAGAGCACCGGCGAAAAAGGGTCCCCGACGAACTCCTGGAAGAACGACCAGTTCGATAAGCTGGTAACCGATGCGGGACACGAGTCAGACGTCCAGAAGCGCCTTGAGCTCTACCAGCAGGCGGAGAAGATTCTGGTCGAAGACGTTGCCGGGATCTTTCTCAATCACATGCTGATCTTCCAGGTCTGGTGGCCGTACATAAAAGGTATCCCGGCGGATAAGTCCGGCAACATCGCCTTCCACTACCTGGATATCTCCCGATTTCAGATGTACATCGGAAGGGATGTTGACCAGTTCCGGAAGGCGCACTGACGACCTTGCTCCTGGACATCATCGATCTTAAAACGTACTTCTTCGTCGAGGGACGAACCATCCGAGCGGTCGATGGCGTTTCCTTCTCACTAGATGAAGGAGAGGTGCTGGGCATCGTCGGCGAGTCCGGCTGTGGTAAGAGCGTCACCGCGCTGTCGATCATGGGGTTGATCGAGGAGCCAGGAAGAATCGTTGGCGGACAGGTGCTGCTCCATGACCGTGGCGTGATGCGTGACCTGCTACGACTCTCGACGGATGAGCTTCGCAGGATCCGCGGAAACCACATTGCGATGATCTTTCAGGATCCAATGACTTCGCTCAACCCAGTCCTCTCGATCGGCTATCAGCTCGCGGAGCCGTTGCGGGTTCACCGTCGCCTGTCGCCCCGCGATGCTGTGAAGCAGGTCATCGGCTTGCTCGAGCGAGTCGGAATTCCCGATGCTGCGCACCGGCTCCAGGATTATCCCCACCAACTCTCCGGCGGCATGCGCCAACGGGTTATGGTCGCGATGGCGATCGCCTGTCGACCGCGCCTGATCATCGCCGATGAGCCGACGACGGCGTTGGATGTCACGATTCAGGCCCAGATCCTCGATCTTTTGCGCGAGCTCCGCGAGGAGATGGGCACGTCGATCATCATTATTACGCACCACCTCGGCGTCATCGCCCAGCTCGCCGATCGGGTCGCCGTGATGTACGCGGGCCGGGTCGTCGAAAGTGGCCTGGTCCAGGAGATCTACCGAAAGCCACGGCATCCGTACACGCGTGCACTGATGAGCTCGATTCCGCGCCTTGGGGTCTGGCCGGAGCGCCTGGCGACAATCGAGGGTTCCCCACCCGATCTCACCGGCGAACCGGTCGGCTGTTCGTTCGAGCCGCGCTGCCGCTACCGGGTCCCCGAGTGCGCCGCGCGTGTACCGCCGCTCGCCGAAGTTTCGCCCGGACACTTCGCGGCGTGCCTGGTTGCCCAGCGGGGAGGCCTGGATGATGGCTGAGCCTCTGCTGCAAACGGTCGATCTGGTGAAGAGTTTTCCGATCCGCCGTGGCTTCTTTGGGCAGCGGCGCCTCCGTCTTGTGGCGGTCGATCGCGTCAGCCTGAGCATCGCCCGTGGTGAGACTCTCGGTCTCGTCGGTGAGTCTGGTTGCGGAAAGTCGACCCTCGGTCTCACGATCATGCGGCTCTACGAACCTACCAGTGGGCAGGTTCTCGTCGAGGGAGTGGATCTCGGTCGGTTAAGTGGCGAGGCACTGCGCAAGATTCGACGGCGGATGCAGATGATCTTTCAGGATCCGTTCGCGGCGGTTGATCCGAGATTGACTGTCGAGCAGATTATCCGGGAACCGCTGGACATTCATCAGATCGGATCGCCGGCCAGCCGACGAGAACGCGTACGCGCCCTCGTGGAGACGGTTCGCTTGCCATCCGATGCACTCCGGCGCTTCCCGAACGAGTTTTCCGGTGGCCAGCAGCAGCGCATTGGCATCGCTCGCGCCCTGGCACTCCAGCCGAGCCTGCTGATCTGTGATGAGCCAGTCTCGGCGCTGGACGTGTCGGTTCAGGCGCAGATTCTCAACCTGCTGCGGGATCTTCAGGATCAGCTCGGACTGTCGTACCTTTTCGTTTCGCACGACATCGCCGTCACCGCCTTTATGAGCCATCGAATCAGCGTGATGTACCTGGGGCGGATTGTCGAGATCGGTCGGAGTCGAGACATCGTGACCAGCCCCCGTCATCCGTACACCCAGGCCCTGCTCTCGGCGGTGCCAGAACCGGATCCTGGACGGCGTTACCAGCGACGTCGGCTGGCCGGTGACGTTCCGAGCCCGATCGCGCGGCCCAGTGGTTGCCCGTTCCGGACGCGCTGTCCGATTGCCCGGAGCGAGTGCGCCGAGGTGGAGCCGGTGCTGCGACCGGTCGAGGCTGAGCACCTGGTTGCATGCCACTTCGCGTGATTCGGTGACGTCAGATGAGGAATGAGCAGGCCCCGGGGCCAGCTCCTGGTGGACGGTCGTAATCTCGAAGGGATTTCGATGCTTCGATACGTTCTCTCACGCCTCGCCGGTTTGATCGGCGTCCTGCTCGCGGTCTCGGCAATCACGTTCTTTCTCATGCACGCGATTCCGGGTGGGCCGTTCGACGTCATGGGGGGTGACAAGGCCGTAGCGATTCCCGAGGAGACGCGAAAGCAGTTGCTCGTGCTCTACGGCTTGGACAAGCCGGTCTGGCAGCAATACGTCATCTTCCTGCGCAACGCGCTGCGACTCGATTTCGGGTACTCGTTCAGCAGCACCGGCCGCACCGTGCTTGAGATCATTCGCGATCAATGGCCCTACTCGATTCAGCTCGGGCTGCTCACCCTGGCCTTCTCGACAATCGTTGGCATGGGGCTGGGCATCGCGGCCGGGGTCAAGCAGAACTCCTGGATCGACCACGCGGGCACGCTCGTCTCGATCGCGTGCATGGTCATGCCGAGCTTCGTGTTCGCGGTGCTGCTCCAGTTCGTCTTCGCGGTCAAACTGCAGTGGGTTCCAACCGGCGGGTGGGAGACGCCTCGGCAATGGATCCTGCCGGTGCTGGCGAACTCGCTGGGACCGATCCTGACACTCCAGCGCTACAGCCGCGGGGCGATTGCCGACGTGCTTCACGCGCCCTACGTGCGAACCGCGCGCGCCAAGGGACTGAGCGAGGCTCGCGTCCTCTTTGTCCACATCTTCAAGAACGCGCTGACGCCCGTTGTCACGGTGGCCGGCCCCCTCGTGGCGCACCTCATCGTCGGCTCGTTCTTCATCGAAAGTATCTTCAGGATCCCTGGCATCGGCTTCTACTGGGTCTCGGCAATCTCGAATCGTGACTACCCAATGATCATGGCATCGACGATGGTCTGGACGGCGCTGATCAGCATCACCTATATGGTGACGGACGTTGCCTACGCGCTGATCGATCCGCGAGTCAGCCTGGTGAGGGAGACGTGAAATGGCGGCGGTAGCGACAGCTCGCGAGCCAACGGCGACCTCAGGTAGTACGGGCGCGCTCGACCGAGCCTGGGAGCGGTTCCGACGGAATCCGATCGCGCTGGCAGCGGTTGGCTTCATTGTCGCCGAGATTCTGGTCGCGATCTTCGCGGGACAGATTGCGCCGTACGATCCGTACCACGGGGACTACGCCGCGACCTGGCAGCTACCGTCCAGCCAGCATCTGCTGGGAACCGACGACCTGGGGCGCGATCTGCTCAGCCGGTTGATCTACGGCGCGCGGGTGTCCCTGGCCGTCGGCATCATCAGCCAGATCGTCCTCGTCTTGATCGGCGTGCCGATCGGAGCGCTGGCCGGTCTGCTTGGCGGCTGGTTCGACTACCTCGTCATGCGAGTCATCGACGTACTCTCGTCCCTCCCCACGCTGCTCTTCTACATTCTCCTGCTGGTGGTGCTTGGCGCCGGCTTCACCAACATCATCATCGCCATGGCGATCACCGGTTGGATTGGCATCGCGCGGCTCGTCCGCGGGCAGGTCCTGTCGCTCAAGGAGACTGATTACGTTCGCGCGGCGCGAGCGATGGGCGGCAGCACCTGGCACATCGTGACGGTCCACCTGATCCGCAACACCCTCACGCCGGTGATTGTCACCATGACGCTCGGGGTGCCGGGGGCGATGTTCGCCGAGGCCGGCCTGAGCTATCTTGGCCTCGGAATCACTCCGCCGACGCCGTCCTGGGGCCAGATGATTGGGCTGTATCAGCAGTATATCCAGACCTACTGGAACTTGACCGTCTTTCCGGCAATCGTCCTGGCGGTAACGATGCTCGCGTGGGTCTTGGTCGGCGACGCCCTCCAGTCCGCGCTGGATCCATCGGTTCGAAAGTAGTTTCTGAGAGGGGTAGGGGATCAGGGACAAGGGGACAGGTCTCAAGGTCGCGCCGGGCGAGGTCCCCGGTGCTGGATCCGCGGTGAGAGGTGGGTAGCCCTCTCCCGCTTGCAGAGGGTCAGGGCGAGGAACGTCCCTGCGCTAGCTGAGTGCTGCGATGTGCCGTGGCGAGCGAAGCCTCCGGTCGCGCGGGGTAACCGTAGAAATGCTCTTTGCGGCCTGGAGCCGGCCCTCGATCAGCAGCCCGGCTCGCCGATCAGCCGATCGACTGCCGATGCCAGATCGAGCCGTCGGCTGGCGACCTCGTCGACGAGGGCGTCGAGCTGCTCGGATGAAATCCTTGCCATGGCCTGGGCGAACAACCGGTCGCGAACGGCGGCGAGCAGGTCGGCCCGAGCGCGCTCGCGGTGCCAGGCCTCCAGGCGTCCTTCCCGCTGCAGATAGGCACGATGGTCACGGATCGCGTCGAGAAGCCTGGGCACTCCGTCCCCGGTCGTGGCCGAGGTCTTGACGATCGGCGGGACCCAGTCATCGTGACGTTGCCCAAGGCTCAGCATTGCCCGGAGAATCGCCACGGCCTGATCGGCATCGCCGCGGTCCGCCTTGTTCACGACGAAGATGTCGGTAACTTCGAGAATGCCGGCCTTGATCGCCTGGACGTCATCGCCCAGGTGGGGAACCTCGACCAGCACGACGGTCGGAGCAACTCGTGCAATCGCGGTTTCGTCCTGCCCGGCGCCAACGGTCTCGACGAGGATAACATCGTAGCCCAGAGCATCTGCCGTGACGACTAGATCGCCGACCGCGCGGGCGAGCCCGCCGACCGCGCCGCGTGTCGAGATGCTACGCACGAAGACTCCCGGATCGCCGTGGAGGTCCTGCATGCGAATGCGGTCGCCGAGGATCGCGCCGCCGGTCAACGGGCTGGATGGGTCAATGGCGAAGATGGCGACCGTCTGCCCGTGGCGGCGGAGCTCCGCGGCCATTCGTCCTAGCAAGGTGCTCTTGCCAGCGCCGGGCGGGCCAGTGATCCCGACCACGCAGGCGTGATTGGCGAGCGGAGCAAGCTCGGCGAGAGCATTCTGGGCGGCGAGACCGCCATTTTCGACGAGACTGAAGAGCCGGGCACGAGCGCGCACGTCACCGGCGCGCGCCTGGCAGACGAGCAGCTCTGGATCGAGCTCAGCGCGCGACACGAACGGCTCCGGAGGCAGCAGCGTCTCCGACCTGCTCCTGGATAAACCTGACGATGTCGGCGGTCGAGCTGCCCGGACCGAAGATGCGCGCGACCCCGGCGGCCTGTAGCGCGGGAATGTCGTGATCGGGGATGATCCCGCCGACGAGCACGAGCACGTCGTCAGCCCCTCGCTCACGAAGCAGCGCGGTGATCCTGGGAACCAGTGTCATGTGCGCGCCAGACAGCACGCTGAGCCCGACCACGTCGACGTCCTCCTGGAGAGCGGCCTCGACGATCATCTCCGGTGTCTGACGAAGTCCGGTGTAGATCACCTCCATGCCCGCGTCGCGCAGCGCACGCGCGACAACTTTGGCGCCCCGATCGTGGCCATCGAGACCTGGCTTCGCTACGAGCACCCGTATCTTCCTCGACGCGTCCGCCATCTCCACACCTCTCATACCGTTTTCGGGTAGAGAGTGATTCTTTTTGATGGCAGGTTGGCAAGGCCAACCTGCCATCAATACATCACTATCCTACCGCAATGCGTATCACACCACTGGCTCTTCTCGGTACTCCCCAAACACCGATCGCAATGCGTCCATGATCTCGCCAAGCGTGCAGTAGGCGCGAACGCAGTCCAGGATCGGCGGCATCAGATTCTCGCTGCCCCTGGCCGCACGCCGCAGGTCTTCCAGTCGTCTCGCCACCTGCGTGGAGTCGCGCTCGGCTCGAACGCGATTCAGCCGCTCCAGGTGCGCGCGCTCCCAGCGCGGATCGATCTGGAGAATGTCGGCCGAGGCTCCTTCGCCATCGTTGAAGGCGTTTACCCCCACGATGATACGCTCCTTTCGATCGATCTGCTGCTGATAGCGGTAGGCGCTCTCGGCAATCTCGCGCTGGAAGTACCCGCTTTCAATGCCGGCGATGACGCCGCCCATGCGGTCGATCTCGTCGAGGTAGCGCTGGGCCTCCCGCTCCAGCTGATCCGTCAGCGCCTCGACAAAATAGCTCCCCCCCAGCGGATCCACCGTCTGGGTCACGTTACTCTCGTAAGCAATGATCTGCTGCG